>NZ_JAOQKB010000011.1:0-101682 GCF_025567215.1 Huintestinicola butyrica
GCATGGACGTGCACACAAAGCAGATTTCCCATTGTATATGTTACTATATGCCGCTTTCGTCCTTTTGTTTTTTTCCTCCGTCATATCCTCGGTTTTCATTTGATGATACTGTTTTAGCACTTTGTGAATCGATCAAAGCATAGCTTGGAGCTTCTTTTCTACCTTTTGCCAAACGAACTTTTTTGACCGGTGCTTTCTGTATTTTATCCCATATTCCATTCAGACAAGCTCTTCTATAGAAGCTATATACGGTCTTCCACTTAGGAAAATCTTTTGGCAGGTTTCTCCATTGACACCCTGTTTTCACCAAGTAAAATACCGCATTTATCTGTTCTTGCTTTTCTTCCAAGTTCCTGTATTTTGCTTCCTGTAATATTGGTTTTATTATTTCCCATTGACTTTCCGTCATATCACTTGTATATCTCATTGTTCTTTTATTTTACCACATTTATCTTGTGAAGACAAATTCTGATAAAATTTGCCTATATCGCCAAAAAGCTCTTGATAATCACGGCTGAATATGTTAATATATTTTAAAGTTCATCGGCACAAAAAGGAGGACGCTTATATGCTTGAAAACGCATTAACAAACACCACTGATAATTCCGACCTTAAAGAAAAGACCGTTCAGCTCAGGCAGACGCTTGCGGAGCTTCAGCTGAAAATCCGAGAAAACAAGCTCCCAGTCATCATTATTTTTGAAGGCTGGAGCGCATCGGGAAAGGGAAGTCTGATAGGCGACCTTATAAAACATCTTGACCCCAGATTTTTCAAGGTCTATTCCACCCTGCCTGCTGACAGCGCTCAGATGCGCTATCCTATAATGAAACGCTTCTGGGCAAATATCCCCGAATACGGCAAAATGGCAGTCATGGACAGAAGCTGGTATCAGGAGCTTGCAGTCGCATGTATGGAAGAGGATATCTCCGATAAGGAATACGCCCGCAGAGTAAAGACCGTCAACGAATTTGAACGTCAGCTGAGAAATGACGGTTATCTTATCATAAAATTCTTCCTGCAGATCAGCAAGGAGGATCAGAAGCGCCGCTTTGACAAGCTTCGTGAAAGCAGCGAGACCAAGTGGAGAGTGACCGAGCGGGATAAAAAGCGTCACAAGCTTTATGACGAATATTATAAGGCATTTGACGATATGCTCACCCGGACCGATACCCCGCAGGCTCACTGGACTGTTATCGACACAACCGATAAGACTTTCGCCAAATATCAGATGTTCAGTACCGTTACCAACCGTATAACAAGTGCCCTTGATTCTCCAAAGGTAACTTTTACCTCCGATAAGCAATACAAGTTGCTGCCAATGCCAAAGCTTTCCGATATTTCACTTGAAAACAAAACGCTTTCGGACGAAGCTTATGCCGAACAGCTGAAGAAATGCCAGAAAGAGCTTTCCAAGCTCCACAGCAGGCTATATCAGGCAAAAATACCCATGATAATCGCATTTGAGGGCTGGGACGCTGCGGGAAAGGGCGGAGCTATCAAGCGCCTCTCATCTGCCCTTGACCCAAGAGGCTATGAGGCGATACCCATTGCCGCTCCCGATAAAACAGAGCTTGCTCACCATTACCTGTGGCGCTTCTGGAACAATATTCCCAAGACAGGCCACATTGCCATTTTCGACCGCACCTGGTACGGAAGAGTTATGGTGGAAAAGCTCGAGGGCTTTACTCCCGCCGAACGCTGCGCTCAGGCTTACGATGAAATAAACGGATTTGAAAAGGAGCTTTCCGACAGCGGCTTTATAATCGTAAAATTCTGGATCCAGATAGATAAGGACGAACAGCTCAGGCGCTTTACAGAACGTCAGAACACCCCTGCTAAGCAGTGGAAAATAACCGATGAGGACTGGCGCAACAGGGAAAAGTGGGAGCAGTATGAAGCTGCCGTCAACGAAATGCTTGCAAAGACATCTTCCGCCTATGCCCCGTGGAACGTGATAGAAGCCAATGACAAGAAATATGCCCGAATAAAGGTGCTTCAGACGGTCATTGCCGCTGTAAAATCACGCCTTAAAGATGACAAGAACTGAACGGAAGATAAGCCATGAACGGAATATATGTAATGGATCAAATGAAAGATATTGAAGGCATTGACATACTCCTGAGCAAGCTGCCCGAAAGCTGCTATCGCTGGGACACTTTCAATTTCATTGACGAATTTAAATATCAGACCGTATTTGATGATACCGACAAATACGACTATATCAATAATATTGAAATGGTTATTCGGGACGAGCAAAAGAAATACTGGCTGAAAATGCTGTTAACAGATGTAAGCGGTCGGATAAGCTTTGATACCCTCAACGGCTTTTTTCACGGGCTTGTTATTGATGACTATGGTCCGGGTCAGGAGCGCCGCTACAAGTTCAGCTGCTGTGAAATGGATATTGACCTGTATTTTTACTGCGCAAAGATATCTGTGGAATTACTTTACCCATAACAACTGCCAAACACCGTTTTTCCCCACATAAAGTATGCTATAATATTACCTAAAGCTATGTAATATGAAAGGAAGCCACGCAATGAATATTGCCGCATACTGCCGTGTATCCACCGATAAATCAGACCAGCTCAACAGCCTTGAGACCCAGAAAAAGTTCTTTGCCGAATTTGCGGAAAAGAACGGTCACAATATGGTACGGCTGTATGCCGACGAGGGCATATCGGGCACAAAAATAAAGAACCGCAGA
This sequence comes from Huintestinicola butyrica, assembly GCF_025567215.1. Taxonomy (NCBI): domain Bacteria; kingdom Bacillati; phylum Bacillota; class Clostridia; order Eubacteriales; family Oscillospiraceae; genus Huintestinicola; species Huintestinicola butyrica. Next base: position 2,708 of record NZ_JAOQKB010000011.1, read on the forward strand.
GAATTTCTCAGGCTCATGCAGGACGCAAGGCAAAGGCAGTTTGAAATGGTAGTGGTAAAGGACATCTCACGCTTTGCCCGCAACACCGTGGATTTCCTGCAAAGCATACGCACCCTTAAAGAACTTGATATCGAGACCGTGTTCCTAACATCAAATCAGAAAGTGCTGGGCAATTCAGAATTTGTGCTTACCATTTTTGCGGCGCTTGCGCAGGAGGAGTCCGCAAACACCTCCAAGCGTGTAAAATTCGGCAAGTGGGTCAATGCGCAAAAGGGACGTGTTCCAAACATCGTTTTCGGCTATGACAAAATAGCGGGGAACTATTTCAATATGGATATCAATCCGCATGAAGCCGCTGTAATACATGATATTTACGATATGTACCTCAGCAAAGGAATAGGAGCGCTTAAAATCGCAAACGCCCTTAATGAAAAAGGAATAAGAACAAAACGCAGCAGCAAATGGACTCAGAACGCTGTGTGCAGGATACTCACCAACCCCATATACACAGGCAGAATAGTCAACGGCAAAGAGGAGGTCAAGGACTTCCTGACAGGGGAGCGCATTGCAAAAAGCGAGGACAACTGGATAATCGTCTCCCGCCCCGAACTGCGGATCATCTCAGATGAGGATTTCCGACAGGCAGGGGAGCTGCTAAAAAAGCGCCATGCCGCCTTTAACATGACCCATGAGCGGCAAAGCAGCAAACACCTTTACAGCACACTTATCCGATGCAGTGAATGCGGATATTCTTTCAGGCGCTCTGTTTACCGTGGCAGCGTCCGATGGATATGCAGCGGACGAAACTCCAACGGCACAGGCAGCTGCCCCAACCGCACAATTATAAACGAAGCCGACCTTACCCATGACCTGCAGGCATACTTTTCCCAGATAATCGCAAACAGAGAAGAATTCACACGCACTGTTATCGCACGATTCAATGAGATATGCGGCAAAAGTGACAGCAGTGCCGAAAAAATCTCCGAGCTTAAATCAAGGCTGAGAAAGCTTGAAAAAAAGCGTGAAAGGTATATGGATATGTACGTTGACGAGCTTATTTCCCGTGATGAGCTGAATACAAAGGCAAAGGATATAAACGAGGAAGCGGAAAATATCCGCAGCGAGCTTCAGCTCATTGACGGCAGAGCGGCAAAAGGGGACAGCCTTCAAAAAGAACTCGAAAATATGTTCTCCTCTGCGAAAGCAATAACTACATTTGAGAAAATGACCAACACCCAACTCAGGCAGATCATCAGCAAGATCACTGTGGATAAAAGCGGAAAAATAGACGTTTATTTTGATCTTTTGGACGAGCTGAAAATAGGCAGCGATTTTCGCTTTTGTTACGACCGTACACAAAGACCTGACAGAAAAGCTGCCGAAAATAAGTCCGTCAATGTTTCCCGCAGTGAAAGAGATACTTGAAACAAACAAACGTGAGCGCCATATCCGTGGCGGACTTGCAACCAAGCACAAATACGAAGAACAGCACAAAACAGACCTGCACAAATAAAAGAGATCCTCTGACTGATATCCGGCCAGAGGATCTTTTCACTTATTCTCTTCTGTTTTCTTTTCAAGTCCCTGTGCGTCCTCATATCTTGCAAATATCTGCTTTTCTACGCCTATCTCACCCTCGAGAGTATAGGTAACGGAAAAGGTCACAACGCCGTTCGATACGCTTTTTTCAATATCCCGCTGAACTATCTCGGAATTTCCTGTGATAAAGTTTTTCTCGTACCTGTCTATCCTCTCGCCAATAAGCTGTTCGGCTTCCTCCTCGGTTCGGGTGACAGTCACTTTTTCCAGCAAATGATAGTGCATATCCACCCTTGAAACGGGAAAGGTTATTTTTCCAAGTGTCAGGGGAGTTTCGTCCTCATTGTACTCATATTCGCCGTCAACACTGCCCTCGGAGGAATAAACAAAGCGCTTCCCGAAAATAGATATGGCTTTCTTTTCTGCCGTGCCCGCTCCCACATATTCCTCACATTCAAGCGGCTTGGAAAAGGTCATTTTCTCGGTGTATATCCCTGTTACCTCCCCGATAGAATGGACATAAAAGCTTCTGCCGTATTTTGTATCTACCACTCCGCTTACAATGATATCACCCTTTTTTACACCATCGCCCACCATCGGCACCAGCATTCCGCTGTAAAGGCGGACATTTTTTATCTGTGCGTCCCTTGATGCCACAATATTGCATGGAGTGTTCTTGCTCTGCATTTTGGGCGGCTCGGTAAGCTCGGATATCTCCACCACGACCCTGCTTCCCGTGTGACGAATACCTATCCAGCCCACGTCCTTGTCCATTCCTTTTATGCGCCTTTCCGCCTGGCGAAGGTCAATGTCGGATATTCTGCTGCCTATGCTTATGCCCGTATCTTCAAGCAGCGATATTATCCTGCTGTCGGAGATAGTCTCGTTTCCGCCTATCTCTATCATCATCACCCTATCATTCAGGAACGCTATTATCCCCACAGACAGCATAAAGCCTATCACAAGACCGTAGCGCTTTTTATATTTTTTCAGGACCACCGCCGCACCATGCTCACTGCTTTGGGTCACATCGAGCCTGTACGCCTCTGCAAGACTGCAAAGGCGCTTCATATCCTTGGTGCGGACATATCCGCTGATAACATTTTTACGTATCTCCAGCCCGAAGAACTGCACGGGACTGCATCGCAGGGCATTTACGAACTTGTTGTAATCGCCGCTGTCGGAGGATATCTCGAAATATGTGCGGCTTCTTATTTCATACAGATTCATTTTACTCCACCTCGTCCTCATTGCCGTGGAGCTCAATGGAAGCTATCCTGCCACGGACGGATATGCCGTCTGTATTATAGTCGGAAAGCCGCAGATTTGTGCCCCATATCTCTACCACCAGCCCCGACGATGCCTTTACTTTAAGATAAATATCGTTATATTCCATTATCCGCCTGCAGTTTTCTATCTCCAGATAAGAATTGCCGCATACGGTTATCTGCGTGTTGAATGGCTTCAGATCCATATGTATTACCGTTCCTTTCAGATAAAAGATTATCGGAATATTATCCGCCGCTTCATATTATATATATTGATGGACGGGCTTTCATATGCCCGAAACGGGAGGATAACATGAAAGAAACACATCTGAAAGGCCGCTTGCAGGCGATCGCCCTAACAGCCTGCGCAGCCGCAATGATATGGGCGTGCCGTGAAACAGCTGCCGAGGCAAAGACTGCCGCAGGGCTGTGCCTTACGGTAATGATACCGTCACTTTACGCATTCACCGTTCTGTCAAAGCTGATGATATCCACAAACACATATAAGCTCATCGGCAGACCCTTTTCATGGATATCACGATATATACTGCGAATGCCCGCTGAGTTTTTCCCAATCTTCCTCATAAGCCAGTTCGCAGGCTATCCCATAGGCGCTTCGCTTATAAGCCAGATGGAGACAGAGGGGAAGATAACCCCAAAACAGGCGGAAGAAATGCTCTGTTTCTGCATCGCTCCGGGGCCTGCATATATCTCCGCCGTGGCTGTTGCCGTTGCTCCCGATATTGCAGGCATGAGCGGATATATTTTTCTTGCCGTGGCAGGGGCAAATCTGCTGGGAGTTCTGTTAACCTCCTTTACCCGAAAGATACCTCCACGGTCGGAAGAAAAGGCAGAGGTCACATTCTCGGCAAGCCTGTTCACCGAATCTGTAAGAGCGGGAGCGGAAAGCATGGCAATAATATGCGGCATGATAATCTTTATGGCGGCGGTAATGGGAATACTGGGCAAGGCGGGAGCATTCGGAGCAGTCTCCGCTCTGCTTTCACGGGCAATAAAATATCCGCCTGCACAGATATATCCCTTTGTGCGGTCATTCCTTGAAATAAGCAATCTTACAAGGATATTCGGCGATGTTACAGTAACTATCCCCATGGCAGCGGCAATGCTCAGCTTCGGAGGCATTTGTGTTCATTTACAGATAATGTCCGTTTGCAGGGGATTTTCGCCTATGAAAGCACTCCTGTGCAGAATACCATGCTCCGCCGCAGCTTTTCTGATATGCAGGCTGATAATGCCCGATTATTTTCCCACAGAAGCAGTGGCTGTAAACGCTTCCATCAGCAGAGAAGCTGTCATTATTAGTCATAATCAACCAATACTTTCTATATTTTTGTTGATTATGACGATTTTAATAATCTCACAAAAAACTATAGTCAAAAACAAAAAAATGTGATATAATGAATAATGATAAACAGCGGCATTACATAAAACATCATTGCCGCAGGATAATCCATCCACAGGAAAGGAATGTTCATATGGCAAAGAAGAAATACTTCGGCAACGATATTCAGCCCCAATGTCAGTATTGCGCATTCGGCACAAGAGCAAAGGACGGCGGAAAGGTTTTATGTGAAAAAAGAGGCCTCGTAAACGGGGACGCTTCCTGTCCCAAGTTTGCTTATTCACCTCTTAAAAGAATTCCTGTAAAACAGCTGCATATTCCCGGAAATTTTGATGATGAATAATTAAGCAGGCTGCCGATGACCTCGGCAGCCTGAATTTTTACAGGAGTGTTCTATGGATCTACAGGAAATTATGCTCAATGCTCAGGAAAATGAGGACGATATTGAAAAGCAGTCCTTTTCCGATGATATGGTGTGCGGGATAAAGCTTTACGGAATTGATATCGAGGAATCGGATTTCAACAGCTGCCGTTTCAGAGAATGTGAGTTTGAAAAGGTCTATTTCAAAAATGTAAGCTTCAAGGGCTGCGACCTTTCCAATATACATATGTATGACTGCACCTTTAAGCAGTGCAGCTTTGATAAATGCCGAATCACAGGCAGCTCATTTTCCGAAAGCCTGCTGGAAAGCTGTGTTTTTTCCGACTGCACAGGGCCTTACTCATCTTTCGGAGCCTGCACATTCAAAAAATCCTCACTAAAGGACTGTACTCTCAACGAAAGCTCCTTTGCCGATGCAAAGCTCAGGGGCACTGCTTTGAAAAACAATATTTTCAGCGGCTGCGACTTCGGGGGAGCTGACATAGGCGGCTGTGATTTCTCAAACAGCAGCATAAGCGGTGCAAGATTTTCGCTGTCTGCCCTTAAAGATGTAAAGGTAAATTACGAGCAGGCGATAGAGCTTGCAAAGCTTCTGGGATTGAAAATCGTCTGACACAGCAAAAGAAAAGAGCTTTCCGTTTTTTGTTTCGGAAAGCTCTTATTTTTATTGCTTTTTCAAGTCCACACAGGCAACTATCATTTCACCGTTTTTATCGTAGAATTTCGAGGAAATGGTCTTACAGCTCTTACCTGTTGCATTGGATATGTACCAGCCCGAAATAAACGGGTCTTCGATCTGCTCCTTTATGGCATAGAAATAATTCTTGATATCATGATTCACGCCGACTATTGCAGGGTGATAACCCTCCAGTATCTCAACTCCGGGGGACATTACTGTGTCGGTTATCTGGAAGCCCTTTTTATTGATAAGGAACGCACATTCTATTTCGGTATGCTCGTTGACGTAATTTCTGAGCTCTGCGTTATAATCGTCCGTTGTCATGCAGGAAAGACGGTTCACAAGATTGTAGATGATGCGCTTGTAGCTCTCGATCTTCATATTGACAATAGTGGGGTTTTTCTTGGTAGAGATGTTAAGCTTCTGGGCTGCGTCCTCTATTTTCATTCTTGCTTCGTTGGTGAAAAGATAGTTGAACTGCTCAGGCTTCTGGAAATAAAAGCCCTGAAAATAATCCACGCCCATTATCATGCAGGTGATGACCTCATCTACAGTCTCAACACCCTCGGCAACGGTCATTGCGCCTATCTGCTTTGCGGTGTTGATGATGGAGCGGAAGACCTCCTGATTATATTTGCTTGAATCTATCTGGGAGACAATCGCCCTGTCTATCTTGATGATATCGGGATTTATGAGCATTATGCGGTTAAGGGTGTCAAGCCCTGCACTCACATTGTCAAGTGCAATAAGAAAGCCTTTTGAACGGTAAAAATCCACGAACATCATCAGGTTGTAGGAGTCCTTTACCTGTGATTCGTTAAGCTCGATAACGATATTCTGGGGAGAAATATTGTTTTCCGCAGCCGTTTTCATTATCTCGCCCGTGCCTGAGGTTATGCCGTTGAGAACAGATGTCTCGAAATTGATGAACAGCGACGGAGCTGATGTCTCGGCTGAAAAAGCCTTCATCGCCTTTTCACGGCATATTCTGTCAAGCTTTAATGCGGTGCCGTCCTTTTTGGCATAATCGAACAGGAAAAACGGCGAAACTATCTCGCCGTTGTAAACACCTCTTGAAAGAGCTTCAAGGCCGATAAACTTTCTTGTGTTAAGGGAATATATCGGCTGGAACTCCACTATTATATCTTTTTTATCTATAATCTCACGAACGATCTCCGGTGTGACTTTCACGGCAGATCCTCCAATCTAAATTAAGTTCAGGTCATTTTCTTATCGGTCAGAAGCTCGGTAACGGTCTTGTTATCAGGCTCAAGCTTTGCGCAGATCTTGTTGTACTGCCTGTAAAGCTGCTGGGTGCTGTTTTCAATGAAAAAATAATATATAAGGTAACTGAAATCAAGTATAAGAAGCAGTGCATTTACGACCATAAACGCAGTGAGCTGCGAAAGGAAAAATACGCACATCCCTATAAACAACAGGATACAGCACATTATCGTCACCATAAGGTGGATAAGGCGCTCGTGCTGGATAAACTCTATCTGTACAAGATGTTCTCTTTTCAGTGCCGCAAAGTCGGTGTTTTCGTCCTCGAGGGCTTTATCTACCGATCTCATGTAGGTTTTTATGTAACTGCCCATAATATGACCTTCCTTCATTTTTATCCGACAAAGGCGCTCTGAACGGGCGCATATTTTCGATTAAGTTCATTATAACATACTTACCCGAAAATTTCAAGAAATTTTCGTAAAAATCTCATATAATTTCAGAGCATTCTATTGCAAAGAAATGTAAAGTGTGTTATACTGAAACCTGTCATTCGGACAACAAAATATATACATAAAACGCAAGTGGAAAGGATAGGTCACAACAATGAACAAGCTCATCACAGCCATACACGGCTTTTGTATGTCCCTTGCCGACAGCGTTCCCGGAGTTTCGGGCGGCACGGTGGCATTTCTTATGGGATTTTACGACAATTTCATAAATGCTCTCGGCAACCTGATAACAGGCTCATGGGAGGAACGCAAGAAAGCCTTTTTCTATCTGATAAATCTGGGAATAGGCTGGATAATCGGCTTCCTTATGGCGGTGGTTATGCTGTCAAGCCTGTTTGAGAGCCATATTTACACCGTATCATCTCTGTTCATCGGCTTCATAATCTTTGCCATACCTCTTGTAATAATGGAAGAAAAGCAATGCCTGAAGGACAGGGCTTGTATGTCATTCTTCCTGCTTATAGGCATAGCAATAGTTGCAGCTATAACCCACTTTAACCCCGTAGGCGGCACCGACAACAGTCTTAACCTCGATAACCCCGGCCTGCTGATGTACCTCTACATATTTATTGCAGGCGCTATCGCAATATGCGCAATGATCCTCCCGGGAATTTCAGGCTCCACGCTGATGCTCATTTTCGGTCTGTATGTTCCCATAATCACAGGAATAAAAGACCTGCTTCATCTGGATTTCCATGCACTCCCTCTTCTTATTGCTTTCGGTCTGGGAATCATCACAGGCGTTATCTCAATAATCAAGATAATCCAGCGTGCCCTTGAAAAGCACAGGGGAGCAACGGTTTACCTTATAATCGGTCTGATGATAGGTTCCATATACGCAGTTATTATGGGTCCCGCAACTCTTGATGACCCTCAGCCTCCCATGACCTTCGGTACATTCCGCATCATACCGTTCCTTATCGGCGGAGTTATTATTTTCGGAATGCAGGCTATGAAGCGCTTTTCCGAGAAAAAGGCAGCTGCTTCCGCCGCTACCGAAGAGAACGGCGGCAATACCGCCGAATAAAACAGAATAGGACAAATCTCACCTTGAATATATTATTTTAAATAATATATCCGAGGTGATTTTTTATGTTCGGCGGACTGATATCATGGCTTATGGAAAATATGCTGTACTTTGCACTGCATATGGAAAGCGGCACGGTATTTCCAAAGCCGTTGTCTGCACAGCAGGAGGCGGAGGCGTTCCGCCGCATGGCAGAGGGGGACACTTCCGCCCGCTCTGAGCTTATCGTGCATAATCTCAGGCTTGTGGCTCATGTGGTGAAGAAATATTACACGTCCAACGCAGATACGGAAGAGCTTATCTCCATCGGCACTGTAGGACTTATAAAAGCGGTATCCACCTTCAACAATTCCAAATCCACCAGGTTTGCCACATATGCAGCTAAGTGCATCGACAATGAGATACTGATGTACTTTAGAAGTGCCAAGAAAAGTGCACGTGACGTTTACCTTGATGAGCCTGTTGACGTTGACAAGGACGGCAACAGCATGAGCCTGATGGACATTATCGCCGAGGACGACAACATGGTTGACAGGATAGACACCATGATAAAATCCCGCCAGCTGTACGGCTTTGTGGAAAACAGCCTTGACGACAGGGAGCGGGAGATAATCCTTTACAGATATGGCCTTTACGGCAAAAAGCCCCTTACTCAGCGGGAAGTGGCGGAAAAGCTGGATATATCCCGCTCATATGTTTCGAGGATTGAAAAAAAAGCTCTTGAAAAGCTGAAAAATGAGTACGAAAAGTAGCTTACGAAAATTTTTTCGATACCGATTGAAATAAGCCTAAAAATGTGGTATAGTTTATATTAACTTATACCATAATGGGGAGGAAAAATTATGCCGAGAATAAAGCACATAAATGCAGATATTCTTTCCGATGAGGAGCTTACTGCCGTATCGGATATGCTGGACAGTGCTGAAAAGAAAATGAACGAAAAGCTTATGGAAGAGATAGACCGCCGCAGATCGGGCATGGTAAAAAACAGCTCAGGGCTGTGGGTACCTGTTGATGCTGATAACCCCCGAAGCTGATATCATAGCTTATAGCTTATATTCTTATCGCAGACCGCTTACCTTGCCGTGGCGGTCAGCATTTTTCGTTATCTTGCAGATAGTCAGATTAAACAAATTTCATCGGATACAATAGGTATTTATCACAATGAACTGCGGAAAAATATTTTCAAAAAAACTTGCAACATATAACGGTTTATGTTATAATTAAAAGAAGTGATTTGCTGTGAAGGAAGTGTACTGTTGAAAATACTGGGAATAGACCCCGGCTATGCTATCGTGGGCTATGGGATACTGAATTATGACGGCTACAAGTTCAGACCGTTGGGCTATGGCGCTATCACTACGGAAGCAGGCACGGATTTCACACTGAGGCTCATGGATATCTATCACGATATGGAAACAGTGCTTGACACCTTCAAGCCCGATGCCATGAGTATCGAAAAGCTTTTCTTCAACACGAACCAGAAAACGGGCATTGATGTTGCTCAGGCAAGAGGCGTTATCATACTCGCTGCTGCCGAAAGAGGCGTGCCTGTGTTTGAGTACACGCCTCTGCAGGTAAAACAGTCTGTTGTAGGCTACGGCAGGGCTGAAAAGAAGCAGGTCATGGAGATGACACGCTCGATCCTCGGGCTGGCTTCCGTACCTAAGCCCGATGATACTGCCGACGCATTGGCTCTGGCAATATGCCACGGTCACTGCTCATCGGCTATAAAGTTCAACTGATACAATAAGGATTGATAATATGATATACAGCGTAAGAGGAACTCTCGTTCACAAGGAAGCAGGTCTTGCGGTAATAGAATGCGGCGGTGTTGGCTACGGCTGCCGAACCACCTATAACACCCTTGCACGTATGGGAGATATAGGCAGCGAGGAAACCCTTTATACCTATCTCCATGTCCGTGAGGACGACATTGAGCTTTTCGGCTTTCATGACAGGCAGGAGCTTGGCTGTTTCAAGCTGCTGCTGGGAGTTTCGGGCGTTGGCCCCAAGGTATCGCTCAGTATCCTTTCGGATATTGACCCAAATAACTTTGCTCTTGCGGTGGCAACAGGCAATCACAAGCTTCTTACAAAGGCTAAGGGCGTTGGCCCCAAAATGGCTCAGAGAATAGTTCTGGAGCTTAAAGACAAGATATCTAAGGAACAGATGAGCTTTGCGGAAAGCTCCGCTCCCGCAGCCGTGAACAGAGTGCTAATCTCGGGCGGAGCAGCAGGGGAGGCTCTGGACGCTCTGCTGGTACTGGGCTACTCTCAGGCAGAGGCGGAAAGCGCCGTTTCAAAGCTTGATCCCGCTCTCTCTGCGGAGGAGTTGATCCGTCAGGCACTGAAGAGCCTTGCAAAATTCTGATAAAAGGTAAGCCGAAAGGAATGATTGAAACTTGCTGGAACAAAGCGATATTGATTTTGAAGAGCGAATGGTCTCTCCAGAGGCGATGCCTTCCGACGAGGACGACGTTGATTATTCTCTGAGGCCCAAAACTCTTAACGAATATATAGGTCAGGAAAAGGTAAAGGAAAATCTTGCGGTATATATCAAGGCTGCAAAGCAGAGAAACGAGCCTCTTGACCATGTGCTTCTCTACGGCCCTCCGGGTCTTGGAAAAACCACACTTTCTGCCATAATCGCCCACGAAATGGGCGTAAATATCCGCATAACCTCAGGCCCTGCCATTGAAAAGCCGGGCGATCTGGCGGCACTGCTCACAAATCTCGGTGAGGGCGATGTGCTTTTCATTGATGAGATACACCGCCTTTCCCGCTCCATTGAAGAAGTACTTTACCCTGCAATGGAGGATTTTGCCCTTGATATCATCATCGGTAAAGGCCCCTCGGCACGTTCGCTTAGGGTAGATCTGCACAAGTTCACCCTTGTGGGCGCTACCACAAGAGCAGGTCAGCTCACATCACCTCTCAGAGACAGATTTGGTATAATCCAGCGTCTGGAGCTTTACTCCCATGAGCAGCTCACCGATATCGTAATGCGCTCTGCCGTAATTCTCGGCATTGCCTGTGATAAGGACGGCGCTCTTGAGATAGCAAAGCGCTCCAGAGGAACGCCACGTATCGCAAACCGACTGCTAAAGCGTGTCCGTGACTTTGCGGAAGTGATCGGCGGCGGAAAGATAAACGGCGAAATCGCTGCCATCGCCCTTGACCGTATGGAAATAGATTCACTGGGACTTGATAATCTTGACAAGAGATTTCTAAATATGCTCATAAAGGGATACAGCGGAGGCCCTGCGGGACTTGAGACCCTTGCCTCGGCTATAGGTGAAGAGGCAGTTACGCTGGAAGATGTCTGCGAACCATATCTTATGCAGCTGGGCTTTATTTCAAGAACACCACGAGGAAGATGCGCAACAGCCCTTGCATACAGGCATATGGGCTACAATATTCCCGCTGAAAAAAGCGGTCAGATTTCTATGTTTGAATAAAGAGGAGAGATCATACTTTAATGGGCAGATTATTCGGCACCGACGGTGCCAGAGGTGTTGCCGTGACCGAGCTTACCTGTGAGACTGCCATGCAGATAGGCAGAGCGGCGGCATCGGTGCTCTGCAAAAAGGCAGGCCACAGGGCAAGGATACTTATCGGAAAGGACACACGCATTTCCTCCGACATTATGGAAGCTGCGCTTACGGCAGGTATCCTCTCAGTGGGAGCGGACGTTATAAGTCTGGGAGTTGTTCCTACTCCCGCAGTGGCGTTCCTTGTAAAAGCCATGCGTGCCGATGGGGGAGTGATGATATCCGCTTCGCACAACAGCATGGAATTTAACGGGATAAAGCTTTTCTCGGGCACAGGCTTCAAGCTCTCCGACGATATTGAGGAAGAAATAGAAGCACTGGTGCTCGATACTCCCGAAAAGCTCACACAGTCGCTCAGAAGCGGCAGCAATGTGGGCAGGCTCACTGTTGACAGAGAAGCGGTGACAAGCTATATCCGCCACATTCTTGCCACAGGCGAAAAGAGCTTTGAGGGAATGAGGATAGCAGTCGATTGCGCAAACGGCTCTGCCTCCGCAACTGCCGAAAAGCTGTTTACAGGGCTTGGCGCAAAGGTATATCTGCTGAGCTGCGAGCCTGACGGCACAAACATCAACGACAGCTGCGGCTCTACTCATCTGGAGCAGCTTTCAAACTTTGTAAAGGCAAACAGCTGTGATCTGGGCATTGCGTTTGACGGCGATGCGGACAGGTGCCTTGCTGTTGATGAGAACGGTACTGTTGTTGACGGCGACAAGCTCATTGCCATTTTTGCAAAGGATATGAGCGAGCGTGGCAGACTGCCTGACAATGCTGCCGTGGTCACTGTTATGACAAACATTGGCTTCAGCTTCTTTGCCAAGGAAAACGGCATAAAGATGATAACCACCAAAGTGGGCGACAGATACATACTGGAACAGATGCTTGCAGGGGGATATTCCCTTGGCGGCGAGCAGTCGGGCCACATTATTTTCCGTGACTTTGCCTCCACTGGCGACGGTCAGCTTACGGCGATACAGCTGCTTTCGGTCATGAAGCGCAGCGGCAAAAAACTTTCCGAGCTTGCGGAGCTTATGGAGAGATATCCTCAGGTAATGATAAACGTGAAGATATCCCCCAGATGGAAGGAAGCATGGAAAAACATTCCCGAGATAGAGGAAATTATCGAAAATAAAGAGAAAGAGCTGGACGGCAGCGGCAGGATACTTGTCCGCGAAAGCGGAACAGAGCCGCTTATCAGAGTTATGATAGAGGGAAAGCTCTTTGAAACAATAAATGAAATGGCAGTAGAGATAGCCGATGTTATCCGCAGATGCTGCCCCGAAATATGACCATGGGAGGAATTGGAATTGAGATGCGCCGACAGATGGCATGATTACCGCCTTGTTGACTGTACCTGCTCTGAAAAGCTGGAATACTGGGGAAAGGTCTCGCTTGTGCGCCCCGACCCTCAGGTCATATGGAAGACCGCAAAGAAAACACCTGTCTGGGATAAGGCTGACGGTCATTATCACCGCTCCGAAAAGGGCGGCGGTCAGTGGTCGTTCACCCGCAGGCTGCCAGAGTCATGGCAGATAGGCTATGACCTTATCACAGGTCAGAAGCTCACATTTAATATCCGCCCCACAGGCTTCAAGCATACGGGACTTTTCCCCGAGCAGGCTGTCAACTGGGACTTTATGGCAAAGATGATATCCGAAAGGATAGCGTCAGGCAGGGAAGTTAATGTGCTCAACCTCTTTGCATACACAGGCGGAGCTACTCTTGCCTGCGCTGCTGCCGGCGCTTCCGTCTGCCATGTGGACGCATCAAAGGGAATGGTGCAGTGGGCAAGGGACAACGCCGCTTCATCAGCACTTTCCGACCGTCCCATACGCTGGATAGTTGATGACTGCGAAAAATTCGTTGCCCGTGAAATAAAGCGTGGCAGGCGCTATGACGCTGTTATAATGGACCCTCCCTCCTATGGCAGAGGCCCCAATCAGGAGGTCTGGAAGCTGGAGGACTGCGTTTACAATCTGGTGGATCTGTGCGTGGGCGTTCTCAGCGATGACCCGCTGTTCTTCCTGCTCAACAGCTACACTACGGGGCTTTCTCCCTCGGTAATGGCTTACATTATCGGTGAAACCGTGGGCAGCAGATACAATGGCAAAGTCAGCGCCGATGAGATAGGTCTCCCTGTGGAAACGGGAAGCTATGCGCTGCCATGCGGCTCCACCGCAATGTTCACAGCTGAAAATATTTGAAAGGATATTTTATGGAAGATATAATTTCTGCCGAAAACCTAACGTTTTATTATTCCGAGCCTGCGGACGATGACGAGCCTCAGGCACAGGTAAATAAGATACTCGTTTTTGACGGACTTGACCTTAAAATAAAAAAGGGAAGCTTTACGGTCATTCTGGGGCACAACGGCTGCGGAAAATCCACCCTTGCAAAGCATATGAACGCTATTCTTCTGCCCTGCGGCGGAAAAATGTATGCGGCAGGCTTTGACACATCGGACGAAAGCAGGCTTTTTGATATAAGAAAGCACATCGGAATGGTTTTCCAGAACCCCGACAATCAGATAGTTGCTTCCGTTGTCGAGGAGGACGTGGCGTTTGCTCTTGAAAATATGGGCGTTCCTCCCGCTGAAATGAGAGTCCGTGTAGATGAGGCTCTTAAAGCCGTGGGAATGTACGAATACCGTGAGCATTCGCCGTCACAGCTTTCCGGCGGTCAGAAGCAGCGTGTTGCCATTGCGGGAATAATCGCAATGCGCCCCGACTGCATCGTTCTGGACGAGCCTACAGCAATGCTTGACCCTGCGGGCAGACGAGAGGTCATGAAGACCATTCGCAGGCTCAACCGTGAAAACGGTATAACCATCATACTCATAACCCATTATATGGACGAGGCTGCTCAGGCAGAAAGAGTCGTTGTAATGGACAAGGGCAAGATAATACTTGACGATACGCCCTCCGAGGTGTTCTCTCATGTGGATATGCTGAGAGAGGTGGGACTTGACGTTCCACAGGTGACGCAACTCATGTACCTGATGGATCACAGCGGTTTTGAGGGTGCCGATACTCACATCATCAACGAGGAAGAGTGCGCAGATTACCTGTATTCATTGCTTTCAGCAAACAGATAAATGAAAGTTTTAATCTCATTTTAATCAATGTTACTGCTGTTATTTAAGAGTAGTATGTTATATTTGTACCGATGAGTGAGATCATCAGACAAAATTTGATCGAAATGAGGAATGATTTATGGTATTGCTTTCACTTCTTACAGGTATTATCCTGCTTATAGTTGCAGGTGTTACAATAGTTTCAATGCTTTCGGGCGTAGGGGTACTGCTGTTCTTCTGCATTGCGGCTATAATCTGCGTTCTGTGCGGACTGGGAATGCTTATAAAGCTTCTGGGAAAAGGTGTTTTCTCGCTTCTTAAATGCGTGATATTCCTTATCCTTATGCTTGTCCCCGCAATAAACATCATCGCTCTTATAGCACTTTGCATCATCTGCATAAGATCACTTCGCAATAACTGAGACAGGAGCAAGGGGGAAAAATTATGGGATTTGCAGTAATTTTAATTGTTACCATAGCGCTGGTAATATTTTTCTGTATGGACTGTGCGGGAAAAATAAACAGGCAGGCAGAGGGCACTGGAGTTATATATCTGGCAGTGCCTATGCTCCTGACAATTATTCTTTGTATTTGCTCATTCAGATGGAAAAGCGAAATAGATATATTTGACTCCATAGACGAGTACGGATATTTCTGGGAGAGCAAGTTCAAGGATATCCTTGCATTTGCGGGAATGTGTATCCTTTCCATACTGCCCGCTGTTCTCTCCGTTATCGGTTGCGTAAGACTTGCCCTTCACAACGGCAAAACAAAGGAGCAGCAGATGTTCGGCTCACCTGACGATGATATACACTGCCTGTCTGTGTGGTCAAAAACATCAACGGCCCTCGGCGCTGTATGTACCGCTGCATTTTCTGTTTTTGCTGCCATAGCGGCGGTGAGCGCATTCAGCTTTGCGGCTGTAAGCAGTCTTAAACTTATTGCTGCCACAATACTTATCGGCTGCCTTACATTCGGCATAGGCTTTATCGTAATGGCTGTTCTGTTCCCAATGTGGGTGTTGATCGTGGGCTTTCACACCATAATGTCGTCTCTGCCCATGGTACTTGCGGCAGGTGTCAGCGGAACAGCACTTATAGTATTTCAGGTGATGTCGGCTGTTTTCATGTCGGCGCAGGTGAAAAAGCTGGTTGAAAACGGCAGCATAACAAAGAAAAAGGCTGCACTTTATATATTTCTTTCACTTCTTCCCGTGGTCAGCATCGTGAATGCTGCACGGATTAGCAAAAAGCTCTCTGTCGGCGCATAACCGACCAATTTATCAGGAACATTATCCGCAAGGAAATGTATCCGCCTGGAGGATAACAGATGTCTGTAATTAGAACCGAAAATCTCACTTACACCTACAGTCAGGGGACGCCCTTTGAAAAGACTGCGGTGAAAGATGTTAATATCGAAATCGAAGAAGGAGAGCTTGTGGGCATCATCGGCCACACAGGCTCGGGTAAATCTACCCTTATCCAGCACCTTAACGGTCTGATAAAGCCCACTTCGGGAAAAATATTCATTGACGGAGCTGACATTCATGACAAGGATATCAAGCTCCGTGATGTTCGTTTTAAGGTAGGTCTGGTTTTTCAGTATCCCGAATACCAGATATTTGAAGAAACTGTTTATAAGGATATCGCTTTCGGCCCTACAAATATGGGGCTTGACGAGGGCGAGATTGACAAGCGTGTAAGAGAGACTGCGAAGCTGGTTGGCATTGATGACAGCCTGCTGAACAAGTCTCCTTTTGAGCTTTCCGGCGGCCAGAAGAGAAGAGTTGCCATTGCAGGCGTTATGGCAATGCGACCCAAGGTGCTCATTCTGGACGAGCCAACGGCAGGTCTTGACCCGAGAGGCCGTGAGATGATACTGGGTCAGATAAAGCATTATCACGAGGAAACAGGCTCCACGGTGCTGCTTGTTTCCCACAGCATGGAGGACGTGGCAAGATTTGCTCAGAAGATACTTGTTATGAACAAGGGCGAAGTATTCTGCTATGACACGCCCCCTGCGGTATTTGCACGGGCTGACGAAATCGCAGCCATCGGTCTTTCTGTGCCCCAGATCACGAAGGTCTTCTCTATGCTCAGAAGCAGAGGGATCGACATAAGGGGCGACGTTTACACCATTGAATTTGCCATGAAAACTATAAACGAATACCTTGCGGCAAAGGGAAAGGCAGGTGAGGGCAATGCTTAAAGACATTACCATCGGTCAGTATTTTCCCGGTAACTCCTTTGTGCACAAGCTTGATGCCCGCTTCAAGATACTGATAACCGCTCTCTTTATCGTAATGATATTCACGGCGGATAATTTTGCAGGTCTGTTTTTATCTCTGCTGTTCTTTGTTATTGCATTCGCAGCTTCAAAGCTCTCACTCAAACTTATTGTAAAGAGCATGAAGCCTATTATCCCAATCATCATATTCACCTCAGTGCTGAATATCTTCTTTATTGACGGCGTTACCGTATTCAAGATATTCGGCATAAGGATAACCGATAACGGACTTATCACATCGGGATACATGATAATAAGGCTCATAGCCCTTATCTGCGGCTCCTCACTGCTCACCTATACCACGTCTCCCATTGTGCTGACAGACGCTATCGAGCAGATACTGAAGCCTCTTTCAAAGCTGAAATTTCCCACCCATGAGCTTGCTATGATGATGACAATAGCTCTGCGGTTTATCCCCACACTTATTGAGGAGACTGACAAAATAATCTCCGCCCAGAAAGCAAGGGGAGCGGATATGGACAGCGGAACAGTTATCCAGAGGGCAAAGGCTCTTGTGCCTATACTTATCCCGCTTTTTGTATCGTCATTCAGGCGTGCGGAGGAGCTTGCTCTTGCTATGGAATGCCGCTGCTATAACGGCGGTGAGGGCAGAACAAAGCTCAAAACACTGGTATCGGGCGGAAAGGATTATGCGGCTCTGTCTGTGACCATGCTTTTCCTCGGCGGAGTGCTTCTCATAAATATGGGCAGGGTCATTCTGTGAGGTGCTTATGGCTGACAAACGCAATATCAAAGTAAAGATAGCCTACAGAGGCACAGCATACCACGGTTTTCAGCGGCAGGAAAATTCCGTTGCGGTGCAGAATGTGGTAGAAGGCGTTTTATCCCGTCTCACGGCTGCTCCTGTATCGGTAAACGGCTGCTCCAGAACAGACACGGGAGTTCATGCGAATGAATACTATTTCTCATTTAATACAGAACATTCTATCCCGTGCGAAAACATTATCCGTGGAATGAACAGCCTGCTTCCCGATGATATTTCCGTGCTGGACTGTGAGGAAGCTCCCGCTGATTTTCATGCACGCTATTCCTGCACGGGCAAGGAATATATCTATAAGATACTGAACAGAAAAGTACGTGACCCATTTTTATACGATCTGGCTTTTCATTATCCCTATCCTATGGACACAGACATCATGAACGCCGCTGCCGAGAGAATAGTAGGCACACATGATTTTCTGTGCTTCTGCGGAGCGCTGGGCATAAAGGAAAATTCCGTAAGAACGGTGACAAAATGCGATGTATCACGTGAGTGCGAAATCGTTACCGTGACCGTAAGAGGAGACGGTTTTCTTTACAATATGGTGCGCATAATCGTAGGCACACTTATCTACGTGAATGAGGGCAGACTCAAGCCTGATGATATCGACAGGATAATCGCAAGCCGTGACCGCAATCTGGCGGGCTTCACCGCAAAACCATACGGCTTATATCTTAACAAGGTCTTTTACTGAAAGGAGAGGGAATATGGCAGTCACCGATATTTCGGAGCTGAGAAAAAAGCGTCAGGCTAAGAAAACAAGAAATCTCATCATTAAAATATTCATTGTGCTGCTTATCTGCGGTGCTGCACTTGTGGCGGTATTCACCAAGGATATGTGGTACCCGTACCTTAACGGCGTGCTGACCACTATCCCCGAGACAGTTCAGCCCGAAGCCTCCTCCGCAGAGCTTGCAGAGGGAAAATTCCCCATAAAGGTCGAGGGCGGTCTGGGCTACCAGCTTATGAGCATCGACAACTGCATTGCCGTGCTAGATGACTCACAGTTCCATATCTACAGCAGTGACGGAAAGGTGATGAACGAAAGGCAGCACACCTATGCAAATCCTCTGCTGTGCGTATCAGGCAGCAAGGCTCTCATCTATGACGAAGGCGGACGTGATTTCAGCCTTGAAAGCAAGTACAAGACAATTTATGAAAAAACTGCCGATGATATTATCTATATCGCAAAGCTTTCAAGCTCAGACTATGCGGCTGTGGTAACAAAGTCGGATAAATTTCTGGCAATGCTGAAAATTTACAACGCAAACGGCGAGCCTATTTTCACATACTACAGCTATGACAGCCGTATTATCAATGTTACCTTTACCAACAACAGCGCAGGCTGCATCGTAACAGTTCTCACGGCAGAAAACGGCCAGCTAGTTTCAAAAATGATACGCTTTGATTTTTCCGACACAGACCCCAAGTGGGTCAGCGACGGCATTCCAGCTCTTGCGCTGGATACAAGGTTCACTTCCGACGGCGGCATAATCATGATAGGCGACACCATGTCCGCAGGCTTTGACTCCGAAGGAAATATAGTTTCTCAATATTCCTACGACTACACCATCGAGGACTATGACTCAAACGGCGAGATAACGGGCGTGCTTACCATAAATTCCGACCTGAGGCGCACAGCTCTCATAACCTTCAGCGGCTCCAACTGCACGTCGCCCATAACAACTGTTCTTGACGATGATGCCGAAAAGGTATTTGTTGACGGCTCCAGCGCATATATTTTAAGCGGAGACGGAATAGATGTTTACACAGCAAACGGTCTCAACACAGGCAGCATAGCCCTCGAGGACACTTATGATGACTTGTGCAGGAACGGAAAATATATTTACCTTATGGGTTACGACACTATAAACAGGATAGATTATTCCGACTGATGCAATGCCAAAAATCTCACAGGAGAGGAGAACCCACGCAAATCAAATGCGTGAATGATAAATTTTAATGAGTGCTTATATTTACGATATCGCCCTGCTGCTTATAATGATAGTATGTATAGGGCTGGGGTATAAAAGGGGAGTGCTCAGGACAATTCTGAACTGTGTTTGCTTTGTTATCGCTTTTGCAATAGCGTCTGTTCTGTCATCGCAGTCGGTAACGACCTATGTGTATGACAGATATCTGCATGACAAAGTGCAGCAGCGCATCGACACGGTTGTGCAGGACGTTAAGACCAAAGCACAGGATGAGATACGTGACAAGGCAAATGAGCTGGCAGACGAGATAATAGAAGAAAGCTTCGGCGACAATGAGTTTATGAAGCAGTTTGCAGGGGATATCATTGATGACGGAGGAAAGCTTATTTCCGAAAGTATCCCCAAATTGTATAATTATTTGGGCATAGACCTGCGAACACTATTGACTAATCCGCAAATTAGTGATAAAATAAAAGCTATAACCGAAAAGTACGGCGATGTTATAGCCGATGAGCTTAACAGCCGAATGCCTCTCGGGATAAAGGTCGATAAGGCTTACGTAAGGGATATGCTGTCCGATGAAAACGCTGTGGAAGCGATATTCACCGAACTTTGGGGTATAAGATCCGAAAATGCGGAATATAATGGCATTGCGGATTATCTGGAGCAGATCGTTGTAAGACCTGCCTGCATACGCTTTCTGGGAATGATAATATGGGCTGTGGTGTTTGCACTGTGCAGTCTGGTGCTTCATCTCATTGTAAGAGCGGTGCTTGTTGTAAGGAAATTACAGCCTATAAAGGCCTGCGACTCCATATTGGGAGCGGTGGCAGGCGCAGCGGCAGGTGCTGCCGTTATTGCGGCGTGCTGTATGCTTATTGTCCTCGCCGTGCGATGGACAGGCGGAACAGAGTATATGAATGAAGATATTTTCTCCCATACTCTCGTTTTCGGCAGGATATATGATCTGATGACAGAGCTTAAAATTTAATGTGCGTTTATTCGTACAGAAAGGATGGAATTGCAGTAATGCGTTGCAGCAGATGTAAAAAACGTGAGGCTGTGGTGTTCATTCAGTCCATGCAGGGCGGCGAAAAGCATAGCGAGGGCTTATGCCTTGTATGCGCAAGAAAAATGAACATCCCGCAGATAAAAGAATATATGGATCAGATGGGTATAACAGACGATCAGCTGGAAGAATACGCTGACGCTATGACTGATCTTTCAGATAATATTGATTCCGATATGTTCAAGATGGGCGGAACAAACTCCTTGCCCAACTTTTTCAATGCACTGTTCAATGCGGCAAAGCCCACGGACGAGCAGAACATGACCGCCGAGGAGGCTCCCGGTCAGGGCGCTGATGCCGATATTCCCGACAGCGTGGGCAAAGGCGACGGCAAGGGAAGCAAGGACAAGAAAAGAAAGTTCCTTAACTCTTTCTGCACCGACCTTACCGCCCGTGCAAAGGAAGGCAAGCTTGACAGGATAATCGGAAGAGACAAAGAGATCGCCCGCACCATTCAGATACTCTGCCGCAGGCAGAAAAACAATCCCTGCCTTATCGGTGAACCCGGCGTCGGCAAAACTGCCATTGCAGAGGGTCTTGCTCAGAAGATAGCAGCAGGGGAGGTACCTTTCCAGCTGACCAACAAGGAAGTATTTCTCCTTGACCTGACTGCTCTCGTTGCGGGAACTCAGTTCAGAGGTCAGTTTGAGGGCAGAATAAAAGGCCTTATCAACGAGATAAAGACAGAAGGCAACATTATCCTCTTTATCGACGAGATACACAATATCGTTGGCGCAGGGGACAGCGAAGGCTCGACCATGAACACAGCCAATATCCTGAAGCCTGCTCTCAGCCGTGGCGAGCTGCAGGTAATAGGCGCTACTACCTTTAAAGAGTACAGAAAGTACATTGAAAAGGACAGCGCACTTGAAAGACGTTTCCAGCCTGTAACTGTTAACGAGCCTACCATTGAGGACACAGTTGAAGTGCTCAAGGGCATAAAGGGCTATTATGAAGAGCACCACAGAGTGAAGATCAGCGATGAGCTGCTCAGAATGTGTGCTGTTTTATCCGAAAGGTACATCAACGACAGATATCTTCCCGACAAGGCTATCGACCTGCTGGACGAGGCCTGCGCAAACCGCAGCATCAGAAGCATTGAGCTTTCCAACGAGCATGATATGAAGAAAAAGGTATCTGACCTGGAAAAAGAGATAAAGACTATAGAGGACGGCGACGAGCCTGATTTTGAGGCGCTTGCCGAAAAGAAATCTCTCCTTATCCGTGAGAAGAACGAGCTTGACGATCTGGACAAGAAAATTGAAAATATCAATGTTGAGGATTCCGACCTTGCAAAGGTAATTGAGCTTTGGACAGGTATCCCAGCAAACAAGATTGAAGAGACCGAGTTCAAAAAGCTTGCCGCACTTAACAGTGAGATGAAAAAGCGCATAATCGGTCAGGATAAGGCCGTTGACCTTGTATGCGAAGCTATAAAGCGTTCAAGAGTTCAGCTCACAAAGCGCAGACGTCCCGCTTCATTCATTTTTGTTGGCCCCACAGGTGTAGGAAAGACCGAGCTTGTAAAGGTTATCAACGATGAACTGTTCAACGGAACTGACACGCTTATCCGCCTTGATATGACCGAGTATATGGAAAAATTCTCCGTTTCCAGCCTTATCGGTTCACCTCCGGGATATGTGGGCTATGACGATGCAGGCGAGCTTACCGAAAAGGTTCGCAGGCACCCTTATTCCGTTATCCTTTTTGATGAGATCGAGAAGGCTCACCCCGATATCATGAACCTGCTGCTCCAGATTTTGGACGAGGGTCATGTAAAGGACGCTCAGGGCAGATCTATAAACTTTGAGAACACCATAATCTGCATGACCTCCAATGCAGGCAGCTCTGACAAGACAACAGGTCTGGGCTTTAACAAGACAGAGGGCGATATTTCCCGTGAAAAGGCAATGAAGGCTCTGTCCGAGTTCCTGCGCCCCGAATTTCTGGGCCGTGTTGACGAGATAGTCGTGTTTGATCCTCTCTCAAAGGAAAGCTACGCTGAAATAGCAGGTCTTATGCTTACCGAAATGAAGGATCCTCTGTCAGAAAAGGGCATTGAGCTTAAATATGACAAGCGTGTTCCGGCTGCCATTGCCGAAAAGGCATACGGCAAGAAGTTTGGTGCAAGAGATATCAGAAGCGTTATCCGCTCCGAGATCGAGGATAAGATAGCTGATATTATCGTCGAAAGCGCAAGCAAGCCTGTAAAGACTATAAGGATATCCGCAAAGAAGGACGGTATCGAGGTATCGTCATCTGAATAACCAAATCAAAATTGCTTCCGTGCATATGTTCGGGAGCAATTTTTATAGCTATATCGCTATACTTTATTCACAGTATGTATTATATTACAAAAATATCTGCACATTTTCTACAAAAATGGATTTGACAAAATAGTGAAAATATGTTATGATTATCAAGTGGGATCAGGAAAATTATTGTAATTTATCCTGGTAATAAAATAAATATACAGAACGGTGGTTGTGTGCAGATGGATTTTGCAGAGTTTCAGAAAATGCTGCTGGATAGTCTCAGAGATGACAACATTAAGAGCCAATTTTTAAAGCTTTTAAGTGATGACGGTGTGGCAGCGGAAATCGAACGCTACGAAAATCTTGTAAAAGAGCTGGAGGAAAAGCTTGCAAAGTCCTCCAAGGAAGCAGAAGAAAAGTACAGCAGTCTGCTTTCTGAATTTAATGATTTGTCAGGTACATCGGCTGCCGTTAAGCTTGAATCTGAAAATAAAGATAAGCGCATCGCAGAGCTTACCGAAAATATCGCCAAGCTCACCTCTTCCGAAAGTGACAGCGCTAAAATCGCATCCGACAGGATCGCAAGACTTACCAATGAAGTTGATTCTCTCAGGAATGAAGCAGGCGAAAAGGACAAACGCATTGCAGAGCTTACCGCTTCCGAAAATTATCTCAAGGCTCAGCTTACAGCAAGCAGCTCCGCTGCCGATGATATGAGAAAACAGCTCGAATCCACAGGCTCCGAGAAGGATTCCGAGATCGGCAGACTTAATGAAAAGCTTGCTGCCGTTACATCTGAGTTTGAAACTGTCAAGGCTCAGAACGAAGCTGACAAGCAGAAGGCTCAGAATGACAGCGCAGAGATCGAGCGCCTTAAAAAGGAAAATGAAGAGGCTGCCGCACAGCTGGCTGAGGCTGAAAAGAATGCCGCATCCGCAAAGGCAGAAATTGAAAACAAAAACGCAGAGCTTGAAAAGAAGATATCCGAGCTTGAAGCCAAGATCACAGACTTTACCGCTGATATCGAAAAGGCAAAAGCAGAGATCAGCAGCAAGGATAAGACCATTGCTGAGCTTAACAGCAATGCCGATGCAAAAAATGCAGAGCTTAATGCTAAGGTAGCTGCTCTCACAGCTGATCTGGCTGCCGAAAAGAGCAAGTACGAAAAGCTCAGCGGCGAAGTTGATACATACAAATCCGAGATCGAAGCAAGTGCTGCAAAGCTTAAGGATACTGAAGCCAAGCTTGCAGAAGCACATGAATCCATCACTCAGAAGGACAGCACTATCACTTCTATGAACACTCAGCTCCAGGGTATGCTCATTCTCCGCCAGAAGATAAACGAGTATGCAGAAACCGCAAACGCATATGCTGAGGAAGTGGAGAACGCAAGAAATATTCTTGCCGAGAGAGATAACACCATCAGCTCCCTCAATGAGCAGATAACAGCTCTCAGCTCCCAGAACAGCGAGCTTGCAGCTAAAACAGAGCAGTACAGCGAAGCTATCAATACAAAGAATACTCAGATCGATGAGATAGGCAAGTATGCAGAGTCCCTCAAGAATCACGCCGAGGATCTTTCCAACCGCATTCTTGAATGCAATGCAGAGATCACTCAGAAGACCAACGAAGTCAATGAGCTTAAAAAGGATATCGACGCATACAACCTCACTTTCGGCGACCTTACACAGGTATTTGAAAAGTACCAGAACCTTACTCCCGCTACCAAGGAAGGCCTCAAGGACGTATTCAATGAGGATCTTAATGTAAGAAGCTTCCTCTCCAGCGGCGCTCAGTGGGGTCATATCCAGGCTCTTTGGGAATACACTCAGCAGAAGATAAATGCAGAGGATTTCTCCGATGTAGGAACTCTCAACGAGATATTCGCTTACTTCCTGGATTTCCACAACAGCAGCTATCCTTCACCTCTGTACGCACTGCTTGACACCAAGCCCGGTGACGCATTTGATGAGGATCAGCACACCAAGATAATGACCAGAGAAGAGCGCAAGGCTGCATTCTTTGACAAGAAGAAGGCAACTGTTGAAGGTCCTATCAAGGAAGTTGTTCTTTACGGCTACAAGAACCTGAAAAACGGCAGAGTTCTCAAGCCATCTATTGTAAGAGTATAATAATATTTGCGGCAGTCTTGAAAAGGCTGCCGCATTTTTAGAACCTGTCTTCATAAGAAATGTGTGCGGATTTTCGAGCATAATTTTGTTGCAGAGTAGGCAAAAATCCGCAGGCGGGCTTTCGCCCGGCAAGGATTTTTAACGCAGTCTGCGGCAAAATTTGCCGAAAAGACGTGCGCATATGCTTGTGAAGACGGGTTCTTATATTTTCACTGCCATATTCTGTATAGCTTTCTGCCTGCATTTACAGCTTGAATAAACTCCGTTTTCATGTTATAATTAAATCAATCCGAAAGGGTAGAGCGCTGACCCGTCGGAAATAAATGAAAGGAGATAATCAAGAATGTGCAGTTTTAACTTTGGAAACATCAACTGCTTCATGGACTTCATCAAGTCTTGCTTCGGCGGCAACTGCTGATAAGCTCTGACAAACATTAACATAAATAACTTAGAACATAGGCTCAGATATGCACCGTTTCCCTGAGGTGTATATCTGAGCGATTTTTATTTGTACGGTTGATTTTTCGGACGAATTATAGTATAATTGATACATAGCTTATAAAGGAGGGGCAGCAATGCAAAAGGAAGTCAAGATGCAGGATATAGCCGACAGGCTGGGGATAAGCGTTGTTGCGGTCTCCAAAGCGCTAAGCGGAAAAAGCGGCGTCAGCGAGGCTATGCGTGCAAAGGTCTGCCGCACAGCCGAGGAACTGAACTATGTATATAACCCACGCCGTAAATCTGTTCAGGGCGAGCTTACGGGAAATATCTGCGTGCTTGCTTCCACAAGGTTCATTGACGCTGACTCCTTTTATCTAAAATATTATAAGCACATATCATCCCTGCTCCAGAGCAGGGGACGATACGCATTTTTTCATACCATATCATCTTCCGACGAGGAAAATCTCATATATCCCGAGCTGTTGACCCCAGGCAGAACAGACGGAGCAATAATTCTGGGTCAGATGTCAAAGGCATATATCGAGCTGATAACCTCAAAGAATTTTCCTGTGGTATTTCTGGATTTCTATGACGACAGAAAGGATATCGACTGCATCATAAGCGACAGCTTTTATGCTTCTTACGATATTACCAACTATCTTATAAACATAGGCCACAGAAAGCTTGCTTTTGTTGGCTCGGTAAAAGCTACCAGCTCCATTCAGGACAGATACTTAGGTTATGTGAAGTCGCTTATGGAGCACGGGATACACGTAAGCTCAAATTACGTCCTTGATGACCGTGGTGATGACGGACTGATGGTCCCGATCCGTCTGCCTGTGGATATGCCAACGGCGTTTGTGTGCAACTGCGACGGCACGGCATATGAGCTTATAAAGCAGCTCAACCGTGAGGGCTATCGTGTGCCGCAGGATATTTCGGTAACTGGCTTTGATAACTCAATGTATTCGGATATGTCCGAGCCTAAGATAACCACTATCGAAGTAAACACGGAGCAGATGTCCTCGCTGGCAGTAGATACTATCCTGAAAAAAATCGAAAATCCGTCCTATAATATCGGCAGAATGCCTGTGGGCGGCAGGATAATCTATAAAAACTCGGTGCGCTCCCTTATATCCGACAGCATAAGATAACCAATTTGGTAAAATTAAATAGTATTATGCGATAAAAGTTAACTTTTTTAATAAAAATGATGCTTGCAGAAAAGTTAAATATATGAGATAATTATTATAGATAACTATTTTCTATTATTTGTGAAATGAGGTATTGCCAATGTCCCATCAGATGGTAATTGTTCTCGACTTCGGCGGTCAGTACAATCAGCTTATCGCCAGACGTGTGCGTGAGTGCGGCGTGTACTGCGAAGTCAAATCCTATAAAACTCCCCTCGAACAGATCAAAGCGATGAATCCTGTAGGTATCATCTTCACAGGCGGTCCCAACAGCGTTTATCTTGAAAGCTCTCCCACTATCGGAAAGGAGATCTTTGACCTTGGCATTCCCGTTCTCGGTATCTGCTACGGCTGCCAACTCATGGCGCACGTTCTCGGCGGAAAGGTATCTACCTGCATAACCTCTGAATACGGCAAGACCGAGACTGAATATGACAAGTCCTGCGTACTTTTCGGCGGCGTTGACGGTATGCCCGAAAAGGCTGTTTCATGGATGAGCCATACCGACTATGTTTCTGAGCTTCCCGCAGGCTTCAGAGCAGTTGCTCACACTGAGAACTGTCCCGTTGCCGCTATGGAAAACAAGGAAAAGAAGCTTTATGCCGTTCAGTTCCACCCCGAAGTTAACCACACTCAGTACGGTGTAAAGATGATTGACAGCTTCCTTAAAAATGTATGCGGCTGCACAGGCGACTGGACCATGGGCAACTATGCTCAGACCGCTATAAAGGATATCCGTGAAAAGGTTGGCGACGGCAAGGTGCTTCTGGCACTTTCAGGCGGCGTTGACAGCTCCGTTGCAGCAGCTCTTCTTGCAAAGGCTGTAGGGGACAAGCTCACCTGCATTTTCGTTGACCACGGCTTTATGAGAAAGAATGAGGGTGACGAGGTAGAGGCTGCTTTCGCAGGCTGGGGCATCAATTTTGTAAGAGTTAATGCCAAGGATCGCTTCATGGCAAAGCTGAACGGTGTATCAGACCCAGAGACCAAGAGAAAGCTTATTGGTGAGGAGTTTATCCGAGTATTCGAGGCTGAGGCAAAGAAGATCGGCAAGGTGGATTTCCTCGTTCAGGGCACAATATATCCTGATATCATCGAAAGCGGCGCAGGCGATGCTGCCGTTATCAAGTCTCACCACAACGTAGGCGGACTGCCTGATTATGTTGATTTCAAGGAGATCATCGAGCCTCTCAGACTTCTTTTCAAGGACGAGGTTCGTGCTCTTGGCCGTGAGCTTGGTCTTTCCGATGTTCTCGTTGACCGTCAGCCCTTCCCCGGCCCCGGTCTTGCTATCAGAATCATCGGCGAGATAACTGATGAAAAGCTTTCTATTCTCCAGGACGCTGACTTTATCTTCCGTGAGGAGATTGCCAAGGCAGGTCTTGACAAGAGCATAAATCAGTATTTTGCAGTGCTCACCAATATGCGCTCCGTAGGCGTTATGGGTGACGGTAGAACATACGACTACACTCTTGCGCTGAGAGCTGTTACCACTACCGACTTTATGACTGCTGACTTTGCTAAGATCCCTTACGAGGTTCTTGAGACTGCCGCTGCAAGGATCGTAAACGAAGTAAAGAGCATCAACAGAGTTGTGTATGATGTTACCACAAAGCCCCCCGCAACTATTGAGTGGGAGTAATTAGAGTCCGATTCTTTAACTGTGTAAATGTCGAAAGATGTCATAGCCGCTCTGTCATTATATCATAAAAAATGTCGCTGTCAAGGTTAAAATGAATGTCGAAGACAACCTTGACAGCGACAATTTTTATGATTTCTGGCAATTAAGCGGTTGTGCCGTCGTATTATGTCATAACGTGAGACACATTTCAAAAATCACAACCGAAAAAAATCACAGTACCCGTTGTGAGTGCTGTGATTTTGAACTGCTCGATAAATTGGAATTTATTTTGGCAAATCATCTTCCGCTTTAAAATTCACATTACTGCCATCGATCGAGATTGTGATCGTGTAGTTATAGATTATACCATCTTCTGTTTCCAGCTTAAATGTTACCGCACCACCTCCGAGATACTGAAAATCAGGTTCGTCAGACATTCTTGCATATGTGCCATACTGTTGAAAGTATCCGTCTGCATCAAAGAACGCAACATTGCTTGATTGCTCCTTATCGTTCCGGAAGAGTACTGCACCAACACGGTCACTGGCATGATCTGGAATTAAAACACAGTCTATGTATTCCCAATCTGTTTCTTGCACAAGAGAGAACATAGACACAATATCTTGTTCAGACCAGATTTTTCCTCCATTCAGATTACTGATATCTGTATTCTGAACCGGATTGCTGGCAGAATCTGATGTTTCTGGCATGGCGTCTTTGCTGCTACAGGCGGACATTCCTAATACACAAACCGTCATGAAAATAAAAAGCAATGCTCTCTTCATATGAATACCTCCTCAAATTCCGATTTGTCGAGCAGACATATTCAATCTGCTGTTAAA
This sequence comes from Huintestinicola butyrica, assembly GCF_025567215.1. Taxonomy (NCBI): domain Bacteria; kingdom Bacillati; phylum Bacillota; class Clostridia; order Eubacteriales; family Oscillospiraceae; genus Huintestinicola; species Huintestinicola butyrica. The sequence continues at coordinate 31,881 of NZ_JAOQKB010000011.1, forward strand.
GGCATTATACCATATCAAAAGATAGATTGTCAAGTCAAGTGCAACAAAATCAACGAAAAAATTTATAAAGCACTTCGAGGGGAGTACGAAAACCAAGGCGTTTACGGGGACGATTATTGATGAGATCAACAATATGCTGAATAGATTCAATAATGAAATGCGACAAGACATCATTCTGCGTATATGACAGCGGATTCAGGAAAGAATGGGAATGGGCGCTTAATATCAGAAGCGTTATTGTTTTCGGCAGGATCCGTCCTGTGACCGACCCTGACCTTGCTAAGAAAATATGCAGAAAACTGTGTTATAAATTCACTGATGATGAGAGCTATATCAAGCATGAGCTGAAATTCTCAGGGCCGAATGTGCTTTGTCTGAAGCTTATTCCAGAACATATCACGGGAAAATTAGTAAACGAATCATAACAGCATAAAAAAGCAGCCCTTTCGAGCTGCTTTTTCTTATATATTAGAGTTTGTAAATATCAATTTTTCTCTGCATAGCACTTGAATGCGCTTTCACCTGCCGCAAGGTCGCTGCCGTCCTTTTTCATGGTAAATTTACTTATCAGAGGGCAGATGATAAGCGATGAAAGCATTGTAAATGAACCGCAGTTAAGGGGAGACATAATGTTCAGCTTCCAGCCCATTGCCTTTACACTCTCAACAAGTCCGGGGAACCAGCCCATGCTGAACATAACTGTATGCAGCACTGTCACACCAACGCCCCATACGAAGCACACGCCAACTGCTGTGCGGGATATCTTCTTAGAGAAAAGTCCCCAAAGGAAAGGCGCAAGGAACGCACCTGCCAGCGCACCCCATGAAATTGACATCAGCGTGGAAATGTATGCGTTCTTGTTCATGGCAAGAATTACGGAAAGTGCAAGGAACAAAACGATGAATACTCTTATCACAAGTATCTGCTGCTTGTCGGTCATATCCTTTTTGTAAGGCTTTATCATATCAATGGTCATAGTGGAGCTTGATGTAAGCACCAGAGATGAAAGAGTTGACATAGATGCGGAAAGCACCAGCACGATAAGTATTCCAAACAGCAGCTCGGGAAGAGCCTCTGTCATCATTGCGGGAATAATAGTGTCATACTGGAGTTTACCTGCGGCAGAGGTGCTTACGAAATTCTTGGTGGTATCCGCAGGGTCGGTGGTGGAATAAATGCGTCCGAAGCCGCCGAGAAAATATGAGCCGCCTGCTACGACAATGGCAAAAATGGTGGAGATAATGCTTCCACGCTTAATTGCAGCATCGTCCTTGATAGCGTAGAACTTCTGTACCATCTGAGGAAGTCCCCATGTTCCGAGAGAGGTAAGAATTACTACTCCGAAAAGGTTAATGGGGTCAGGGCCGAAAAGGGAAGTGTATGTACCTGTGTTTCCGCTGTTGTCGGGTATCTGTGAAAGGGAGCTGACAGCTTCTGTAAGTCCGCCCTTGTGAGCCAGAACGCATACGACTACAGATGCAATGCCTATGAGCATGATGATTCCCTGAACGAAATCATTAAGTGCAGTAGCATGATATCCACCGAGAATTACGTATATTGCGGTGAACAGCGCCATCGCCACGATACAGGCGGAATAGGGTATATGGAAAGCTGTTTCAAAAAGACGTGACAGACCGTTATAAACGGAAGCTGTGTAGGGGATAAGGAAAATAAAAATGATTATCGCCGAGGAAAGCTTCAGCGGCTTTGACAGATATCGCTTTTCAAAGAACTCGGGCATGGTAGATGTCTGCAAATATTTAGACATTATTCTTGTGCGCTTTCCAAGCAGGAACCACGCAAGAAGTGAGCCGATGAACGCATTTCCCAGACCTATCCATGTGGATGCCAGACCGTATTCCCAGCCGAACTGTCCCGCATAGCCAACAAAAACTACCGCCGAGAAATAAGAAGTTCCGTATGCAAATGCTGTGAACCAAGGGCCGATGCTTCTTCCTCCAAGAACAAAATCATCCACGTTGGAAGTCTTTTTACGGCAGTAAATGCCTATGCCTACCATTATCGCCAGGTAAGCGATCAGTGTACCCCAAAGAACCATAAAAACAATCCTTTCATTTTCCTTTTATTTTATTGCATAATAGCTTTAAATCATACATACTTTAAATTTGCTTGACTTTAAATCATTAAAGTGCATATGGTATAATTTTTCGGGGATATTGTGAGGAATATCCCCGAAATAATGATAGATCAGATCACATATTATAAACGTCAACAGCGCTTAAAAGCTCGTGCTCACCCGACAGGACAGCTTCTGCCTTGTCATTGTCAGACGTTTTGATAACTATAGCAGCATTTTCGCCTGATGTAAGCGCATACATATACTTGATATCTATGCCGTTTTCGGAAAGCTGACCACTGAGCCCTTTCAGTGCGCCGAAATGATGGGGGAGCTTAACAGCTATAACATCACCAAGCACTGCTGAGAAGCCTGATGCTGCCAGAGCATCCACCGCTGCGGCAGGCTGTGAAACTATCATTCTGAGCATTCCGTACTCACCTGTGTCAGAAAGGCTGATACATATAATATTGATATTTGCTGCGGACAGTGTTTCGGTGACTTCCTCAAGCCTGCCCAGTCTGTTTTCAATAAAAACCGTAAGCTGTTTCATTTGCACTCAATTCCTTTCATAAGATCAGTTCTGACCTTTTCTGTTATCGGTCACACGCTTTGCCTTGCCCTCAAAGCGCTTGAGAGTGTTGGGAGATTCCAGCTGGATAACAGCGTCAAGACCAAGCATTACACGAAGAGCTGACTTGAGCTTCAGGCGTATCCTTTCAAGCTCTGCATAATCGTCGGTCATCTTATCGGGAGCAAGTTCTACTCTGATAGTAAGAATATCCGAGTGATTCTTTCTGTCAACGATTATCTCGTAATGAGGACCTATTTCCTCAGTCTTGAGCAGGACCTCTTCGATCTGGCTGGGAAATACGTTTACGCCCCTGATCTTGAGCATATCATCTGTTCTTCCGCTGAGATTTTCCATTCTTGCAGTGGTTCTTCCGCACTTGCAAGGCTCGTACATAAGACGGGTAATATCTCTTGTGCGGTATCTGATAAGCGGCAGAGCTTCCTTGGAGAGGCAGGTAACGACCAGCTCGCCCTTTTCGCCTGCGGGGAGAACTTCGCCTGTTTCGGGGTCGATTATCTCGGCAAGGAAATGATCTTCATTGATGTGCATTCCGCAAAGCTCGGTACATTCGCCCGAAACACCTGGGCCAATAAGCTCGCTCATGCCATAGTTCTGTGTAATGGTAAGATTATCGCCGTAAAGCTTGTGCATCTCATCTCTCATAGCTTCGGTAAGCAGCTCGCTTCCAACAAGAGCTGTTTTGAGCTTCAGGTCAGTTTTGGGGTTAAGACCCATCTGAGTAGCCACCTCGCCGATACGGAGAGCATAGGAAGGTGTTGCAACCAGCAGAGTTGTACCGTAATCCTTCATGTACATTATCTGCTTTTCGGTGTTGCCTGTGGAAGAGGGGATAATGCAGGCACCTATTCTTTCAAGGCCGTTATGTAAGCCCAGCGCACCTGTGAACATACCGTATCCGAAGCATATCTGACAAACATCGCTGCTCTCCGCACCGCCTGCCACCGCAAGCCTTGCAACACATTCAGCCCACGTTTCCAGATCCTTTTTAGTATATCCTACAACAGTTGGCTTGCCTGTAGTTCCCGATGATGCGTGTATTCTTGCAAGCTGGCTCTTATCCACAGCAAAAAGACCGAAAGGATAGTTGTCACGCATATCCTGCTTGGTTGTGAATGGGAGACGCTTCAGGTCATTGAGGCTTTTAACGTCCTCAGGCTTGATGCCTGCTTCGTCCATTTTTGCACGGTAAGGCGCAACCTTTTCATATACCGTTGAAACGACCTTTTTCAGCTTTTCAAGCTGTATAGCTTCGATCTCTTCACGAGAAAGAGTTTCTTCCTTTGCCCAGATCATTATATCAGCTCCTAAATTCAGCAAATTAAGTATTTTTTATAAAAAAACTAAAACACGTTAATTTTACCATAAAATAGAAGCAAAGTCAACCTTTTTTATAAAAAAAACAAAAAATCTTACAGTGCAGTTCCTTTAGCAGGGATATACAGCGATGAGATATCTGCACCCTCCAGCTTAAGAAGCCTGAGCTTTTTATCTGTTCCGCCTGCATATCCCGTAAGATTTCCGCCTGCGCCAACTACTCTGTGGCAAGGCACGATAAGCGTAACAGGATTATGTCCCACAGCGCCTCCCACCGCCTGAGCCGACATTTTGGAAACACACTTTTGCTTTGCCATGATATCGGATATCTCACCGTATGTCATGGTATGACCGTAGGGGATAGTCAGCAGGATATCCCAGACTGCCCTGCGGAAAGGCGTTCCCGATAATTTGAGCGGCGGGGTAAAATCAGACTCTTTGCCGCCAAAATAAATATCCAGCCACCTTATCGCTTCGTCAAACACAGGAATATGCTTTTCCTCATGCTGTTTGGAAAGAGTTGCTGCAAAATATTTCTGTCCGTCAAACCAAAGCCCCGTAAGACCATCTTCACAGCCTGCCAGCGTAATGCCGCCAAGCGGGGAGTTATAATGATATGTATATTCCATGTTATTCACCGTTCTAACCGTATTTTTTCATATCCACACAGCCGTTTTCCTTAAATTCCACGCCCTCGTTTTCAAGCAATGAATGCTGCTCATCAAAACCCGGAGCAAGTCTGCCTGCGCTGTTAACGACTCTGTGGCAGGGATATTTTCCGTAATATTCCGCCATGCTCAGCACCTTGCCCACAAGACGTGAATTTTTCTCTCGACCGATAAGGCGTGCTATCTGACCGTATGAAGCGACTTTACCCTCAGGTATCTCCTCAACTGCGGACAGTATTTCATATATCAGCTCATCATTCAGTACACCTGACATAATTTTTCTCCATAAATTTTGTTATCAGCGCTTATTTTTGGGCGCATAATCCTTCATTCCCTCAACAGCGCCGCCCGATACCAATATTATAACAGCCAGGCTGATAATCTGTCAATGTTTTTTAAGGCTGAAAGAAAGCAAATAAAAAAATCAGTCGGTTGAACCTCTAAAATCCACCGACTGATAACAAACGTAGATGATGTGGGTGACTTCCACCGCCCACACATCACAATGATTATAATCCATAAACCCGAATTTGTCAAGTATGAAAGGAAGTTTATTATGATAACAAAAGCAATGATTATAGAAAATTCAGTAAGTACGTTTGGACGTGGTTTCATATCTGAGGTTAACGGAGATGTAATAAGTGTTCAGCAGTGCAATACATCTATAAGATATTATAAGCTTAAAATAAACGGTAACGTTGTTGCATCACGTTGCAATTATGATACAGCATTAAATAAAGCGTGTGATTGTTTAAATATGAAATAAATTTCATTGCCTGTGCAGAAATGTACAGGCAAATTTCTTGACACTGCGCCATAAATGCGGTATAATGAATGTTATGAATAAAAATAGAAAGGAAGGAAATAGAACTGTTTGTTATGATATGAAAGGGATATAAAAAATATCTAATTTCGCATAATAAAAGTTAAATTTACATACAAGCTATTACTAAAGTCAACATATATCATCTAAGCCATTCGGAAGTCTGCCGAGTGGCTTTTTTCTGTCCTGCTGAAAAATTTACAGAAGCTCCGAGAATTGCGCAGGGCGGCGCATATAATTAACCCAGAGGTCGCCCCCTCTCACGTATGGCGGCGCACTCCTGTTCGGCTTTCATTTACAGCATAGAGGACAGCACACAAGCGGCTTACCTCGGGGGGTGACCTCTTAAATGCCGTACCCCTGCGCCGCCCTGTGCAAATCTTGGAGGAGTTTGTAAATTTTTCGGCACGCACAAATGTAAGGTGCCAAACATCAAGGGGAGTGCTGGCACGACCCGTAAGATGTTATAGCGCCTTATATTATCATAGCTCGTTATTTTATATCATTATGCGTGATTGTGTAAAACAACTCATAATTGTTATAATTTGTTGTGTAATATATTTCTATTTTTTCCCAATCTTCATTTTCTAAGTACATAGTGATTTCATCATTTGTCTTTTTGCCGCTTAACAGTTCGCTAACAACTAAACTTTCAGATTTTTCTTCATAATCATCAACATATGTTTTGAATGAAATAAGTTGTGTGTTTTTATCAATACTTGTATTTGTTATATCAAGACTAATCTTTAGTTTGTCTCCTGTTACTTGATTTCTTTCAATAGTAATATCTTTGATTTCTATTTTTAACCCATCTATATATTTGGTTCTGTTGTTTATTATACCGCTATTTGTTATTATGTAATACCCTGCCAATGCGGCTACGATAATTATTATAGCAAATATTATTCCTTGGGGCGCTCTTTTCTTTCCACAATACGGGCATTTGGGATTTCCTTTTGTATTATATGTTAAGCCGCATTTTTTACACCTGTATTCTTTCATTTTGTATTCCTCCAATGTTTTATATTATATCTCGTCTTTCTGCGGCTTCTGCCGCCTGTTCTTCTGCCAACCGATCTATTTGACCAATAATTTTACCTTGCCGCTTCTCGGAAAGAGAACGGTATTTTTTTATTATGTCGGTTTCCTCTGCTGATAGCTCTGATTTTGTTAAACCCCGTTTATCGTTTGTTTTGCCTGCTATATAATCTAACGAGACTTTATATATTGTTGCAAGCTGTTCAGCAATTTCCAATGTTATTGGTGTTTCTCCTCTTTCATATCTTTGGTATGTTTTTAGTGTGATATTTAATTTTTCAGATAATTGACTTTGTTTTAGGTCGTTATCTTCTCGTAAATCTCTTATTCTTTGATATAACATATAAATGTTTCATCTCCTTTTTGTGCATTTATCCAAATTATAACACAAAAGGACAAATATGTCTTGACAACTGGACATTATTGTCTTATATTATTGTTAAAGAGGACAGATAAGTCCTTTAAAAGATAACAAGGGGGGGATATAAATGTTAAAAGTATTAAAAGCAATAAAAGAATTTTTTGACAACATTGATTTGTTCAGTTTAGCTTTTTGGCTTGCTTGTATCTCTGTTATGATAACTTCTGTTATCAGTATTTATCATCACTTTAACCCACCTGATACAATCAAGCGCAACGGCTACGAATACGAGCTACAGTATTACCCAGCTTCTTCTATCGTTGAGTATGATTGCACATACGTCTTGAAAGAGACTGATGAATAAAAATAAATCAAAGGAGAAAAAGAATTATGGAAAACAAAAAAATTACTCTTGCACCATTCAAAACTTATTTGCTCGGCTATTATGCCGTTACTGGCGGTTCGTTCCTTAATAAGGAAACGGGCGAGATAACTAACCTTGTGCTTAACCGCTATGAGTTGCAGATTGTTTCACCTGCTGACCCGTCCAAGTGGGGAGCTGATAAGTTTGTCGGCGGCTCGGTATCAGTTATCAAGATACCTTTTGACAGAGCTTTCGCATTCTTCGGTTGTTCACCTCAGGAGTTCACGCCCGAAAAATTCCTCGACCCCCTCGTTGGTATGCCTATCGTGCTTCATACCTGTGTTAACAGCAAGGGTAAAGCCGCTATAAGGGGCATAACCCTTGATAATACGTAAGGGAGTGTCTGAATGAATGATGAAACCACTTTTACTGACGTTTCCGCTCTTGATACCTTAGCTTCCTCGGAAGAGGAAGAAGTATATGGCACAATGGTTCTCGAGCTTTCCGAACAAGATAGAGAGACAATGCAGGAAATAATGCAAAACACTGAAAGCATATTTCAGCTTATTGCTCTTCTGTTTGTTTCTGTTGTTCTCTTCTCCGTATTCCGCATTCTGTGGCAACACATCGCAGGAATGTTCGGTATATAAATCTTAATGAAAGGAGATTTGCTTTATGTTTACTGCACTTGCAGCAGAGGGCGGCAATGCCCTTGTAACAGCTATGCAGGGCGTTGACTTCAGCGCAATCGGTGATACTATTTCTGCCGTTGTTCCTGTTGCTCTCCCTGTTATCGTCGGCGTGCTTGCAATCCGTAAGGGCATCAGCTTCCTTATCGGCTGTATCCATTCCGCCTAAAGACCCAAATGGGCAGGCTCTTAATGGGTCTGCCCATTTTTTATGCCTTAATGACCTTTTGAAAGGAGGTTTATTATGAATTATAACAGAATTTTGCAAATGATTTTAGCAATGATTTCTTCTTTTGCTATTATCGTTTCTTTTACTGTTCCTGTCTTTGCGGCTACTCGCCCAAATTATTCATTGGACGAATGGCAGGCGTTAACACGTGAAGAGATATATAATCTTATGGTTGAAACTTGTGCAGATAATGGCGGTACATACAAGGGCACTGTTAATGATATTAACGGTATGGGCGGCTATGCTCTTTATCGCTGTTACCGTTCGCTTAATGGTTTTGATACTACTGCCGGAAGTATTAACGGTGTCCCTATATCCACTGGTGACCCTGCATCTGCTAAATTTATGCTATCCCAACGTGGTCTTGCTGATTTTGGTGACGGTAATTATAAGGATAATGGTCATTCTTCTAATTCATTCAGTGAGGAAATGAACGACCGCTTTGACGAGTATCAGCAAGAATACCCGTACTCAGGCATTAACAATAGCGTTTGCTACAAGTTTCCTAACGGTTACTATATTTCCTGGGAGCCGTTGCAGGGCGGTCAATATGGCTATGGATTCGGCGTTGGCACGGCAACACACTTGAAATATACATATTCCTTGCGCTTTTATCTCCACAACGAAAGCGGCAAAATCATTGAGATTTCAACTGATAGTTATGACGGTCCCATAAGTTGCCCCACTTGCAATACAACACCTTATCATAATTTCACCATTCTTCCCGATGGCAAATTTAGCTACGACGCCGAGCGCACTGGTTGGGTGCATATTGGTGATTTAGCTACGTACACCCATACATTCCCGTGGTATAGCACTTACGGCGATGGCGAGGAAGATAAACCAACTGTAACGCCTGTGCCTATTACGCTATATAACATAGATAATGGCGACACTATCAACGCATATAGGGAAGGGGATAGCATTAACTATAATAATACCTACTATGATTACGGTGATACCGTGACCATTGGCGGCAATACCTATAGTGTTTATTATGATTATCGTGATATGTCTGAGGACTATTTGAACGAGTTCTATAATTACGTTTATAACTATTATTACGATAATATCGGCACTGACTATAAGTTTGATGACAGCGCCATTCTTGAAGCGCTTAGGGCTATATATGATAAGCTCCAGGCTATTTTTAATAAGTGTCAGGCTGGTTTTCGTAATGTAACCGATAAGCTTAATGAAATCATCAAGCAGCTGAAAAGCATCGGAAAGAGTGTTGACGATATAGCTAACGAGGACGATAAGACAAGCTTTATTACTGAGCTTACAAAGCTTATTGAGAAGCTCAAAAGCAAGCTTGGCATAACTAACCTTACTAAGAATATCGACAATATAACATCTGCATTCTTTACAGCTCCTACCTATACAGAGACACAAGACGGTCAGCTTCTTGCTACTTACACGCTTGCAGATGATGCCTCAACAGATGCTCCAACTACCGTTGACGCATATCCTCACTTGTATTTTACTTATAACGGTCAAAAGTATGACTTTTGGGAGTGGCTTCCTGCCTTTTCCGCAAGCCCCAGCTTGCAGACATTTAAGGATATAGTTGAGCTGTTTCTTATAGCTTCGTTCTGTATGGCTGTATTCCGTTCTATCCCTGATATCGTGCTTAATGCTGGCAAGGTTGCTGGCGCTCCCTCTGCTATGTCAGAGGTTGAAGCATACCGCCGTAAATATGATTGATAGGGGAGTGATGAAATGCTTAAAAATCTATTGTCGGACGCTGTTATTCAGTTTATAAATATTCTCATTGACTTGATACCTGAAATTGATATACCCGTCTTTGACCTTCCTAAAACACTCCTGGAAGTTCATGCGGCTTTGTATTATTTCCTGCCTATGGATACTATTCAATCGTTATTCGGGCTTACGGTTTTGATAACAACTGTGCGTATAACTCTTGCTGTAATAGTCAGGGTTAAATCATTTATTCCCTCAATGGGAGCATAAGGAGAATGTATATGTTTCAATCAGTATTTGGTGTATTTACTTCAATATTTATGGCTATATTCAAGTTTTTGATTATAGCCATTGCTATTATACTTGTTCCACTGTTTTTGAGTATGGCTATTTGTTATTTAGTCCATATCATCAAGGGCGACCGTATAAAGAAGCGAACCGTTCCACTTCCTGAGCCTATTTATACAAAGAAAAGGTCAGTGCTTATTCGGCTGTTCGTGGATTTTCCCAAACGATTTATACAAGACAAATTTGACCGTAACCCTGATGCGTTTAATTTTCACGGTGTTCATGTTTTCGCTGGCGAACAAGGTTCAGGCAAATCAATAGCTATGGTGCATTTTGCACTTATGCTGAAAGAGCAATATCCTGCTTGCCGTGTATGTTCCAATATCGACTTGAATTTTCAAGATGAAAAAATAGAGGATTGGCATACCCTCGTTGATAAGAATAACGGTGAATTGGGTCAGATCTGTATTCTTGACGAGTTGCAAAACTGGTTTAGTTCTATGGATAGCAAAAATTTCCCCCCTGAAATGTTGCAGGATATAACCCAGGAACGCAAACAGCGCAAAGCAATTCTCGGCACGTCTCAGGTGTTCACACGGCTTGCAAAGCCCATAAGGGAACAGGTGACGTTGTTGTATTTGCCTAAAACGTTCTTTGGCTGTATAACCTTTGTGCGTGTCTATAAGTGTGATTTGAATGATGATGGAACGCTTAAAGACAGGCATTGCATCAAGATGTATTTCTTTGTGCATGATGATAGGTTGCGCAATGCCTATGATACATATGAGCGTGTAGCCCGTCTTTCGGTTAAAGGCTTTCAGCCTCGTTCAGAGCAGTTAAGCAACGATACAATGCAACAGAATGTTAATATATTTAGTAAAAGGTAAGAGGACGCAAGCGGCGAAGCCGCCCGCCCTCGGGCGGCGGCTTCGCCCTGCGGCCTCTACTTGATATATTAACCTCAAAATGGTGCCATTTTTATTAAACGGGGGTTGCTATGGCTGATATATGTTGTAAATACAACGGAAAATTAAAGGTTTATCCCGATAATACTATTGTCGCCGTGTTTTCCAATTTGCCAAAGTTCAAGCTTCCTTCTTCTTCCGAAAAGACTAATCGCCGTACTGATAATTCTTTTTTGAATTGGAATTATCAGACTGATCTAAAAACCAATATATCATATGATAACGGTTATATACACGTTGATGATTGGTCGGGTGAGATTATATATATATCGCCTTTCCTGCCTGCCGAAAATCAATGTTTAACGGACGGCAACAAGGTCATTTCAAAACGTGCTGATAACGTTAAGCGTGCAAAGGATAAAATATTTGACCTTGTGGCGCTCAACGACTGGGACTATTTTTTTACCGGTACGCTCGGCGATACGGTTTTTGACCCCACAAACGCAAAAGCGGCGTTGAAGCCGTTGCAGAACTGGTTAAAACATATGGTTAATCGTAAGGGTTTAAAATACGTCCTTGTCGCTGAGCTACAGCCTAAAAGCGGTCGTATTCATTTTCACGGATTTATCAACGATATCCTTAAAATGGTTGATAGTGGTACACGTATTGTTCCGTGGGCGTCCAAACCTGTCAAAATTGATACTATACGCCGCAAGGGTTATGACCCTGCGGAATATGAAGACAGGATTGTATATAACTGCCCTCAGTGGAAATTCGGTTTTACCACTGCTATTAAGGCATATAACGGTTCTCAGGCGTGCGCCCGATATATTACCAAATATATCACCAAGGACAATAAGGCTGTGTTTGGTCGGTATTACTGGAGTAGCCGCAATTTGCGGCGGTCTCCTGATGTGTATGTGTCTAATTTTGATTATGACAGCATTTACACTCGTGAATATGCGATACCACGGACTAAGGATCGCTACAAATATTACACATTCTTTCAAGGTGAAAGTCGTTTTTTTTGGGAGCTTGGAGAAAATGAATTTGACCGTATGACTGATTATCAGCAGGCGGCGGCAAATTCTGCAGCTATATTTGATATTCTTGCCGAATTTGAGGAAATAGACACATTCAGCGATTTTGAAATAATAGGGGGTTAGTGTTATGCGTAAATCTGAGTTGTTGAGTGAGTACATATATAATCGCCGTGTTTTTTTGGAACATGAAGTTCAGCAGTTGCAGGAGAATTTGCGTTATCGTTCTATATCTTCCGTGGATTGCTTAGAGCTTATCATAGCCCAAGAACGTCTTGCAATGTTTATTGAAGTTACAAGAGACGTAACGGAGCTATTGAAGCTCAAAAACGGCATACCGCCGTAAAACACACTTAAATGCCCCTAAAATCAATTATGTGAAAGGTAGTGTAGATATGTTTGAATATTACGAAAAGCTTACTGGCGGCGCTCTGAGCGGCTATATCAGCGAATTGACGTTAAAAGGTCATTCCGACAATGAAATCGCAATGCTTCTGGGTGTCCGTTGGTCTTACCTGTTTTCGGGTTTAGGTTGGTTTGAATGGTCGCAGATTATCGCCGAATATCGGCAGATGCAGAGACGGCAACAGGCGTTTCCGAGGGAGTATGTAAAGGCATAAAAAAAGAGCAGGGGAGTTAACGCCCTTGCTCCTGCTCTGGCTTTGTGAGCTTCTCGCCCATATCTGCGGCAATGAGCGCATTTATATATGCGTTTAGGCTCATGCCCTTGCTTGCGGCGTGTGCGGCTATTTGGTCTTTTTGACCTTTATACACCCTTATTTTCATTTCTTCATAGGTTTTAGCATTATACTTGGCGCTTGCTCGTGTTTGTGCATTTGGCATTTTTATCACCTCAATGTGATTATATCACATTTTTTATACTGTGTCCATTATGCAATATATACAATAATGTACCCATTATTTCTTGTAAAATGCCTATTGATATAATGTACCCATTATGATATAATATATATAGTGAGAGAGAGGAACAGACCTCTTATGAAAGGAAGTGAGGAAATGAGCTTGACGCCTTATGAATGCAACCGCTTTGAGGAGCTTATAAGAGAGAATGAAAAGCTTAGATCAGAGCTTGAAAAACTCAAAGCAGAGCTTGAAGCCCTTAAAAAAGAGCAATAAAAAATGTAGTCGGTCAACCGTCTAAAGCACCGACTACATAACGCAAATATAATTGATGTGGTGAATACTCTCACGTTCATCATATTGATTATAATCCATAAACCCGATTTTGTCAAGTATGAAAGGATAAAAATGAAAATTTATAAAGTTGAATTTCTTGTTAGAAAACAAGGCGAAACAAATTATTTTATTTATATAGAAGCTAAAAATCAGAGAAATGCTAAGGAAGCAGCAAGGCAAATATGGGAAAAAAATCATTGTTCTCATATGTTTCATTTAACCGCAAAATCTGCAAATTTAGACCATTATAAGATTGATACATTTTATCGGATTAGAGAATATTAAAAATTCATTGCCTGTGCAGAAATGTACAGGCAAATTTCTTGACAGTTGGCGGCAAATGCGGTATAATGAATGTTATGAATAAAAATGGAAAGGAAGGAAATAGAACTGTTTGTTATGATATGATAGGGATATAAAAAATATCTAATTTCGCATAATCAAAGTTATGCGAAATTAGATAAGTAAAAATTATATTTAAACTCCATATTGCACAGTTTTATACCATATAAATGCTCTCAACAATACTTGATATAATATTAGACGCTCTTTTAGATTCGGCAAAAATGCTGCCATTTTTATACCTCACATTTTTGCTGATGGAATTTATCGAACATCACGCTGCCGATAAGCTTGCGCTCGCACTTGAAAAAGCAGGTCATTCAAACATCGGCGGAGCTGCTGTCGGTGCGGCTCTGGGCTGCGTTCCGCAATGTGGATTTTCCATTGCTGCATCAAATCTGTTTTCCAGCAGAATAATCGGCGCAGGCACACTTATGGCTGTCTTTATTTCCACCTCAGATGAAGCAATCCCCATCTTGCTTGCTCACCCTGACCAGATAAGTTCTCTCTGGAAGCTTATTGCTGCAAAGTTTATCATTGCCATAATCGCAGGAGCACTTTTCGGCATTCTCATAAAGTTTTTTGTAAAAGAACCCGATGATGCGGAATTCGACCAGATATGCACCACCTGCGGCTGTGGCAATCACAGCATATGGCTCTCGGCATTCCATCACACACTTGAGATTTTTGTGTTCATCTTAATTGTCAACCTCATAATGAACTCTATCATGGAATTTGCCGGTCAGGACAATGTATCCGCATTTTTGAACGGCATCGGATTTCTCCAACCGTTTGCATCAGCTCTTGTTGGTCTTATCCCCAACTGTGCAGCATCTGTAATTATAACAGAGCTGTATGCCAGCGGAAGCATCTCCTTCGGAACTGCCGTAGGCGGACTTTGCACTGGTGCAGGCGTGGGACTTGCGGTGCTTTTTAAGACAAACAAGAACCTGAAAGAAAATATCATTTTCCTTGTATATCTGTATTTTATAGGCGTTCTCAGCGGCTCTGTACTTAATCTTTTCTGCTGAGTTTTAAATTGATCTGAGAGGACGGTTTTCAGCGTGACTGATCTGAAACAGTTTATAAAGCAAGAGGCTGTCGCAATAATCGCATTCATAGCCGCTATTATTTCCTGTATTTTTGTTCCTGTAACAAATTATGTTTCTTATATTGATACCGACCTTATCGGTGTTATGTTCGGATTTATGGCTGTTGTTGCAGGCTTTTCGGTAAATAATGTTTTCAAAGTTCTTTCAGAACAGGTTGCCGCACTTGCCAAGGACACAAGAAATCTTGCTCTTGCGCTGGTTTTCATGGTATTTTTCATGTCCATGCTCATCACCAACGATGTTGCTCTTATTGCATTTATCCCGTTTACCGTAATGATGTACGAAAAAATAGACAAGTCCCCTGTTTATGTTATCGTGCTGCAGACTATTGCAGCTAATATGGGCAGCGCATTTACGCCATTCGGCAATCCGCAGAATCTGTACCTTTTTTCTGCCTCAAAGATGACATCTTCGGAGTTTTTCTCTCTGACGCTTCCCGTTACGGCAGTAAGTATGCTGATGCTTTTTATAGGCTGCATGATGATAAAAAAAGAGCCTATTTTTTTGGAAAAGGACGAACAAAAGGCAACTGTCCAGAACCCCAAATACCTGCTGCTGTATGCTGCGTTGTTTATTTTATGTATTCTTTCCGTTTTCAATGTAGTTGACACAATAAGCGTTTTTGCGTCGGTCTGTGTTGTGGTGGCAATAATCCAGCCCAGCGTTTTTGTAAAGGTAGATTACGGTCTGCTTGCCACATTCGCCTGCTTTTTCATTTTTGTGGGAAATGTCAAGAATATTCCCGAGGTAACTCAGTTTATAAGCAGCGTGATATCGGGTCACGAGTTTGAAAGCTCCGTTCTTTGCAGCCAGATAATTTCCAATGTCCCCGCTTCCGTTATGCTTTCGGCTTTCACAGATGATTACAAGTCCCTTATCCTCGGAACCGATATCGGCGGTCTGGGAACCCTCATAGCTTCCCTTGCGAGCCTGATATCCTACAAAAGCTATCTGCGCTCAGAAAAATCCGACTCAAAGAAGTTCATCAACTGCTTTACAATAGTGAACATAATTTTCCTTGCCGTACTCGTTCCCCTGGCAAAATTCGTAATACTTAAATAAATGAGGGCTGATAAAATGGAATACATGAAGTTCAGGGATAAAAGTCTCACAATCGGAGAAAGAATAGACGATTTGCTGGGCAGGCTCACTGTTGACGAAAAGATAAATATGCTTTCTTCGGTTCAGTGCGAGGTGCCAAGGCTCGGTGTCGGAAAATGGACTATCGGCTGTGAAGCTGCCAGAGGCTTTGTGTCAAAAGACACGAATGAGGTCTCCACAGTATTCCCTCAGCCCATCGGAATGGCATCGACATTTGACAAGGAGCTTATGCGAAAGATAGGCGAAATCGCAGGCGACGAAACAAGGCATTATTATAAGCAGGATCCCACAGGCAGGCTTATGCTATGGGGTCCCACTGTTGATATGGAACGCAATCCCCTATGGGGAAGATCTGAGGAAGCCTACGGAGAAGACCCTTGCCTTGCAGGTGAGATGTCAAAGGAATACACCATCGGTCTTGCAGGTGCTGCTCACAGTGAAGAGCCTGCCGACAAGGATATCAGGGACTGCCGCACAGACGAAAGCGGAGTTCTGCTGAAAACTCTCCCCACCCTTAAACATTTCTGCGCCAATAACAACGAAAAAGACCGTATGTGCGGAAATTCCGATGTTACCGTGAAGCTGCTCCACGAATACTATTACCGTGCGTTCAAGCCTGCTCTCACGGAGGGCGGCGCTCACGCTGTAATGGCTGCCTATAACAAGATCGGCGGCGTTCCCGGGGATATGAACCCCGATATGCAGCACGTCCTTAAAGATGAGTGGAAAATGGACTTGGCAGTAAGTGACGGCGGAGCTTTTTCCCAGAATTATCTTGAACACGGCTATACAAATTCTCACGCCGAATCACTGGCGCTGTGCATAAAGAACGGTACCGATACCATGACCGATGATGGCCGCATGGTAGCTGCCGCTGCAAGAGATGCACTGAATAAAGGGCTTATTTCTGAAAATGATATCAACAAGGCTGTGGGAAATGTTCTGCTGGGACGGTTCAGGCTGGGCGAATTTGATGACAGACACAAATATTCCGATACCGACACTTTGCCTGACAGCGAATACGCCCGCACAATAAACAGGCAGGCAGCTTATGAGCAGATTTGCCTGTTAAAAAATAACGGCATTTTACCATTAACAAGTGAAAAATTGTCTGTCAGCGGAGAAAAGAGAAAAATTCTTATTGCAGGGCCGATAGCTGATGAAAATTACCGTGACTGGTACACAGGCGTGGCATCTTACGCCATTTCTGTACGAAAAGCATTTGAAATGCACTTTGACAAGGAAGCGCTTTCCTTTGATAACGGATACGACTATGTTGCCGTAAAATCCAAAGCAAACGGAAAATATATGTCTGTAGGCGATGACGGAAAAATAAGCTTTTCTGCCGATAAGATCACCGAACGTGAGCTTTTCGAGCTTCACAAATGGGACAAGAGCGTTTATAATTTCAAATCTCTGTTCAATGGCAAATATGTCACCGAAAACGGCACATACTCCGCTTCCTCGGAAACACCATACGAATGGTTTATAAAAGAATGGTTCAAGCCCCACGAATACGGCGAATATGTTTATTTTGAATCGTGGCATGATGACTCGGTTTATGTTAATGAAAATGGCGAGCTTGCCGTAAAGCCAACCTGCCGCCCCTCCGAGAATAGGCTTTTCACTATTGAAACTGTTTCAAGAGGAACAGAAAGACTTCATGCGCTGTCGCACAAGTCGGATATTGTGATATACTGTGCAGGAAATCACCCGATGCAGGTGGCAAGGGAATGTTATGACAGGGAAACTCTTGCTCTCCCCTCTCATCAGCATGAGCAGATAATGAGCCTGCCCTCCGAAAAGCTTGTGCTTATGCTTATATCAAGTTACCCTTACGCCATAGTCAGCGAAAGCAAGCACGCTTCGGCGGTAATTTACTCCTCCCACTGCGGTGCAGAGATGGGAAATGCTGTGTATTCGACCATATTCGGTGAAAATAATCCCGCCGCAAGATGTCCTATCACATGGTACAGATCAGAGCATGAGCTTCCCGATATCAAGGAGTATGATATCATCACATCACGCTCAACCTATATGTATTATGACGGCGAGCCGCTTTATCCCTTTGGATTTGGCTTATCATACTCCAGCTTTGAATATTCTGATCTTACGGTGAATGCGCTTGACGACTGCATAAAAATATCCGTAAATGTAAAAAACACCTCCGACACAGATGGAGATGAAGTGGTTCAGATATATTTCTCTGCGGACACTGCCCCCGAAAGAATATCTAAGCTCTGCGGATTTGAAAGAGTCACCATAAAAGCGGGCGAAACCGCCAAATTATCCCTTGAAATTCCCAAGGAACGCCTTGAAGCCTACAGCACCGTTAACGGTAGAATGGAAATTTTCAGCGGAAAATACACATTTATGGCAGGCGCTTCAAGCAAGGATATACGCTGCACGGCTGATGTGATGATATCAGGGGCAGAGGCTTCTTTCAGAAAATGCGGTGAAACTGTTTACTGTAAAAATAATGACAGTATCTTCAGAGGTTCCCTCGGATTTTCCAATGCGAAAAACGACTGGTATGTAAAATTCGGCGACTGGGGCGGAAATGTCTCATTTGAAAGCTGTCAGTTTGACGGCGCAGATCATATGATAGTATATGCTTCAGCCCCATGCTCCACTGCCAGAATTGAAATTATCTGCAACGGCAGCTGCATAGGCTCGGTTGAGATACCCCCGTCAGCCTCATGGGACGATTTCCATGAAATAAAAATCCCCCTTGAAAAAGCTCCTGACAACACTGTGGAATTTAATTTGCAAGGAATGTCAGCAGTTTACAGCTTTATGGCAATGAAAGATGAATAACACGATTTCACTTGCTTTTTATACATCAATGCTGTATAATGTAAATATGAGTAACCTGATCGCCTATAACGATCATAGCTCTGAGAAAGGATGGCCGTAATATTGAAAAAAGTGAAAAGAATTGCTGCTTTTGCTGCCGCACTGCTTACCGCAGCGGCTATCCCCTGCTCAACATATGCGGACGACGAAATGATAATCGAGATAATCCCCGAAACTGCCGACACCATCGTAACAGTCAAGCCTGAAAAGGACAAGACTAAGATAAGCCCCTATATTTTCGGCATAAACGACAAGGGAAATATAGCGGGCATATCCCCTACAGTTATAAAGCAGACGGGCACATCTCTTTCAACCTACAACTGGGAGACAAATTTCTCAAATCCCGGAACAAGCGGCAATAACTCAAACGATATATCGCTGGTGGATAATTTTCCATCCAGCAAATGGAGCTCACCTGCGCTTTACACTGATTCACTTGTTACCCGTGGAATGATGAACAATATTCCCGTAAGGCTGGTAACTCTCCAGCTGATGGGATATGTCTCCAAGGATTCCATGGGTATCGTTTCTGACGATGCTTTGTCGAAGCAGACAAGATGGTGTACCGTGCAGTTCCATAAAAACGACACATATCTTAATCAGCCCGACACTGACGATGACGTGGTCTATATGGACGAATATGTGAGCTATCTGGTAAACCGCTACGGTTCAGCCATGGAGGGCGGAATAAACGGATATTTCCTTGACAGCGAGCCTGATAAGTGGGCTGAGAATTTCTCGGTGCTGGGTCTTGACCAGATAACCCCCGACGAGCTTTTGTATCGTTCTGCAGAGCTTGCATATGCAGTCAAGACTATTGACAACAAGGCTTTTATATTCGGTCCGTCAGTCAGCGGGCTTCAGGGCTGCATAAATCTGAACAATTCAGACGCATGGGGCAGCCGTTCGGATAATGAGTATTCATGGTTTATAGATAATTACCTCTCGTATATGTATATGCGTGGCGATCAGGTGGGTTATCGTCTGCTGGACGTTCTGGATTTGCACTATTACACCGAAGCGCTTACTCCCGTGGGCATTCCTGTGCTCACAAGCAGCGATGAGTTCAGCAACGCTTACCGTATGCAGGCGGTCCGAACACTATGGGATTCGGACTACACGGAAAACAGCGTTTCAGTGCTTATGAACAAGCAGTTCACCCCGCTTATCCCCACATTGCAGGCTTCTATAAGAATGAATTATCCCGGAACTCGTCTTTCATTCTCTGAATATGACTTTGGCGGCGGAGACAATATGAGCGGTGCCATTGCCGAGACAGATGTGCTGGGAACCTTTGCAAAGGAAGGCGTTTACCTTGCCTGCCTGTCCCCTGTTTCGGAGGATTACAGCTTCCAGAAGGCTGCCATGAATCTTTTCACCGACTATGACGGTGAGGGCACAAAGTTCGGAGATGCGCTTGTATATTCTGACAACGACGATGATACAATGAGCTCGGTATATGCGGCTGTGGATAATGATGACCCTGAAGTGCTGCGTCTTATACTCACAAACAAAAACATGGTGAATACGAAGAATTTCAACATAAACATCAAGTCATCTCAGTATGATTATGAGCTTTCCGAAGCATACCGCATAGATGAAAATGCGGACATTGTAAACATCGGAACGGACAGCTTTGAGTATGGCAGCAACACCGTAAGCTTTGATGCAGATACAATGTCCGTTTATATGCTGGTGCTCAGAAGCGTTGGCGAGGAGCTTATTTCCGAGGACAGCAGCGAAAGCGTATGGAACACAGAAGCTTCACAGGCAAATGAAGATGATAAGATCATAACCGAAAATCCTCATGGTACTACCGAAAGCGTGACAGTTTTACAAAGCTCAGAGGCTGTTACCGAAGACACCAATCCTGCGGACGCAACAGTTCCTGACCTTATCGAAACTTCTCAGTCAGTTGCAGAAACCGTTACAGTTTCAGCAACGGATGAAGGAACTGCCCAGTCATCTGACAGCGACATATCGGAAGCGGAAGAATCCGATGAAAATGGTGACGAAGAGGCTAAAACAGTTGCCACACCTGTCAAGGTGATAGTATTGTCACTGGCTGCCTGCGTTGGTGCAGGAATATTCTATGTTCTTATTATAGATAAAAAGTAAGATAAACCATAAAAAAGCAACAGGCTATGCGAAAAGTGCAGCCTGTTGCTTTTTTATTTACGTATAACGCAGGAAGCTTTGAAGCATTAACAAAACAAAGGCTCACGGAAGAATATCCGTGAGCCTTTGTTTTAATCGTGATCTTTGATATATGATTTATGCGAATCGGAGGGATTTAATGAGGGCTTCATGCAGTCCTTGGTAAATCCATCTGCCTTGGCATGGTAATGAGCTGTTCCTCTGTTATCATGCTTTGGTGAAAGACGGCAGTCCGTATCCTGTGAGGTATGAGCTGTAAAGTCTTTATGACCGTTATTATTCTTGCTGAAATTCATTCAGTGCCTCCATAAATCAGTTGGCGAAATCAAACGCAGCCCTGAGCCTTCATAGCTTCAGCAACCTTCAGGAAGCCTGCAATGTTTGCACCTGCCATGTAGTTGCCTTCCATGCCATACTCCTTAGCAGCGCTGTCGCAAGCATTGAAGATGGAAACCATGATGTTGTGGAGCTTAGCGTCAACTTCCTCGAATGTCCAGGAAAGTCTTTCGCTGTTCTGGCTCATTTCGAGACCGGAAGTAGCTACGCCGCCTGCATTGGCAGCCTTTGCAGGACCATAGAGGAGACCGCTTGCAAGGTATGTGTTGATAGCGTCGGGAGTAGAAGGCATATTAGCACCCTCTGCGATAGCAAATGCGCCGTTAGCAACGATAGCCTTTGCGCCTTCGCCGTCGATCTCGTTCTGAGTTGCGCAGGGAAGAGCAATGTCAAGCTTGATATTGCCTGCGTTGCACTTAAGTGTCCAAACGCTGCCCTCATGGTACTCAGCATTCTTGTGAGAAGTTCTGCCGATGTACTCCTTGATTCTGCCTCTCTCAACTTCCTTGATCTGCTGAACGAGCTCAAGCTCGATTCCGTCGGGATCGTAGATGTAGCCGTTGGAGTCGGAAACTGTGATTACCTTAGCTCCAAGGGTTGTAGCCTTCTGGCAAGCGTAAATAGCAACGTTTCCGGAACCGGAGATAACAACGGTCTTGCCCTCGAAGGACTTGCCGTTAGCCTTAAGCATTTCGTTGGTGAAGTAGCAGAGACCGTAACCTGTAGCCTCTGTTCTTGCGAGAGAACCGCCGTAGGTAAGGCCCTTACCTGTGAGAACGCCTGTGAACTCGTTGCGGAGTCTCTTATACTGACCGAACATATAGCCGATCTCACGTCCGCCTGTACCGATGTCGCCGGCAGGAACGTCTGTGTCAGCACCGATGTGCTTGCAAAGCTCAGTCATGAAGCTCTGGCAGAAACGCATAACCTCTCCGTCGCTCTTACCCTTAGGATCGAAGTCGGAGCCGCCCTTGCCGCCGCCCATAGGGAGGGTTGTAAGGCTGTTCTTGAATACCTGCTCAAAGCCGAGGAACTTGATAATACCGATATAAACGGAGGGGTGAAGTCTGATACCGCCCTTGTAAGGACCGATTGCAGAGTTGAACTGTACTCTGAAACCACGGTTTACCTGTACCTTGCCGTTGTCGTCAACCCAAGGAACACGGAAAATGATCTGTCTTTCAGGCTCAACGAGTCTGTCAAGAACGCCTGCCTCAACGAGATCGGGTCTCTTGTTGATAACGGGCTCGAGGGTCTCAATAACCTCTGTAACAGCCTGAATGAATTCGGGCTCACCCTGATTACGCTTCTTAACATTTTCCAGTAAATTGATAAGATATGTGTTGGTTAACGCCATTGTTAACAACCTCCCTGTATAATTTTCTCCATGCGAAAACTTCCATCACATAAAGACTGAATTTATTATAACACCTTTATTCAGATTTTGCAAGATGTAAAACGCAAGTTTGCAAAAAAAATCCTGCATATTTTTTGAGCATTTTTAACAAAATTCTCAAAGCGTTATTTACACAGAGTCAAAATCACATTACGGCAGTGTAAATATCGTTCTTTCTCACCCCTGTTATCCTTGCGGCTTCCTTGCAGGCATCGGACATCTTTGCACCGCCCTCAATGAGCTTGCGTGCAATATCGGCGGCTTCTTCCACCGAATATTCATCTTTCAGCTCTTCAGCGCTCATGCCCTCCACCACAAGCACATACTCCCCTCTCGGAGCATTCTGCTCATAGTATTCTATCGCCTGAGAAAGCGTTGTACGCATTACTTCTTCATGTATCTTTGTAAGTTCACGGCATATGGATATGCGTCTGTCACCAAAATATTTCAGCATATCCTCAAGAGTTGACCTGAGCTTATGTGGTGCCTCATAAAAAATCAGCGTGTGAGTATCCTTGGATACGGATTTAAGATGCTCAAATCTCTGCTTCTTTGTGACGGAAAGGAAGCCTTCAAATGCAAAACGTGATGCAGGGATACCGCACACCGCCGCCGCCGTTGCCATTGCCGTAGGTCCCGGAACAGCTTCCACGGGGATATCAAGGTCTCTGCACATTCTGACCAGATCCTCGCCCGGATCGGAGATACAGGGCATACCTGCATCGGTTACCACCGCACAGCTCTCCCCGCTTTGCAGGCGGCTTATGATATTTTCCGAAACGTGTGATGCAGAATGCTCGTGATAGCTGAGCAAAGGCTTTTTTATATCAAAATGATTGAGAAGCTTGACGGTAACTCTTGTATCCTCGGCACAGATGAAATCCACTTCCGATAAGATCCTGACAGCTCTGTAGGTGATATCCTCCAGATTGCCGATGGGTGTTCCCACAACGTAAAGTTTTCCTGGCATTTTATTCAGTCCTTTCATCGGTCTTTCCGTAGATTTGTGCAAGCTCTGGGCTTATTCCCCCGCTTCCGCTGATATAAAGCTGCGGAAGCACCTGCATAAATGAGCCGCCGCCCTTTCTTCCTTCAATAAGGAAAAGCCATGGAGCATCACTGGGCGATTTTGATACGAACCGCAGATATTTCGGCTCGATATCATTGTCACGCATGGCGCACATAACGTCCGCCAGACGCTCGGGACGGTTGCACAGACACAGCCTGCCGCCGTATTTCAGGAGCTTATTTCCGGCAGCGCACACGTCAGATATGTTGCACAATATCTCGTGACGGGCTATCTTGTGAGCCGAAAGCTCGCTTTCAATGCCCGCTTTGGCTGCCTTATAGGGCGGGTTGCAGGTGACAAGGTCACATCTGCCCAGCGGAGCATCGTTTGTAAGTGCTTTCAGATCCATAAGCAAGGGATATGTCTCTTTCAGCCCGGAGCGGCTCACAGTCAGCTCAAACTGCTCTATCGCCTGCGGCTGAATATCCACGCCATATACCTGCTTAGGCACATATCTCAGGCGCATGAGAACGGCAATTATTCCGCAGCCTGTGCCAAGGTCGCAGACAATATCCTTGTGGCGTGCTTTGGCAAAATCAGCCAGCAAAAATGCGTCAGTGCCGAAGGTATGCTCCTTCGTGACGCATATCTCACAGCTTTCTCCCAGCTTTTCAAATGTATTAAAATCAGACATTTAATGTCTCCTTGTTATAAGATTTATGTTTCATATCTATTTCCTTGGAAATAGGTATGAAGTACTCCAAAATTCATTAAATGTGCAGAACATCATCAGAACTTTTTCAGAGATTCACGATGCACCGATTCAATATTATCGCAAAGGAAATTGTAGAAATCAACAGCTGCAGCTGACTCGGTATTGTTGCATACGACCGTTATCTCCCTTCGGCAGTCGGGCACGGAAATTGGCAGCAGAGCAACATTATCGGTGTTGATATCTCCCCATGTATAAGCAGGCCAGAAGCCGATACCCATTCCCGAACCGATAAGGTCACGTACCGTTGAGGGCGAATCGCTTTCGAATATCACATTGGGTACAAAGCCCACAGTACGGCAGAACGTGTCGCATATTGAATGAAAAGGCTTGGAGCCTGACAGGCTGATAAAACCTTCACCTTTGGCATCGGAAAGATTAACAAAATTCTGTCTGGCATAATTGGAATCAGCAGGCACCGCCAGCCGTATCTCCTCCGTAAAGCTCCTGTAAAGGCAGTTCTTCGGGATATTGGGGGTAAGTCCTGTAAATTCAGTCGAGACTGTGCAGTCGCAATTTTCCTCATCAGCACTCTGATACAGATGAAACTTTATATCGGGATTAAGCTTTTTATATTTGATAATAAGTTCAGTGACCAGAAGAGATGCAGCAATAATATTGACACGTATGGTCTTTTCTTCAAGGTCAGCAATTCTTGTAAGGTCATCAGGAATACGCTCAAGTGTTTTGAGTACAACACCCAGCTGCCTGTGCAGATATTCCCCGCATCTGCTGAGAACAACGCTTCGTCCTCTGCGTTCAAACAGCTTTACACCGAGCTCGTTTTCAAGCCTCTTAACAGACTGTGTAAGTGCAGGCTGCGCAATATGAAGCTTTTCGGCAGCCTTGGTTATCTGACCGCATTCAGCGGCTACATAAAAATATTTAAGCTGTGTTAATTCCATATATGTGCTATCCTTTCGCAGGCGGCATTATATCTAATATGTTTTGCCAAGTAAAATTATATCACCGCAGCATAAAAAAGTCAAGAAATGAAGAGCAGGCAAAAAAATAAACGGTTCAGATAAAATCCAAACCGTTTATTTGGCGCAGAAGGAGGGATTTGAACCCTCGCGCCGGTTTCCCGACCTACGCCCTTAGCAGGGGCGCCTCGTCACCACTTGAGTACTTCTGCATAATGGTAACAAAATTAAATATATAGGAAAAATGTTGGCGGAGAGGGTGGGATTCGAACCCACGGTCCCTTGCGGGATCACTGGTTTTCAAGACCAGCTCCTTAAACCACTCGGACACCTCTCCATTATGAGGCTTGCCGCATTACTGAAACCACTCTCATTCAGCGACTTATTTAGTTTACCATAAAAATTCTCATTTGTCAATAGTTTTTTCCAAAAAAATGTGACTTTTTTTATATCTGAGATTTTACTATACACTTTTGGTTTTCACGCCTTGACAAAACAGGCTAAAAATGGTAAGCTTAATCAAAATAACAGGCTAATAAAGCTGCCTTGATTTAAAATAAACTAAATCTAAAAAGGACTGATCCTATGGCACTTATGAATGAAGAAATATTTTCCGCAAGGATAAGAGAACTGACAGATGAAAGCGATCTTGACGAAAGTGCAAAGAGAAGCTATGCCCTTCTTGCGGCATATGCTTTCGACTCCGATAAAATGAAGCACCTTATATATGAATACATTCAGCAGGAAGAGATCACCCTGAAATCTCTTGCAGATTATATTCTGTCTATTGTTCCGAGAGTTGAAAATGATTAAGCTGTCTGCGGCTTTGGGATAATGCTAAAGCTGCAAACAACCTAAAATTTGACTGATGATTGTGCAAATTTATTTTTGCGTTTTGTCGTCAATTTGTCGTCAAGCATCAAAGCATTGCATAATGTATTAAATTTGTTTACAATAATCCAAGTATAAAAAATGCTCTCAAACGACGTGTTATAGCCATTTGAGAGCTTGGTGCGGATAATGTGACTTGAACACACACGGTATTGCTACCACTAGAACCTGAATCTAGCGCGTCTGCCGATTCCGCCATATCCGCATTACTTTAATATTATACACCCACAATACTTATTTGTCAAGGTATATTTGCGGATTTTACATTTTATTAACATTATTTTTGCTTGGCATATTTGAATAACATAGTCTCGCCGAACGGGTCATACCAGATGTCCGATGTATCATCGGACGAAATGAAATAAACCTTTTCAAAAGACAGCGGCAGCGCATAGGCATTGTCAGTTATATAGTCCTCAAATGCTTTTATTGCGTCCTTTTTTTCGGACAGATCAATGCACCTGTCCGCACGCTTTATAAGCTCATCTGCCGAGTTGCCGACGGGCAGGAAATCAGCTATCTGCTGCATGAACTCCTCAGCAGAGTTGGTCCCCCCTTTTATCTCGGCAATGCACAGGTCATAATCGCCCGATTCAAGCCTTTTTTTGTAGTCAGACCTATCCTCGAATACAGGCGAGCAATACAGCTCCAGCTTGTCCTCAAGGTCAGATGTGATACTGTAAGGCAGCGACTCGGAGTTCAGCGAGTCATCTGCAAGAAGAACGCTGCTGTTGAAATCAATATCGGTATGTCCCGCTGTAAACCTGTCCCAGACTGCCTTTGCAGACGATGCTGACAAGACTGTTCTGCTCTCGGGATAAAAGTCACGGAAGCTCTTGTTTGTTACTGTAACTGCGTTGGGAATAAATCCGAATGCCTGAACCGAATTACCGCTCAGCTCCCCCGCCAATTTGTCAAGGTCAACCGACGAAAATACTGCTCTCCTTACGTCCTCATCTGCTGCTATGGGTGACTGTGGAGAAATAAAAAGACAGGTAGTACTGTCAATATACTCACGGCAGGAATACCTTTTCTGCACGCTGCGGTCGTAAAGGGCAATATCATCTATCACATAGGCATCAATGCTGATGTTGTTTTCGGCAGAATATGCCTCCCTGTCCCCTGTTATCTCGATATTTACTATATCGGGGTAGGTTTTGTAGCCGTCAAGGGAATTTGCCGATATTTTTTCAAGAGTGATATGATTATCGTGCCAGTAAGGGTCATAGTTCCAGTCGGTGATGTAAAATGCTCCGCAGGCATATGTGGCATCTGCCGCCAGACCATATCTTCCACGAGTGGAAAGAAACAGCTGCTCATTGCATGGGGACGCCGCAGGGTGTGCCATTAGCTTCAGGAACTCACAGTCGGGATATTCAAGAGTTATCTCAAGTGTAAGTTCATCAATAGCCTTAACGCCCAGCTGAGAGCTGCTCATTGCACCGCCGTAAACCGCCATACTGTTCTTAATATCCGAAAAGCGCTCAGTATGGGGAGAATGTGTCTGAGGGTCATAGATGCGCCTGAAAGCGTATTCATAGTCATATGCTGTAAGCGGAACGGTCTCGCTTGATGAAAGCCCCTGCCAGCACAGACCTTCACGCAGCTTAAAGGTATATGTCAGGCCGTCAGATGAAACAGTATAGCTCTGCGCCGTACCGTTGACTATCATGCCGCTGCCATCAATATCCATAAGGGTGCCGTAAATGTTGCGGATAACATAAAAAGACTCCTTGTCCTCCGCAAGCTGAGGGTCAAGGTTTCCGGGATTTGACGATATTACAACATTGAACTCTCCGCCTGAGCCGTCATCTCCGCTGCCGCAGGCTGTAAGAGACATAACGCCGAAAAGCGCCGCCATGATAAGGATATTTACTTTTTTCATGCCGACGCCCTCCCTGATTTTATTTGTTTGCAGTATTTTTCCTGAATCCCATATAGCTTTCAAGAATGATGACAGCCGCAACCGCATCGACCACATTCTTTCGTTTTTTGCCACGCACATTGACCTCATTGAGATAATTATGGGCCGAGACAGTCGTGCAGCGCTCGTCCCACATTACGACCTCAATGCCTGTCATTTCATGGAGCCTGTCGCCGAAAAGCGTGCATTTTTCCGCCCTTTCGCCCACAGTGTTATTCATATTCTTGGGAAATCCCACTACGATAAGCTCCGCCTGCTCCTGTTTTGCAAGGTCAGCGGTTTTTTCAAGGCAGCGGTCAAAATTCTTTTCAAAAATGACTGTAAGCGGAGATGCCAGAAATTCGCTTTTGTCGCAGACTGCAATCCCTGTTCTGCTGTCCCCGAAATCCACGGACATTATTTTCATAGATACATTCCTTTCGACATCATTTTTTACACCATTTTGACACTGCAAGAGTAGAAAGCCCATCTTTCAGATGAGAGCTGTCGTTCTTGAATATGATATGGGGCATAAGCTCATCGTCATATTCGATAAGCGAAACCGCCGTGTTGTCCGACCAGCCCGGGTCAGCGTAATTTTCCCATTCTCTGCCGTCGGCATAGTTAAGGTACGCCTTTATCGCCATT
The DNA here is from genome assembly GCF_025567215.1 of Huintestinicola butyrica. Lineage (NCBI taxonomy): Bacteria > Bacillati > Bacillota > Clostridia > Eubacteriales > Oscillospiraceae > Huintestinicola > Huintestinicola butyrica. Next base: position 60,619 of record NZ_JAOQKB010000011.1, read on the forward strand.
CCGTGAGATATCACGGCAATAGTCTTGCCATTGTTCTCTGCGGCAATGTTCCTCATTGCAAGCTTCATTCGGTCATATACCTGCCGAGTTGATTCACCGTGCGGAGCCTTGAATTTATTTATCTGCTTTGACCACAGCTCATATTCATGGGGAAATTTTTCAGGCAGTTCGCTCCACCTGACGCCCTCCCAGTCTCCCGCATAAATTTCGATAATGTGAGGGTCAACGGTTAGCGGCAGCCTGTGATATTTATTCACAGCCTCTGCAGTAGCCCTTGCACGTCTCAGCGGGCTTGTATATACCTCTTCTATGGGGATATCCTTGAAACGCTCTGCAAGGCACTCCAGCTGCTTTCTGCCCTTTTCACTTACGTCAGTGTCGATATGTCCCTGAAAAAATTCTTCCACATTGCCCTGCGCCTCAGCGTGACGGACAAGATATATTTTTACCATCTGATTCATTCCTTAGGATAATTTCTGACCTTTTCAAGCCATGCTCTGCTGTTTGCAGCCTCTTCACTGTTATAATGATGGACAAGACGCTCTGCCGTTTGGGGTGCAAATTCATCAAACAGACCGTACATGATAAATACAGCGTTCCATACCTCTTCCGCATTTGCTCCGCCGTATGTTCTGAGAAAGCGCTCCCACACATCGGCAGGAAGCCATCTGTACATATATTTTGCGGATTTCCCCACGCTTACGGAAAAGTCGGTATCAAGCCCTATCTTCCACGAAAGTATCTTCACAAGCTGCGGACGGACTGCATAGGACAGCATATCATGAACATACGGCAGCTCATTGCGCCACAGACCCTTTGCAACGTTGTTCAGGCACCACCAGAACTCATTGCAGGCAGCCTCAAACTCCGCCTGAGACGGCTTTTTCACACGATACTGCTCATCTGTCGGCTCGGGGATATTGGGCATAATGCCGTCCTTGTCAAGAAGTATCCTGCAAAGCTTGTCGCACTCATAATCAAAACAGCCGACAGACTCGACATGAAGGTCAAGCCTGTTTCCGTCAGCAAACTGAATGAGCCAGCCATAAGACTGTGAAAAATCGACCTCTTTTCCCAATGACCTGTCCAGCTCGTCGGGACACTGCATATAAAGCCTTTCGCCGAAACGGTCTATCCAGTGCTTGTCCTCATAAAAGGGCTTTGTCTCCCTGACCGCATACACAATGTCATAATCCTGAAAAATGTCCTTCGGTGCGCTTTTATCAGTCCGTGAACCGTTCATATACACAGCCCTTATGCGTTCATCTGCACGGGCTGTGCCTATGATAAGCTCATACATTTCCTGCTCAGATCTCATTTTTACCAAGGCTTGACAGAGCCTATGATATCCTTGAGCATGATATTCTTCTCAGCGCAGTAATCAGCCAGACCCTCATTTATCTTAACGGGAACCATGGGGTCATTGAATATAGCCGCACCAACCTGTACAACAGATGCGCCTGCCATCATTATCTCCACTGCGTCCTCCCACGAGGAAACACCGCCCATGCCGCATACAGGTATCTTGACGGCATTTGCCACCTGCCATACCATTCTTACAGCCACAGGGAAAACAGCGGGGCCGGAAAGACCGCCTACGTTGTTGTGGAGGATAGGTCTGCCTGTACGGATATCTATTCTCATGCCAAGCAGAGTGTTTATAAGGGATACCGCATCTGCACCCTCAGCCTCGCAGGCCTTGGCGATGTCGGCAATGCTTGTGACATTGGGAGAAAGCTTCATCATAACAGGCTTTGAAGTTGCCTGTCTTACGATCTTTGTGATATGAGCCGCACCGTCGCAGGAAACGCCGAAAGCAGCTCCGCCTGCCTTTACGTTGGGGCAGGAGATGTTGACCTCGATCATATCAACATCGGTGCTGTCCAGCTTCCTTGCGATTTCCGCATACTCCTCTGCTGTGGAGCCTGCAATGTTTGCAATTACAACAGTATCCTTTGTTTTAAGATAAGGCAGTTCCTCTGCAATAAAGTGGTCGATGCCGGGATTCTGGAGACCAACGCTGTTGAGCATACCCGAAGGAGTTTCTGCAATTCTGGGAGGAAGGTTTCCTGTTCTGCGCTGACCTGTGGTTCCCTTTACAGAGATACCGCCCAGCTCGGACAGAGGATAAAACTCTTCAAACTCCCTGCCGTAACCGAATGTTCCCGATGCGGGGATAATGGGGTTCTTGAAGTGAACACCTGCGAAATCTATTCCAAGTCTTGACATATCAGTCATCGAAAAGCACCTCCTCAGCATTGAAAACGGGGCCGTCCTTGCAGACATGAGCGTAATATTCCTCGCCGTCCCTTATGGTGCGGCAGGCACATACCAGGCAGCCGCCTACGCCGCAGCCCATTCTCTCTTCAAGAGATACCTGACATCTTACACCTGCGTCTTTTGCCTGTGCGATTATTCTTTTGAGCATAACAGAGGGGCCACAGGCATAAATGACAGCGGGCTTTTCCTTGGAAAGCACCTCCGCCAGAGCGTCGGTAACAAAGCCCTTCCTGCCCGCAGAACCGTCATCGGTGCAGAGGATAACATCAGCTCCTGCCGATGCAAAATCCTTCTGGAGAATAACTGCGGAAGCGTTTCTGAAGCCGCTTATTACTGTTGCATTCTTTCCGTAATGCCGGGCAATGGGGAGCATAGGAGGATTGCCTATTCCGCCGCCGATGATAACAGCCTTTTCGCTCTTATCCAGTAGCTCAAATCCCCTGCCGCCCAGAGGTGCAACTATATCAATAAGCTGACCCTCGGCAAGCTGAGAAAGCACCTTTGTGCCCTTTCCTCTTACCTCAAAAACAATTCTGAGAGTACCCTTTTCCTTGTCGATACCACAGATGGAAATAGGTCTGCGGAGCATAAAGCCGTCAGCCTTTATGTTCACAAACTGACCGCACACAGCCGCCTGAGCCACCTCGGGACAGCTGATAGTCATATCATATATTTCGGCTGCAAGAGCCTTTTTGCTGATTATAGGGTAAACACCCTGTGTATATTTCATAAGCAGATCCTTTCTTGTTATAAAGGTCGTTTTCTCGGGTCGTCGATAACATACTCCGACTCATCGGGCATGGCGGACTTATCCGCCTCAATTTCGCTGATGTCTATCTGCGGCTTTTCTTCGCTTTCGGCAATTCTGGAGCTGTCGTCAAACCACCTGTCGCAGTCTGAATTCTCCACGCCTATGCTGTCCATATCATTAGCCGAGGGTGCTTCTGTAATACTGTAATTTTGCAAAGGGCGCTCTTCCTTGCCGTAATAATCAAGCTTCTTCTGTTTTCTGAGCCATTTTTCACGGTATTTTACATACTTCGAGTTCTTATCCTTTTCCAGCAGATAGTTGAATTCGGGATAGCCCTCTTCATCTTTAAGCAGGTCCATTTCCTTATAAGAACGTATGGCAAAATCCTCAGACCAGAAGCCAAGCACAGAATAAACCAGCAGAATAAAAATATGGGAGGGCTTCATAGGCTCAAACCTCAGGAATATCTCCAGAACAGTAAAAATGCACAGCAGAATATAAACGACCTGAGATATCCTTGACAGCTTTCGTATCAAGAAAACATCTGAAACAAAGCTCAGGATAAGCAATATGGGAGCAATAAAAAATGTTGCGCCGAACCACGGGAATGAGATAGTTCCGACTTCCTCAGCCAGTATATGGACCATTTTTATTCCCGCACTTGTGTAGCTTACCCAGATATACATACTTGCGGCACTTATCAGTGTCACAGCAAGGTTTACATAGACATTGTAAATTCGGGAAATCATCAAATTTCTTTTTACAATGTCCATTTTTCTGCGGTTTTCTTCGTATTTTTTCTCTCTGACAACTTCCTTTTCCAGGTCGTTCATAATGCCCTCCAATGCTGTAAAAGGGCTGTAACGAATTTCTATATACCGTTACAGCCCGTTTTTGCTTTTAAAGATCAGCTGGATAGCTCCATCAGATCTTTGTTATATCGATCATTTCCATATCGTCAATGTTCTTGCCCATTGCCAGGATATCGGCAACCGCATTTGCAGTGTCGATAGCTGTCAGGCAGCAGATAGAACGCTCAACTGTCTTACGTCTGATCTTAACGCTGTCGTATGCAGGGATACGTCCCTTTGCGGAGGTAGAGATAACGTAGTTTATCTTTCCGCTGTCAAGGAGCGTCATAACGTTGGGCTTTTCTTCCGAAGCCTTTCTTACAACGTTTGCTGCGACCATGTTCCTGTTAAGCGTGGAAGCGGTTCCGCTGGTAGCGTAGATATCAAAGCCAAGCTGCTCGAACTTGTCGGCAACATAGATTATCTCCTGCTTGTCGGTGTCACGTACTGTGATAAGCACGCCGCCGTCCTTCTTCATGTTGTAGCCTGCCGCAACAAGTCCCTTGAAAAGAGCGTCCTCAAAGGTCCTTGCAATACCAAGGCACTCACCTGTGGATTTCATCTCAGGGCCAAGGGCAGTATCAACATCATGGAGCTTTTCAAAGCTGAAGACAGGGACCTTGACTGCAATGAAGTCGCCCTCCTTGTGAAGTCCGCTCTGATATCCCTGCTCCTTAAGGGATTCGCCAAGCATTATCTTTGTAGCGATATCCACCATGGGAACGCCTGTTACCTTTGAAATATAAGGAACAGTTCTGGAAGAACGGGGGTTGACCTCAATAACGTAAACCTCGTTGTTGTAAACAACATACTGGATATTTACCAGACCGATTACGTTAAGAGCCATTGCCAGACGCTTTGTATATTCAACTATAGTCTCTCTTATTCTCTTTGTAAGAGTAAGTGCGGGATATACGGAGATAGAGTCGCCCGAGTGAACACCTGCACGCTCAATGTGCTCCATGATTCCGGGGATAAGGTAGTCAGTACCGTCGCAGATAGCATCTACCTCGACTTCCTTGCCCATCATGTACTTATCGATAAGCACAGGATTTTCAAGAGCGGTTCTGGTGATGATCTCCATGTACTCGATGATATCCTGATCGGAGTGAGCGATTATCATGTTCTGACCGCCGAGAACGTAGGAAGGACGCATAAGAACGGGATAGCCCAGATCCTGAGCAGCCTTAAGAGCTTCCTCGGTGTTCATAACGGTATGACCTGCGGGACGGGGTATTCCGCACTTGTTGAGCAGCTCATCAAAACGCTCTCTGTCCTCAGCAGCATCAATGCTGTCTGCAGAGGTTCCGAGTATCCTTACGCCCATATCGGAAAGGTGCTTTGTAAGCTTGATAGCTGTCTGTCCGCCGAACTGAACAACAACACCGTAAGGCTTTTCAGTCTCAATGATAGACTCAACGTCCTCCTTGGTAAGAGGATCGAAATAAAGTCTGTCGCCTGTGTCAAAGTCGGTAGAAACAGTCTCAGGGTTATTGTTGCAGATAATTGCATCGTAGCCCATTTCCTTAAGCGCCCATACGCAGTGAACGGAGCAGTAGTCGAACTCGATACCCTGACCTATTCTGATAGGACCCGAACCGAAAACTATGACCTTCTTCTTGCCTGTATCAGTGCGGTCAATGAACTGTCTTGCCTCGTTCTCCTCGTCATATGTGGAGTAGAAGTAGGGAGTTTCAGCCTTGAACTCGCCTGCGCAGGTATCAACCATCTTGAATACGGCTCTTGTTCTCTTGGGGCACTTCTGACCGCTCATGCGCTCAATGGTGCTGTCAAGATAACCGTACTTCTTGGCAAGGTCATATTTTTCACAGGTAAGCTCGCCGTCTGCAAGATAAGCTTCCAGATCAGCAAGGTTTTTAAGCTTGGAGAGGAACCACATATCAATCTTTGTGATATCATGTATCTCTTCAAGGGCAACTCCCCTCTTGATAGCCTCGAACACAACAAAGGAACGTTCATCATCTACGTCCTTTATCTTGTTGTATATCTCCTCATCGGAAAGCTTTTTCAGCTTTTTGAGGTTCATGGAATCAAGTCCCAGCTCAATAGAACGTACAGCCTTCATCATAGCCTGCTCGAAAGAGGTTCCTATAGCCATGACCTCACCTGTTGCCATCATCTGAGTGCCGAGAGTACGCTTTGCGTAAACGAATTTATCGAAAGGCCACTTGGGGAACTTTACAACAACATAGTCAAGAGCAGGCTCGAAGCAAGCGTATGTCTTGCCTGTTACTGCATTGATTATCTCGTCGAGAGTGTAGCCAATGGCAATTCTTGTTGCAACCTTTGCAATAGGATATCCTGTTGCCTTGGAAGCCAGTGCGGAAGAACGGGAAACTCTGGGGTTTACCTCGATCACCGCATATTTGAAAGATGTGGGGTGAAGCGCAAACTGGCAGTTGCAGCCGCCCTCTACCTTAAGCTCGGAAATAATGTTCAGAGCCGCAGTTCTGAGCATCTGATATTCCTTATCGGAAAGAGTTACCGCAGGAGCGATTACTATGGAGTCACCTGTGTGAACGCCAACGGGGTCAAAGTTTTCCATGGAGCAGACTGTGATAACATTGCCCTTGCTGTCACGGATAACCTCGAATTCGATCTCCTTCCAGCCGCTTATGCACTTTTCAACAAGTATCTGGGTGATAGGAGAAAGTCTCAGTCCGTTTGTTGCGATATCAATAAGCTCTTCCTCGTTATTTGCGATACCGCCGCCTGTGCCGCCCAGTGTGAATGCGGGACGGACGATAACGGGATAGTGAATGACCTTTGCAAAGTCAACAGCGTCCTCAACTGTCTCAACTACCTTTGAAGGGATAACAGGCTCGCCTATTTTTTCCATAGTGTCCTTGAAAGCCTGTCTGTCCTCTGCCTTGTGGATAGTTTCGGGATTTGCGCCCAGGAGCTTTACATTGTGCTCTGCAAGGAATCCGCACTCAGCAAGCTGCATGGAAAGGGTAAGACCTGTCTGACCGCCGAGAGTGGAAAGAATGCTGTCTGGCTTTTCTATTTCGATTATCTTCTTTACAACGTCAAGTGTAAGGGGTTCGATGTAAACCTTGTCTGCCATTGCCTTATCGGTCATGATGGTAGCAGGGTTGGAGTTGATGAGGACTACCTCCAGACCCTCCTGCTTGAGGGCACGGCAGGCCTGTGTGCCTGCGTAGTCAAACTCGGCTGCCTGACCGATGATGATAGGACCTGAGCCGATTACAAGGACCTTTTTTATATCACTGCGAAGCGGCATCTTACTTAGCCTCCTTTGAGGATTTGATCATATCAATAAATTCGTCGAACAGATATGCGGTATCCTGAGGACCTCCGCAGGCTTCGGGGTGGAACTGCACGGTAAAGCATGGGAAGTTCTTGTATCTTACACCCTCGCAGGTCTGATCGTTCGCATTCTTGTGGGAAACCTCGCCAACAGCGGGATCAAGGCTGTCGCTTACCACTGCATAGCCGTGGTTCTGGGAGGTAACGAATGTCCTGTCAAGTGCGATATCAATAACAGGCTGGTTTGCACCTCTGTGACCGTACTTGAGCTTTTCGGTCTTTGCGCCGTTGGCAAGAGCCATGAGCTGATGACCGAGGCAGATTCCGAAAATGGGTATCTGACATTCCTTGAGCTTTTTCAGGTTCTCAATAACATCTGTATTCTCAGTGGGGTCGCCGGGGCCGTTTGAAAGCATTATTCCATCGGGGTGCATCTCAACGATCTCCTCAGCGGTAGTCCATGAGGGAACGACTGTAACATTACAGCCACGCTTTACAAGCTCTCTTCTGATATTGAACTTGTAGCCGAAGTCATAAAGGACAACATCGTACTTGGGATCCTCAGCCTTAAAGACTTCCTTTTCCTTAACGGTTACGGACTTAACAGCATTCTTTATGGAGAAAGCCTGAATCTGAGCCATAAGCTCGTCCTTCATCTCATATACGTTTTCGGTGGTGATAACGCCGTTCATAACACCGCTTTCACGGATAATTCTTGTAAGGCATCTGGTGTCGATGGAGTGGATACCGATGATATTGTGCTTCTTGAGGAATTCATCGACATTGCCCTCACATCTGAAATTGGAGGGTGAGTTGCACCACTCTCTTACGATATATCCGCTGACGCATGAGCCTTTGGACTCATAGTCATGGTCGTTAACGCCGTAGTTTCCGATAAGGGGAAATGTCTGTGTAACGATCTGGCCGAAGTAGCTGGGATCGGATAAGGTTTCTTCATATCCGGTCATACCCGTTGCAAATACGATCTCTCCGACAGAAGTTCCCTTGGCACCAAAGGAATATCCCTCGAAAATACGTCCGTTTGCAAGCATAACATAAGCCTTGTCTCCCATATTGAATAAAGACATTTGTTATCCTCCTAAAATTTTATAGTTTACCGCTTCGCCGGGCAGTAAGTCAGACTGCCCGACAGTTGACGGGTTATATCACTTGTCCTGGGAAGGAGCCTTGATTGCAGGAATGTGAGAGGTGATATCCTCCTTCATTCTCAAAGCCTCACGTCTTGCAGCACCTGCATAATCGTGTTCATCGCAGCCTTCCTTCTTGTATGCGCACATTATTGCACGGGAAGAGTTTACTATTGCGCCAAGGCCGTTTTCATCAAAGCCCTTTGCAACGCCCTCTGCTCCGCCGCCCTGAGCGCCGTAGCCTGGAACTAAGAAGAATGTGTGAGGAAGCTTTTCACGCATTTCAGCCAGCATTGCGGGATATGTCGCACCCACAACCGCACCTACTGCGGAGTAGCCGTAGCTGCCCATGTACTTTTCTCCCCACTTCTCGCACATATCGCCCATTGTCTCGTAAATGGTCTTGCCATCGCAGAGACGTCTGTCCTGAAGCTCGCCGGAGGACTTGTTGGAGGTCTTTACGAGAACGAAAATGCTTCCGCCTGTTTTGAGAGCAGGCTCGATTCCGTCTGTGCCGAGATATCCGTTTACAGTGAGAGCGTCCGCACCGAAAGGAGCGATTCTTTCGCCGTAAACCTCAGTAGAACCCAGATATGCAGCGGAATAAGCGTCCATAGTAGCGCCGATATCGTTTCTCTTGCCGTCCACGATAACGTACATACCCTTGGACTGAGCATACTTGATAGTCTTGTACAGAGCCTTTACTCCATAGTAGCCGTACATCTCATAATAAGCTGCCTGGGGCTTTACAGCAGGAACGATATCGCACACTGCATCAATAATGCCCTTGTTGAACTTATAAAGAGCGGCAGCTGCTGCCTTGAGACCTGCACCGTGCTTTGCAGCGCACTTTTCCTTGATATATTCGGGAATGTATTCCAGCTTGGGGTCAAGACCTACAACGGTAGGGTTCTGTGTTTCAATGATCTTTTCGATCAGTCTGTCAAATGACATTCTATCACTCCTTTTAACTGCGGACGGATATTCATATATGACCTTGCCCTGAGACACGGTGATAAGCACCTTTCCTCTGAGCTTTTCGCCTTTGAAAACTGTATTGCGTGACTTTGATTTGAACTTGTCGGGATCGACAGTCCACTCCTTGTCAAGGTCTGCAATTATAAATTCAGCGGGAGCGCCCTTTTCGATGACAGCTTCCTTAACGCCGATGAGTCTTCTCGGCTCTGCGGACATAAGCGTTACTATCTTTGTCATAGGCACCTTGCCTGTATGATAAAGTGCGGTAAGAGTTGCCGCAAAGGAAGTTTCAAGACCTACGATGCCGTTGGGAGCCTTTTCAAAATCAGCCTTTTCCTCGGGAGAGTGAGGCGCATGGTCGGTTACGATGCAGTCAACGGTTCCGTCAAGAACGCCCTCCAGCACAGCTCTTCTGTCCTCTTCCTCACGGAGAGGGGGATTCATTCTGTAATCAGCGTCCCTTGCAAGAAGCTTTTCATGTGTAAACATCATATAATGGGGAGCAGTCTCGCAGGTGACCTTTATTCCACGCTTCTTAGCATCACGGATAATGCCTATGCTGCCCTTGGTGGAAACGTGACAAATGTGTATTCTTGCTCCGCAGGAATCGGCAAGAGCGATCTCTCTTGCGGTAATACTGTCCTCGGAAGCCCTGTCCATGCCCTTTACGCCAAGCTTTTCGGATATCTCGCCCTTGTGCATGATGCCGCCGTTTATTATCGCCAGATCTTCGCAGTGGGAAGCAACAAGCAGTCCGCTTTCCTTGCTCTTTTCAAGAGCTTTTCTCATAAATTCGGCATTCTCCACAGGTCTGCCGTCATCGGATATCATCTTTATGCCTGCCTTTGCATACTCGTCCTGGTCGGCAAGCTCTTCGCCATTCATGCCCTTTGTTACGGCACACACAGGATATACCTTAACGCCTGTAGGCGCTGCCTTATCCATAATGTAACGGGCAGTCTCAACGCTGTCGCACACAGGCTTTGTGTTGGGCATACAGCACACTGCCGTAAATCCGCCTGCCGCCGCAGCAGCACAGCCTGTGATAACATCTTCCTTATAAGTCTGTCCGGGATCCCTGAAATGAACATGGATATCGCACAGGGCGGGAAGCGCTGCAAGACCTGTGCAGTCGTAAATAAGGTCTGCATCACAGTTAAGATCTGCACCTACATCTGCAATATCTGTTCCGTCAACAAGGATATCCGCCTTATAGCTGTCATTTTCGCTGTAAACCGTAACGTTTTTATACAGTGTTTTCATTCGCCGATTCCTTTCATAGTGCTTTCCTGCTCAAGGATTATAACCTTGTCGCAGCCGTCAGCCTCTTTGACCATGACCCTGACGGTCTCGTCCCTTGAAGTGGGGACATTTTTTCCTACATAGTCGGGACGTATAGGTAGCTCCCTGTGGCCTCTGTCAACAAGCACAGCAAGCTGAATGCACTTAGGCCGTCCCCTGCTCATAACGGCATCAATAGCCGCACGGCAGCTTCTTCCCGTAAAGATAACATCATCCACGAGAACGACCTTTTTGTCCCTTACATCAAAAGAAACAGAGGACTTATCCTCATCAGCTCTGATATCATCACGGTAAGCGGTGATATCAATAGTACCGATGGGGATATCCAAGCCCTCTGTTTCATGAAGCCTTTCTGCAATGCGCTGAGCGATAAACACGCCCCGTGACATTATTCCAATAAAGCAAAGATCCTCAGCGCCCTTATTACGCTCGATGATCTCGCAGGAAATACGTGCAACAGCACGATTCATGGATTTTTCGTCAAGAATAACTGCTTTCTGAATCATACCCTCACGCCTTTCCATAAAAAAACTGCCCGCCGCAGTACGACAGACAGTTTTGAAAATTCATATAAAACGGCGCACCACAAGCTATACACTTCACAGTGCAGACGCAAATATTCACATTCAAGCTGCCTTGTCGATCTCACGGGATCAACTTAAAGGTTGCTTACTATTGAACATTATACCACACTTATTAAGCAAAGTCAACACAAAAAGCAATGAATTTTTGATGAACATCACAGATATTTAGTGGTTTTCAACGAAAAATGCTGTCAGACCTTGCTTTCTTCCTTGGATTCCTCTATCATTTCAGGCTGATTTTCAGTTTCATCACTGCTGTGCCTGTGTCCCTTGTAAAGCATCTTATCTCTGAGCAGCTGGAGAGATTCGGAGTAATTGTGAGAATGAAATTTGGGGAACGCCCTCAGCAGACGTTCTGTTGCGGTGTCCTTTTCGGATATGAGGCGCTCATACTCACTTCTAAGCTTTTCAAGATTGTACTCATTCATATCCTGCATCTTTTCAACAACGTTATCTTTCACATCTGTCATTTTCTCAACAACATTGTCCTTAGCGTCGATTATCTTATCCACATTGCTCTTTACTTTCAGAGTGCCGGAAGCAAGCTTCTTGCCTGTTTTGACGGAAACTGAAAGCATCAGCTTTGAAAGCTCATCAAGACGTTTTATCTTATTCTGGAGCTTTCTCACAGCCATCAGAGACGCTACAGTATCGAGCAGGATAAGCACTGACATTATTATGACAATGCTCATTCCAAGCTTCACAGGCATTGCATTTATTGCTTTGAGGACCAGCGGCTGAACGTATCTTATGACCACAACGCAGCCTGCGCCGAAAAGCATGGAATTTCTCAGGCATATATAACCCTTGTAGTTGAATTTCATATTAGAATAGTCCCACCATCTGGCGTGGAACAACTTTTCCATTCCCCAGCCCACAAACAGCTCAAAAGCGGTGCAAAGAATGGTCGAGGCCACAAAAAGCGGAACTATCGTGTTGGCTATAGGTCTGAAAAATACCGTGACCATAACAACGCCCAGCCCCTCAATGGGGCATATGGGCATATTCAGGAAGCCTCTGTTCTGATACTCCCCTGTTTCATAGGTCATGTCGATTACTTCGATGCACCAGCCTATAAAGCTCCAGAAGCAGAACATCAGGAACATCTGATATAAACTTAACCCTGCAAAAGGTATAACCTGCATAAAATACGTTCTCCCTTCACGCAAATGCCATGCGTCACACCAGATCCGAGCCGTTTGCCCTGATATGGAACTCAACTCCCAGAAATTCGGCGGATTTTTTGCAAAGTATCATTCTCTGCATAAAAATTTCAAAGTACTCCATTACCGAAGAAATACGCTTGTCAATGGTAAGGTCAAGTATAAGCTCGGTTTTATCTTCATTAAAATAAATCTCGGACTTTTCTACCGCAAAATTCACCCTGTCGTGGATATCCTGCGCCAGACATTCGATATTGCGCACCCTGCTGCGGCGAACATCTGTCTTGTCAGCGATTATAAGAGCTGCCGTGATCGCATTCAAAGGCTGAGCAGTGCCCTCGTCATGATTGCCGATAGCGGATATGATATCGCATATTTCCTCGGCAGGCATATTAAGATTATCCAGCAGACGGAAAGCCATGACAGCTCCGCTCTGAGCGTGGTCAATGCGATTTATAACATTGCCGATATCGTGAAGATATGCGGCTATCATTCCAAGCTCCACCTTGCGTTCATCATAGCCAAGACCCTCAAGGATCATTTTTACCGTATCCGCAACCTTTTCAACGTGAGCAAAGGAATGTTCGGTATAGCCCTGAGCCTTGACCGCCGCATCGGCATTCTTTATATATGTGTGTATATCGGGATTTTGTCTGATATACTTATAAGTAACATTGCTTGACATATTTCTCCTCCGACTGCATCATACATTCATAACGTCATTACTCAAATATTATACCACAGCGGTGAGATTTGTCAAGGAAATTTAACAGCAAACAGGCGATTTCGCCGAAATGTAACCATTTTTTAACTTGATTTTTAACTATCAGACTATTATAATATAAAGAGGAAGAGTATGTATATACATTTTCCTTAACATGGCATAAAAAAAAAGAGCCGCATAAAAAGAACAAAATGATCGGAGATGCGTCATTTGAAAATAATCAGAACTGTGCTGGGCTTATCTGCCGTTTCAGCCGTGCTGATTTTCGGATGTTCCCGTCTTTATAACAACGGAACAGAAGAATCCGGCACAAACGGAGCTACCATCTCGGCAGAAGAATACCCCGTTGAGGAGACCGCTGCAACTGAGGTTACTCCCTCATCAGACAAGGAGCTTTCCCTGACAGAAAGCTCATCTATCTCATTCACATTCTTGGGCGATTGCCTGCTGTCCACCAATGCAGGCGATACCCGCACTGATACATTTGCAAAATATGCCGAGAAATGCGATCCGTCATATTTCTTTGAGAAGGCTGTCCCATACTACAGCAACAGTGATTTTGTCATTGCAAACAATGAATTTGTTTTGTCGGACAGAAACCTGAGCAAGTCAAAAAAGAGCGGAACCGCATTCTGGTTCAGGTCGCCCACATCATACACCGATATTCTGAAAGCAGGTCAGATAGACATTGTGACTATCGCCAACAATCACACCACAGATTACGGTGCAGAGGGCTATAAGGATACTCAGGAAGCGCTGGACGCAGCAGGCATCACATGGGGTGATCTACAAAATCCCGTGTATGTTGAAAAGGACGGCGTTAAGTTCGGAATAATCTGTACAGGGTTATTCAGTCCATATTATGACCAGCTTATAACTCCTGTAATAGAGGAAGTCAAGGAAAACAGCGACATTCAGATAATGTATTTCCACGGCGGCACAGAAAAAGAGCACGTTCCTGACGACTGGCTCGTTGAGCTTTGCCATAAGTATGCCGATATGGGCGTTGACCTTATAGTCGGTTCTCACCCTCATGTACTTCGTCCGATGGAAGAGTACAACGGAGTGGACATCATCTATTCTCTTGGCAACTTCTGCTATGGCGGAAACCGTCTTCCCGAGAACAGAACGGTTATTCTTACTGAGACTTTCACATTTGATGAAAACGGCAACTACATATCCCAGGACGAAGAGTTCACGCCATTTTACGTATATGGCGGCGACCATAACTACTGGCAGCCAGTTCCAATAAGCGATCCTGTGGATATATCAAAAACTCTGGCATTTATGTACGGCGCAGCTGAACTGCCGTATTAAGAATATGATATGATTTTAAGCACCTGCTTTGCGGGTGCTTTTTTGTTGGAGTGCAATCACTTCAAAAGAGCAAAGCATTTTCTCCATTCAGATGACATCATCATATCTATTTGATTTTGAATCATTTCACTATGTCTTGGCTGAATAATAAAGAAATAATATCTTTGCGAAATAGGTATAAATTTAATGCAAAGCCCTGCTGCATCGGATAACATTTCATGTGAAAGCAATTCCTTATGCCGATTTATATAAAAAGTATCATTGTACCGAGCCTTATGCTGATAATATATCACACTGGCACCTTGAGAATAATAATCTGTCAGTTCGCTTGGTTCAACATATTTATTGGCTCTGGGCGTGCCTGCAGCAGATCTTACGATCATGCCATTATCAGGATCAACAAACACGACATCAATGCCTAAAAGCGTTTTTAATGCGTTCTCATGCCAATCACTGCGGAAATCAAAACGTTCTGATTTATTTTTATCGGAAAAATCAAGTGGAGCTGAGTAAAACTTAGCCTGAAGAATATTATTATTTTCAAGTGACGATACATTACGCTGCCCACAGCTTATGATCTTTTTCAGTTCTGAATATAACTGTTCATCACAATTCTTATATTGAGAATAATCTACAAATTTCCCGTCTTTATTATTCAATTCCTTTGAAGTAAGATTTGGATTAAGATACCAGTTTACACCGACCGAGAACCCTGCTGCATAAAGCGTGCGAAGCAATCCCAATTTTCCAAAATCTCCGATATCACCTGCATAACGATTTTGCATAATTTCACCTTTTATATTATTTATTGAAAGTTATTATACACTGTACAGGCAGATAAGTCAAGAAAAATAAAAAATGCAAGTCAGGCAGAGAATTTCTCCAACTGACTTGCATTTATATTTTACTTTACGTTAAGTGCATTAAATCAGCTTTAAATGCGCATTTTACGCCTTCATAGCCTCTTCAACAGCAACATTATATCCAGTAAATTCAAGAGTATATAGAAAATTGTGTATTACTTGTGTATTTCATTCAGCTGCCAATATCTGTATCAAAGCAGAAATGCAGCATAAAGAGGTATTGAAATAACATCTTCGGTCTTGCCAAAATTCTTCTGAGAAAATCTTATTGCATAATCGGGAGAATATTTCTGCTTGAATACACTCAGGCTCCTTGAACGGACGTGTTCACCCTTTTTAACTTCAATAGCATAGATCTTATCGTTCTTTTGCAGAACAAAATCAAGCTCAGCCTGTGAGTTGGCTACCGTCCAATAGTAAAGTGGATAATTCTTTGACGCAAGCTGCTGTGCAATATAGTTCTCGGTAACAGCTCCCATAAAGATATTGGATTCACCTGTGATGATCGTGTTTACAGACATCTGAGATTTGTTTACAAGCAGTCCCACATCAGACATATATATCTTGAATGAGGTCTGATCCGCATAAACAGGCAGGGGCATATTTCCCTGATCCACACGCTGGCATTCAAGAATAACGCCTGCCTGTTTAAGCCATTCAAGCGATGCTCCGAAAATTGAGGAAGAGCCACCTTTTTGTACAACCTTGTACTGAAACTTCTTGTTATCCTTTGCAAGCTGCGCAGGAATTGAATTATAGCAGGCACGAATCTTTACCGCTTCGGAATTGCTTGCATATTTCGCCATATCGGCTGTATAGCTGTCGATAATGCTGCTCTGAACAAGACTTGCATCAATATATGAATTTGTTTCAATAAAGGCTTTGACAGCTTCAGGCATTCCACCGATTATCAGATAATCGTGATACAGATCAAGTGCTTTTTGATGCAGTCCCTCATTTATGGGTGACATTTGTGTATAGCATTCGGTTATTTCGTCAATAAGCAAGTCATTTCCCGTTGCCGTAAGGAATTCCTCAAAATCCAGAGGAAAAAGCCTGAGAACATTCACTTTGCCAACAGGGAATGAAGTCTGATTTCGGTTTATGGCAACACCAAGCAGGCTTCCTGCGGCAGCAATGTGATAATCGGGAGCTTCTTCGCAAAAATATTTCAGCGAAGTCACAGCACGCTCGCAGGACTGTATCTCATCAAGGATAATAAGCGTTTCATTTGGCAGGATACGCTCTCCTGTTTCCGCTTCAAGATATTTTATCAGCTTTGAAGGTGAAATATCATCATTGAACATTGAAGCGACCGTGCCGTTGCTTTCAAGGTTTACATAAACTGTGTTTTTGTAGTTCTCTCTGCCAAATTCACGGAGGATAAATGTTTTGCCGACCTGTCTTGCTCCGTTGAGGATAAGCGGCTTTCTTGCAGATGAGTTTTTCCATTCGACAAGCTGCTGTGTGATCTTACGCTTCATTCTATCAGTCCTTTCAGGTATAATATAGGCTTTCTTTGAGTTTATTATACCATCTTCTAATAGTTAAGTCAATATTTTTATGAAATAATCATAAAAATATTGACTTAAAACTATGCATTAATCATTTCAGCATTGCTTTTTATATTCTCGATAATTCTTATAATAAGCTCTCGTTTGGTTGTATCAAACATCTTTATAAAACTAAAAGGCTTATCAAAGGGAGGCTTCATAAGAATCTTTACATCATCAATATAACCATTATTTTCAATATGCATAATGATCTTATGAATAAAAGCTATCTGTTTCTGATTAAGTGAACTGTCATTTATGAATTCCGAGAATGCATTCATAGCACTTTCATGATCCAGTTTTGCTATTTTTCTCACCAGCAGACCAAACGGCGTATCTCCATATTCACGCTTATAATCCTCTGAATTACCAAGCTCTTTTGTCAAAATTCTCTCAAGCTCATCATAATCCTGCTGAGCAAGTGGCAAATTGTGATTAAGCTTGTATATTGCAGGATCATTCTTATGTTCTTCGATATATCTGTTTACCTTTTTACGGTAATCTTCAAAATCATAGGCAGCATCAAGAATCTTTCCTTCACTTATAGTTTCAGTCGGATCCGAAAGTTTTGTAAATATCTTTTTCCGTCCTTCGCCATCGTTTAGGAACTGGATAAGATAACGCAGTTCATCTCTTACCTTATCTAATGTAAGTATGCTCATATCCTGCCAGAATGTATCTTCCTGAATATCTTTTATAAGTTTAATTTTCTGCTGTACCTGCGGGATATTAGCTCTCTTTTCAAGCATTGCGGCTGTCTGACAAAGTTGATTTTTCATATATGACCTTGTAGGAAGATTATCTGCGTATGCGATCATAAATCCATACATAAAGCTATCAAATCGTTTTGCAAATTCATCTTTTTCAGTAGATGCAACAAGCGGAGCAATATGATTTTTCAATTCTCCTCTGTCCATTTCGGTCAGCAAATCAAAACTATCAGCCTTATTGAACTTCTCAACAAATTCTTTTCGCAGACGCACTGAAAGAATGTCATAGGAAAGAGCAGCAATATCTGAATGACATTTATCCGTTAATGATTTTCTGAAAATCTGATACTTATCATCGGAATAAGCAATATCTTGCATAGCAAAGATCAGGTCTACCGTCTTGCAGAAAATACTTTCGGTCAATGACTTTGTTTCAGAAGATTCAAAGCCATTTTTGTTCTGACGAAAAAATTCAAAGTTTCCGCAATAATCGAATATAAGGAATCGACGCTTGTCTGTATATTCACCATCAATTTGATCTATACAGTTGAGATCTCTGCAAAGTCTTGTACCTCTGCCTATCATCTGCCAGAACTTAGTCTTTGAACGAACCTTCTTGAAGAAAACAAGATTAACACATTCCGGAACGTCAATGCCGGTATCCATCATATCAACTGAAACAGCAATAAAGGGCGGTTTTGCTGCTATCTTGAAGTCATCAATTATCGTCTGAGCATAGCTGTCATCACAGGTCACACGCTGTGCAAACGTACCGTTATACTTGGGATAAAGCTTGTTGAATCGTTGAACGATATATTCAGCGTGCTCCTTATTCTGTGCAAAGATGATTGTTTTGCCCAGCCTGTCTCCGCCTTCATTTTTTATACCTCGTTCCATTAGATCCTGCAATACCGCATCAACAGTATTTTCATTGAAAACAAATTTATTCAAAGCAGCCGACGGTACAAAATCGGGCATATATCCATCTTCGGTGAAATCGTCCTCATAGCGTTCCTTGTCTTCATCGGGAAGATCGTCGTATGTTATGCCTTCATCAAGGAACTTTGTTTTCACCTCATAGTTATAGTACGGCACAAGAACATGATCGGTATAAACCGCTGTTTCGTAATCATACGCATAAGTTGGCACACCATTCTCGACTTCAAAGAAATCATAGGTATTTCTGTCCACATCTGTTTTAGGCGTAGCTGTAAGTCCGACGGTTATTGCATCAAAATATTCAAAGATCGCTCTGTATTTCTTGAAAATACTTCTGTGGCTTTCGTCTGTGATGATAAGATCGAAATGTGCAGGTGAAAACAACGGTATTCCTTCTTGAGTCTTGGTGCTGTCGATTGAGTTAAGAATTGTAGGATATGTTGAAAAAACTATTCTTGCGTTTCTGTCGTCTTTATTGCTGCAAAGATTACAGAGTGACATATCCGGCAGGTAATTTTTAAAATCATCTCTTGCCTGTTTTACGAGTGCAGTTCTATCGGCAAGGAACAAAATGTTTGTGAGATATCCGCCTCGGCTGAGAACATCAGTCAGACTGGCAGCCGTCCTCGTTTTTCCGGTACCCGTTGCCATAACAAGGAGAGCTTTTCGGAAACCTTGTTCAATGTGCTCACATACCGCACGGATAGCTTCTTTCTGATAATATCTGTCTGTTATCTTATCGCTTATTTCAATAGTATTGAGCTTTTTGCGTATATCTCTGCGTCCTATGAGCTTTTCAAGGTCGGATTTGGTGAAAAATCCGCTGACTTTTCTCTGGGGAGAAGAAAAATCGTCCCAGAAATATGTATCAAAGCCATTGGAAGTGAACATCATCGGCCGTCTGCCAAACTTTCTTTCAAGACAATCAGCATACAGACAAGCCTGCTTCCTGCCATTGTTTGCATCTTTTCCCGTGCGTTTTGCTTCAATAACAGCAAGGGGCAAACCATCTTTTCCGAAAAGTACATAATCGGCATAGCCTTTCTGTCCAAGCACGCCGTTCATATCATCGACTTCGTATTCTTCAACAACATCTTTATCCACGCCGTCAAACTTCCAGCCCATAGATTTAAGATCAACGTCAATATAGCATTTTCTTGTTTCCCATTCGGAAAGATCCATAGACGAAAAGCTTCGGCTGTCCTGTTTTGTCTGTTTGTCCGCCGTAAGACTTGCTGACATTTCTGTAATTTTCTGCTGAAGTGCCTTTATCTCGCTTTCCTTCTGCTCAATAAGGGATTCCTGTTCTTTTATCTTCTTTGTATCGATATTGACTTTTTCAGCGGGAATAAGCGCTGCATCAAACTTTCTTTCTGCATAATCCGCACCATAACAGTAATCTATCCACTCAATAAACTCAAATAAGCCTTCCAATGACATAAGTGCATCAGAATTGCTGACTGATTTTTCGGTGTGCACAGCAAGATTTCCAAGCTTTATAATAAACGGCAGCTTGTTCCATGTGTTCGTATCCAAAGCAAAACGAAAAGACGTTTCATGAATAAGCGACTGGAGATTGTCTTTATATGGCATTTTTATAGTATTATCCGCAGAGTAAACCCATTTTACAGCAAGCTCCAAAGCTTTTCTGCAGCCTACGGCACACATAGCAGGAGAGGTCGAAAACACCTTTTCGGCTTCTATTGCAGCTTTTGAAAACAGGGCATATTCGGAAATATCGCTTAAAAATTCAAAATTGGTCATAGAATTTTACTCTCCTTATGTTTTTTATTAATAATTGTACGTCAAATTTCGATTTGTCGATTGTTTTGACGAAGTCGGCGAATTGGTTTTGCTGTTCTATTGGAGGCAAAATTATGGGAAAATCTTCAACCTGATCTAGGTTTATCTGCCTTTTATCTATTCCTCCAACACACACCTTGCGAATATATTTTCTATATGCTTCACCTGTAAGAATAGTCACAACGTACTCAGGCACAACTGAGTTATTTAATCTTACCAGATAAACATGTCCATTGATATTGGCAGTACCATCTTTCCCCAAAAACAAAGCAGCTCTTCCTAAACTACTATTTTCGGTATTAACTCTTCCTGTTTTTGTGATAAGAATATCCTTGTATCTTACTGAACTTTTTTGCATTTTTCGATGGGTAATCTCATCAATATAAACGACATCAGAAAGATCTATTTTATTTCTCCATATATTTTGGCTTCTCAAAAAAGTCACACCATTATCAATATAATTTTCACTTCCACCTTTAGGCGTATTTCCATTGGTAATTAGTGATGACAATTCTTTCAATGGCTTAACATTCCATCCATTAGGATTATCTATCGGATCCCCAAACATCTCCACAAATTGTGATTTAATTAATAAATCAAGTCCACCTAAAATTTCAGTGCAATTACGTATTATTAAATCAACTTTTTTTAATGTCATACTAATTTTATCTTGTTCGGTAAGGGAAGAAAGCTGAAAGCATAACTCGTTGAGTACGTTTTTATTAATAGCTTTAAAAGTACTGCCCGTTCCTAATGATTGAAGCATTGATACTTTGCTTTTAAGCAAATACCATATATAATTCCTAGAAACCATATCGCTATTAACAGTAATAGCTGCAAGACCTCGTCCAATGCAACAATGCTCAGTAGCTATGTTTAAAGCACCAATAGGCGCACGCACAGAAACAAGTATATCTCCTTTTTCAACTACCTTTGTTGGAATTGTGCACCAATGCCTAGTTATTGGATACATTTCTCCAAAATCTGCATTTCCTTGATAAAATGGAATACCCTCACCATTTTTGTTGTAAGTGGAGGAATCTGGTGATTGACCCATATTAATTCTGCAAACTTCACCCAAAGTCACATATTTTTTCACACTGTCACCTCCTCAGAGGAAACAAACATCTGCTCGACTTTTTGTGATTTGGAATTATCCGATATACTTTCTGTGGCTTATTTTTACATTATTCTGATCTACCATTGCATACTGCATTGTAGTGTCAATTTTGCTGTGTCCGAGCAGTTTCTGAACCTGCTCGATAGGCATTCCTTTATCTATTGCTCTCGTTGCAAGCGTTCGCCTGAATTTGTGGGGGTGTACCTTTGTAATACCAAGCATACGACCAAGATTGCGAAGTCTGATTTCAACTCCGCTTATCTTAAGTCGCTCATTTGGCTTCAAAAGCGATACAAATAATGCCGGATTTTCGTCTGTTCGTGTTTCAAGATAATTCCGCAAATGAATTTTTGTCCTTGCATCAAAGTAAACAGGCCGTTCTTTGCTCCCTTTACCGAAAACAACACATTCTCTGTTTTCAAAATCCACATCGGCAATGTTTAATCCAACAAGTTCTCCGACACGCATTCCTGTTGATGCAAGCATATCTATGATAGCAAGATCACGGAGATTTTCGCAGTTGTCACGCATTCGTTCCAACGCTTCATCGGTATAAGTTTCCTTTACCGTTTTGGCTGATTTTATCTTGTGAATCCTGCGAACTGGACTTTTCAGAATGTAATCCTCATCTTCAAGCCACGCAAAAAAGCTTGAAAGAATACGGCGTATATTGTCAATATTGCCTTTACTGCAGCTGTTTGCTCTCTGATACTCCGCAAGATATTCACGCAGATCATCGGTTGTGATATGTGTTATATGCTTATCGGTATCGGAAAGCATTTTGTTGATAGTGGACTGATAATATTTCAGCGTTTTCTCGCTGCAGCCTTCAATTCGCTTGGCATTTACAAATGCCGACAGAAGTTCTCTGTTATTCATTTCAGCCGAACAGTCGGTTTCAGTTTTTTCATTGATCTCAACATTCCATAGGGTATGCTCCAGGACTTTACGCAGCTGTAAAAGCTGTGCATTGTCAAGGTACGGAAGCATTTCCTGCGTTATATTAAGGATAATTTGTTCTTTCATTTGATACACCTCATAAAATCATAGTGTACCAACCTCCTGCACCGCTGAAATATCAGCCAAAATATTCCTGCATCAACGTTTTTTTCAGCGTTTCAGCTTTTTCAAGTGTCTTTTTTACTGCCAATTTCGATTTGTCGATTTGCTGAACAAAATCGGCAAACTCGTTTTGTAACGAAATGGGTGGCATAGGGACTGTCATTTTTTTTAATTTAACAATAGTCAAAGCACTATATGCCGAACCTGCAACATTTGCTGACTTAAAATCATCTATCAAATTTGCTAAAGCTTCTTTTAGATAAATAGGATTGGTTTCCTCGCTATGAATTGAAATAATATTACCATCTTTATAATAAAAATCTTTTTGTCCATCTACAATCCACATTTTTCCTATTGTGCCTACTGCAGACATCAAAATATCACCTTTGCAAGGAACACCATTGGTTTTCCTTATGCACTCATATTGCTTTTTCGATATAAATAACTCAACTGATGGTTCTTGTCCGTTGCCAAGTTCAATAATTTCTTTGCTGCGGTAAAATGGTATTCCTGACTCAACATAATCTGCGGCGTGAACTCTTTTACTTGAACCTATTTGTGCAAAATTATCAAGTGATATATTGGGAAATATTGAGGATATCCTAATATCCCCAAACATCTCCACAAATTGTGATTTGACGAGTAAATCAAGTTTTTCAAGGATAGTGTTGCAGAGTTTTATTGCGTTGGTAACTTTGTCCAATTTGGAAACAATTATATGTTGTTCATTCATTTCTGGAAGAGGAATAATCATTTTTCTCATCATTGACTGATTAAGCTTTTGTCTTGTGGCTCCATTTACTATAGAACTAACATTATAAAACATAAGTGAATAACACAAATAATCAACATCAATGCATTCTTTGGCTTTTAGTACATGCGCATGATTATTTACCCAACATTTTCCAGATGTTCGATAAGCAATAGGCTTTTCTGTCGAACCAAAATTACCGCCATCCTCTGCAAGCAAAACTAATTCATCATCAAAAATATAATCATCAACATAATCTTGCACACCATTAGCTCCATAATAAGGATATATGCCTTTATTACGATTCTTTGAAGTAACAGGAACTCGTTGACTATCAAGAATATCACATACATCTTCTAAAAAGACAAGCTTACTCATCCAACAATCCCCCCAACTCCGACAGAACATCGCCAAGCTCCTTATATAAGCCGTTAATATCTGCCATTATCTCACTTGTCGGAGGATATTCCACAGCAACATACTCGGTTTTCTTGTATTTATTGATTGAAAGGTCATAATCATTATCAACAATTTCCTGCTTCGGAACAAAAAAGCTCTGATTGGTGCGTTCTCTGTCCCTTTCACCGTCAGGATTGTGAAAGCGTGCAATAATATCTGGAATGTCATTTTCGGCGACTTCCGAACGCTTATCATCAAGTGAAAAGCCATCAGCTTTCATATCGTAGAACCAGACATTGTCAGTTCCTCCCGCATCTGTCTTGACAAATACAAGAACAGCTGTGGAAACACCCGCATAAGGCTTGAATACGCCACTTGGCATTGAAATAACAGCTTTGAGCTGATGATTTTCGATAAGCTCCTTACGAATAGATTTATGAGCGTTTGATGAACCGAATAGCACGCCATCAGGAACGATGCAAGCACATCTGCCGCCCTTCTGTAAAAGGCGAAGAAACAGTGCAAGGAAAAGAAGCTCGGTTTTCTTTGTATTTGTAACTGCTTTTAGATTATCGTTTATGCTCTCTGCATCAACAGATCCCTTGAACGGCGGATTTGCCAAACATACCGTGAATTTTCCACTGACGTTATTCTGCTTTGAAACACTGTCTTTATAATCAATATCGGGATTTGCTATTGAATGAAGCATTAAGTTCATTGCAGAAATACGAAGCATAGTCTGGTCAGTATCATACCCGGAGAAAGTTTTTGAACCGAAGTTTTCCCACTGTTCATCAGTCATTATATCCTCATAATGCTTTCTGATATACTCCGCTGCTGACACAAGAAAACCGGCTGTGCCGCAAGCAGGATCACATATTATATCATCGGGAGTAGGTGCGATAAGCTCGACCATCATTTCACGTATATGCTTTGGTGTACGAAACTGACCATTCTGACCTGCCGTCGAAAGCTTACCAAGCATATATTCATAGAGATCACCCTGCATATCAAGATCAGCAATATCATGCTCATAAAGATCATCAAGACCTGTGATTATCTTCTGAAGCACCTGCGGATTCGGGATCACAAAAACGGCATTATCCATATAACGTGTGAATGCGGTCTGTCGGGTTTCAGTGCTGTCATTGTCAGGCAGTTCGATAAGTTCGCCGTTTGCATCAAAATCAGGAAGTTTTCCGTATTTCATTTTCTTTACCGCAGGAAAAACACGCTGTGATATAAGCTCATATATCTCACGGGGATCTCTGTTCTTGAACTTGCTCCAACGCATAGACTGACCTATCTCTGACTGCGGAAAGATATAGTCACCCTTTTCACCTGTCATATTAGCAAATTCTTCCTGTTCCAGCTCCTTTTCGTCAAGCGAACGTATGAACATAAGGTATGTAAGCTGTTCAATTACGGTAAGCGGATTGGTTATTCCTCCTGCCCATATATCTGTCCAGATCTTGTCAATTTTATTTTTGATAACTCCTGTAACCATTATTTATCCTCCGTTAAATCATTTTCCCGTAAACAGGAAATCATAACTCAAATCAAACGCCTCAACGATTCGGTTAAGATCAGAAAAATTCAATCCTCGTTTTGAAGCATTTGGTATAGATTTATTATATAATCTCTCAATTTTTTTACTTGCCAGCTTAATTCTGATAAGTTCTTCCTGCCCAATGTTGACTTTTTCAAGGTTATTCATAATAATATAAGATATTTTTACTTGTAAAACCTGATATCCTGCATTAGACGGCAACTTGTTCATAACACCGAGCAGATAATCCTTCACGCCAATTTTGTCAATTATATCAACTGCTTGATCCTCGGTATTAAATTCCGTTTTGTCTAAAAGATAGTCAACACTGCAGCCCAGATATTCCGCTACAGCTTTAAGCTGAGCTTCACTCATACTCGTTCCATTTAGGAAACTTGCTATATTATCTGGGTGCGACTTAAATATCCAATATATCTTGCGAAATACATTTGCGTCATCAGGAATTTCCGCTTTAATATCAGCAGAACCAGGACGTTCATCAAGGAAATAGTCAACAGGTACTTGAAAATATTCTGAAAGTTTTTTTAGTGTATCAGAGTTTACGTTTGCTCCTGCTTCCCACCTTTTCAAATTTCCTGAACTTAATCCGAGTTTCTTTAGAATAGGAGATGGCTTAACATTTCTCTCCGCACACAATTCCATAAATTTGTCATAAAACACAAAAATCACTCCCTAAATATGTACATTACACAGAAAATGTTATATAATATACTCAGCAGTGCGTAATACGCCTTGACAATCTCACTAAAGTGAGACATAATGAGTTTTAGTAAGACACAAAGTGAGATTTGTGTCTTACTATTTAAATTATATCACATTTTTAAGAAAATTTCAAGGAGGAATTTGCATGAACTACACAATAACCCCGCCCAAATTCACGGGCAGAAATGTACCGCTTATGGAAATTGCACAGGCTACGGGCAAGAGTGCTCAGTTTCTCAGGGTAGGGCTTCAGCGTGGCATACTTAAGTTTGGATTTGCCTACAAAAACGACGGATCCAGCGAATACAGCTATTATTGTCCTGATAAAAAGGTATGGGAAGAACTTGGCTATTTTGCGGAAGTAGCTTCTACAGGAACGGACGGTGAATGAACGCTATGACGCTTGAAGAAAAAATGACCGCCCCGAACTCATCTGTTGGCGCAGATACGGAGCAGTCAGGCAATAATACCAATACCATTATAACAGATACAAACGATAACTTCAATATCTGTGATGAAAGTTTTCACCGTATGCAAATGAACTTCTTGCGTGAGCTTGATTCGTCCTACATAAAAACCGTATCTATGAGTGAACTTTATGAAAGAGTCTTTTACAGCAATCCGCCTATCATTCACGGCTTGCTGTACTCGGGAACGTATCTTTTTGTAGGAGCTCCAAAGCTTGGAAAAAGTTTCTTTATGGCACAGCTTGCATATCATGTCAGTACAGGAACACCACTCTGGAACTATCCGGTTCGCAAAGGTACTGTTCTTTATCTTGCACTCGAAGATGATTACCGCAGACTGCAAAGCCGATTATACAGAATGTTCGGAACGGAAAGCACAGATAGGTTATTCTTTGCAGTTTCTTCTCATCAGCTTGGTAAAGGATTGACCGAGCAATTGAGCGGATTCATAGCAGAGCATAAAGATACCGCACTTATTATAATAGATACCTTGCAGAAAGTGCGTGAAGCATCGGGTGAATCGTTTAGTTATGGAAACGATTATGATATTATTTCGCAGCTCAAAAAATTTGCAGATGCAAATAAAATCTGCCTGCTGCTCGTTCATCACACACGCAAGCAGAAGTCGGACGATAACTTTGATATGATCTCGGGAACAAACGGACTTCTCGGAGCAGCAGACGGAGCGTTTCTTCTGCATAAGGAAAAACGGACTTCCGATAAAGCAGTGCTTGAGATTTCAGGACGTGACCAACAGGATCAGAAGCTTCACGTTGTTCGCAATCGTGAAACTCTTGCATGGGAGCTCGAAAAAGCAGAAACCGAACTTTGGAAAAGTCCGCCCGAACCGATATTGGAAAAGGTAGCGAAATTCATAAATATCAATAATCCCGAATGGCAGGGTTCCCCAACAGAATTAGTATCTGTACTTGGTATTGATATTAAACCAAATACACTTACACTGAAACTGAATGTTAATTCAGGTAAACTATATAATGAATATGGGATACGTTACGAAAGCAAACGAACTCACAGCGGGCGTTTTGTGAGATTTTTGTTGGAAAACAAAAACAGCCGTGACGATGCGTGACGGTCGTGTCGATGTTTTGGAGAGTGGGTGCGGTATCAAAAAGGCCGTCACCATCGACACGCATCGTCACGCACTCGGAAAAGCGACAGCTTTTCATCGCTTTCCGCAGAAAGCAAAATCCCCCTCGGAGAGCCCCGAACTATTGGATAATGGAGTGTGCGGAATGTCCAATAGTACCTCGGGGTTACTCTTGGAAAGAGTAACAGAACCTTACCTGCATACTTCCAAAAATTTACCCGAAAGGAGACCCATGAAATGACAGAAAAAAGAATATCCCACGAAGTGGGAAAAGGCAGCCTTGCACACAACAACAGGATGTTTACTGCAAAGAATATTGACCCGTCACGCACACCGCAAAATGTTGTGTTAGTCCATATTCCTTTAGAAGAAGCATATAAGACACTTTTTGATCCGGCAATAGAACGTTATAATAAGAAGCAGTCACGAAAATGCCGAAAAATACAAACTGACTATTTTACTCATTTGTTCAATCACAAGATTTGCGAATATACCATTATTGGAAATAACAAGCAGAAGAGCTTTTACGAGGATATTGTTCAGGTTGGGACAATGCACGATACAGGCTGCGGAACTCCCGATGCGGAAATTGCAAAACAATGTTTACAGGAATATATGGAACACTACCTGAAAAATAATCCTAACTTTTTTGTATTCAATGCAGTTATACATATGGATGAAGCAACACCGCATTTGCACATTGATTACATTCCTATAGGTCATTACCAAACAGGGATCGATACCCGTAATGCTATGGCTCGTGCCCTTGAAGAAATGGGTTATACGGGAATTGATGCAGCCATTAAATGGCGAGCCAATGAACGTTTGGTGTTTACTGAGATATGTGAATCTCACGGATTTACTATAGCACCTCCGGAGGAAAGCAGAAAGCATAGCTTTACCTGTGAAGAATACCGTGAGATACAGGAAGAGAAAAAAAGACTGAATGAAGAATTAAAGCCACTTCGTGAAATGGAACTCGTCGCAGATGAGAGCGTGATTGTCGGCAAGAAGCAGCTTCTTTCACATAACATATCGGTATCGCCCAAGGAATTGGAGCAGCTTGAAATGCAGAAAAAAGCTGTTGCAGTCCAAGCGATAGATAATGAGCGTGAAAATGAAAGCATTGAGCAGCGCAGGCGGTTTCTTGATAAACGTGAAGCTGATTTAGCCGTCAAAGAGGCTGACAGTATGTCACGTCAGGATAAGCGCAGCAAGGAACTTGATGAACGTGAATATGACATTACTCAGTCCGAAAATCGTGTCAAAAAAACATTAGCTGCTGCCGAAGCAAAAAATTTGGATGCGGAAAGAAAAATGAAATCAGCAGATCGTATGTATAATATGCAGCTTGAACTTAATCAGCGATATGAGAAATTACAATGTGAGCTTAGAAATGTTCAGACGGAAAAGGCAAAAAAATCATCTGAAATCGGTAATATTCGCAATGCTCTTGGAATCAGGTACAGCGATGAAAAAACTGATCCTGTTAAAAAAATACAAAGTATCATTGACGAAAACCATATTATTGATCAAATTCTGACAAATGAACTCCACTTGCCTTGGTCACAGATAAACACACCTCCGCCTGAAATGCTTCATATGCTTATTGACAGATTCAAAAGCCGTATTGCAGAAGCAGACAAAGAAATTGAGGAAAGCAGATCAATTATCGACAAGCTTACTGCACAGCTTTCGTCTATAAAGCAGGCATTTGTTAAGGTGGTGCTTGCGGTGAATATGCTTGTTTGTTCCAAGAAATACAGCCGTGAGCTGACAGGAATAAGCAATGCACTTGCAACAGGTGTCAGTATGTTCACCGATAGTTTTTTCAAAAAAATCGGTGAATTTGACACCATCAACAAATGTGAGATCGATGATGAGATACGTGAAAATATGAATCACTTCATAACACCTGAGCGCACAACAGATTACTATCAGCGTTAAAACAGGGAGGTCATATAATGAAACAGCCAAACAGCTACGGTTCTGTACATAAGCTGCCTGGCAAACGCAGAAAGCCTTGGAGAGTCCGCAAAACGTCGGGCTGGCTTCTTGATGAGCAAAGCGGAACTGTAAAACAGCAGTATATTACGATAGGATATTACGCTACAAAGCAAGAAGCACTAATCGCTCTTGCAGATTATAACGAAAACCCTTATGATATAAATTCAAACTCCATTACTTTCAGCGAGGTTTATGAAAAATGGTCAACGGAGCATTTTGAAACTATCGTGCCGTCTGCACAGAGGACTTGGAAATCTGCATATAATCACAGCAAACCGCTATGGAATATGCGAATGAAAGATATTCGTCCTTCTCATATGGAGGGGACTATCAAAGATGCTCAGATAGGGGCAGACACCAAAAACAGGATGAAGTCACTTTATAATCTCATGTTCAGATATGCTCTTAAACACGAGATAGTTGACAAGGATTACGCTTCTCTGTGCAACAGTGTAAAGAAGGACGAGCCTGAACGCACCCGCAAACCGTTTTCTGAAAAAGAAATACAGATTCTATGGGAAAATATCGACATTCCATTTATAGATATGATTCTCATTGGGATTTACTCGGGCTGGCGTCCGCAAGAGCTTGCCACACTTAAAACAGAGGATATTGACCTTGAAAACAATACTATGACAGGTGGTATGAAAACCGAAGCAGGCAAGAACAGATGCGTTCCAATCCATTCCAGAATACGTCATTTGGTGGAAAAGTGGTACGATCCAGACAGAAAACAGCTTTTCTATGACGATAACGGAAAGAACGGATCCGAAATGGCTTATGGAATGTATTATACAAGGTTCAAAGAAATAATGGAGCGTTTGAAAATAGATCATATTCCACATGAAGTCCGCCATACGTTTATTACACGAGCGAAAGAATCAGGTGTTGACGAATATTGCCTGAAACTCATTATCGGACATAACGTCAATGACGTAACAGAACGTGTTTACACGCACAGAACTGTCGAAAATCTTCGCAGAGAGATTGAAAAAATAAAGTAAAAGAAAAATGCAAGTCCGACAGAGGAAAAGCTCTCTGCCAAGACTTGCATTTGTGTATTACGAGTGTGTATTACCTGTGTATTACAGGGTAAAAAAACAGCCGTTTCAGTCGTTCTGAGAATAGGCATAAAGCACGCAAATGCGTTACTATTAGCCCTTCATAGCTTCTTCAACAGCAACAGCGCAAGCAACTGTAGCACCAACCATAGGGTTGTTGCCCATATCAAGACCACTTCAGATACGGGTACTTATTGTTGCTCAGTGTAATCTGTTGTTGTCCGCAATCAACGTAGGTATGCGGTTTGCTTGAATGGTGGTTTTCAATGCTTTGTTTATTGTTGCTCACAGTAATCTGCTGTACTCCACTGAAAAGCTGTCTTTGGAGTACGTTTGGAGTACGGAATCCGCTTCGTACTCCAAACGAGTACGACCACACAACAACCGCAAAAATATTATCGTAACTATAGCACATTTCTTTGGATTTGTCAAGCCCTCAAATCATTTTTTCTGATGCATATAGAATATTTAATCTTTGTTTATCAATGGCACTTTGGGAATGATTTTGAGGGCTTTACAAAAAAATGAGCGAATAATCAGCCTAAATTACAAAAAGATGAGGGAATAATCCGCATTACAGCACAAAAATCATAGCGAATATCTGGCCAGCAAAACATAACGGCGTTTATAGCCCTGTAGTGCAAGCTATAAACGCCAAAAGTTAAAACATATTATTCTTCCTGTTTCGGTGTAAAGCATAAACCAAGATTTGAGAATCGTTCCAACGAATGAAGCTCCTTGGCTATGAACTTCCAGGATGAAGCGTAATCATCAATAACCGAAAAATCGGACTCTCTTATAAATTTCACGAAAGCAGGGATATCATTCTTATACTTCTTTGCAAACAGAAAAGCTCTTCTATTCTTTTCATCATCTGAAAGATTTAATGCGTTATACAAAACGTGGTCAAGGTTGCAGGACATATAATATGCACTGTACTGTATTCCCCAGACTTCCTTACAGATGCTCAGTCTGTTCATATTGAACTTTTTCAGAGCATTTCGTTCTTCTATACTCTTTTTCCGACAAGTACGTATTTCAGTAGGAGAATATATCGGGTCATTTGCTGACATATCCTCTATAACATTCTCATTAGAAATATAAGCTCCGTCGGTATCCATAATATGAATGATTTCCTGAAAGTCTTTTTTCTTAAAAGGATTATTGGCAACATAAGACTTGATTTCGCTCACAACTTTATTCACTATGCTTTCATTTTCTGCGGTTTGAGTTGTAATATCACCGTGTATTATATCAACATAAACAGTGTTTTTGTCATAATACTTATCGAAAAGAACGTGAAGTGCCGTGTCGTCCGAAGTTCCCTCAACTATAACAAGGATTACTTTTCTTTTAGCCATATCATTCACCTGCCTCTATAAATGCAAGTGCAATCTCAGAGTTATTTGTCCGCTCATAAAGCGGCTCATCCTGCTCGCCGAGAATGATATCACGATAGTAAAAATCTCTGAGATTATTGTTTGTCTTCACATTAGTAAGACGTATATATCGGTTTTCGGGATTAGTGGTAGTGAATGCAACAAAGCCCTTATCAAGAGTTTCAAGCGGTCTGAGATTATGCGATGTGAAAATCAATTGACCTTTGCCCTTTTCGGAAATGATTCGGAGAATTTCTCCAAGCAAATACTCAAATACGCCAGAATCCAGTTCATCAACAGCAACCGTAATTGAAGCTGAATTATACATAACTATTAAAAGCTGTAATATGGATACTATTTTTTTTATTCCCTCAGATTCATATTTCAAAGGTATTTCCTTGCTATTCTTTCCTGACACAAGCTGTATCCTGCAGCCAGTTTGTCCGTTGGGCATAAGCTGCTCGCCTAATTTTTTTACATAAATATTGAGCCCTGGAACAAGCTGTTCAAGCACGATGTTCATTCGTTTGATAACTTTGCATACCGTTTCGTATAATTCAACCTGAATGACCGTAACATCATTGAGGTTTATCGGTATGCTGCCTAATGATGTTTTTCCGTCCTCGGTCAATCTGTATGTCAAAGGCAGCGCATTAAATTGTATCAAACCTGTACTTTTGGTATCAATAACAAACAACTCATAATTTCCGTACCATATCAGACGTTCAAAAAGGCTCAGATATGCAGATTTACCGTCACCATCCGATTCGCTGTCATTCTTCCGCAAAGAATTCAGCATAGCCTTAGAGAAAAGAAACGATGTTGAGGATTCCTGAGCGATTCTTTTTGCAACAAGCAGTGAAGTGGTTATATCCTTATCACTTCCGCAGAGCATCTTAAACTTGGTATTTGGCACAAAAACTGCGTCTGTGTCTGTGTTGGCTATAACAGACATCTGCGCATTTTCGGCGTTATTCTTGTAAGAACAGGAAAGCTTTTCATTAAAAACAGTTGTCTTGTAATGTATATCACCGTTCACATCGTCAATATTTCTGTCCGATTCGTCTATATCCTTGCGAATACTAAGCTGATATATAGCAGTGTATTCTGTCTTGTCTGCCTGTACACTGAATGTATATTTGATTGTTGCCGAGTTTGCATCAACATTTATGCAGTCAGAAAAGTAAACAGGAAGCTTTTTACCAGACAAAAGGTGTTTCAAAAGAGAAATAGCATCAATCATTGCAGTTTTTCCCGAACCGTTCTGGCCATACAACCCCACAACGCTTGCAGCATAATTTTTACGGGGATTGTCAAAGCGAAGTGTTCCGTGTACCACGTTCTTGAAATCAGATATCACTATCTCTTCAATTCTTACGAAATGCTTTTCCATAAAGACAGCCTCCTTTTTGTCATCTCCTTATAGTATATCACATCTTTTCAAGATAATCAATATATATTTTAAAAAATGATACAAAATGTATCGTTTCATAAATATATCATCAAATTATGACATAAAGCAATTTTATTCTCACTAAAAAATCATCTGTCCTTTTCTTGAATAAAGGCTCTGTTGCAAAATCAACTATATTAGCATAAAAGTCCACCGCTATTGACATTATTGTCAATATTTGTATTGATTTTTCACACTAAATCTGTTATAGTATAATTAGAGAATAATATGCAAATTAGGCCTAATATTTATACGGGGGACTTATATGAAACTTCCTAAAATAATAGATAATAAAAGAAATGGAAAAGTAGTGACCGAACTAAAAGATAATATTTGTAACGGTTCAAAACTTTCGATAATTTCGGCTTACTTTACCATTTATGCATATAATGAATTAAAAAAAGAGTTATCAAAGGTTGATAAATTTCGTTTTATTTTTACGGAGCCTTCTTTTGTAAAGTCTGATAATGAAGTTCAGCGAGAATTCTATATACAGCATAATGAAAACAACATTGCTGGAAATGAGTTTGAAATGAAACTTCGAAATGAGATGAGGCAGTCCGCTATTGCAAAGGAATGTGCCAACTGGCTTTCTAAAAAAGCCGAAATCAAATCACTAAAGAGAGAAAATCCAGCTCAGCCACGTTTAATACATATCGACAACGGCAATGACAGTATATGCATCAACGGTTCAGTCGATTTTACAACAGATGGATTAGGTATCACATCATCAAATCGTATTGATTCTAATACCTGTATGTACGGAAACGAGTTTACGTCGGTTTATTTACAGATGTTTGACGAATTGTGGAATAATACTGCTGCTGTGGAAGATGTGAAAGAACAGGTTCTTCAACATATGCAGGTTTTATATAAAGAAAACACCCCCGAATTCATATATTTCATTACACTCTATAATGTCTTCAAAGAATATCTCGGTGAACTCACAGAAGACAACATAGTAAAAACCAAAACAGGCATAAAGGATACTCTTATCTGGAATAAGCTCTATAAATTTCAACGTGACGGAGTAATTGGAGCTATTGACAAGATTGAAAAATATAATGGCTGTATTATTGCAGACAGCGTAGGCCTTGGCAAAACATTTACTGCATTAGCTATTATAAAATACTATGAGCTTCGCAATGACCGAGTTCTTGTTCTCACTCCTAAAAAACTGCACGATAACTGGTCAGTATATACGCAGAACGATAAAAGGA
Source organism: Huintestinicola butyrica (assembly GCF_025567215.1). Classification (NCBI taxonomy): domain Bacteria; kingdom Bacillati; phylum Bacillota; class Clostridia; order Eubacteriales; family Oscillospiraceae; genus Huintestinicola; species Huintestinicola butyrica. The sequence goes on from NZ_JAOQKB010000011.1 coordinate 95,175, forward strand.
ATATTTTTGCATCAGACCGATTCAATTATGATGTATTGAACCATACAGATTTAAGCAGGACAAGCGGCTATACTGGAGATATTTCACTTGCGACTGTTAATTGGAGTAACTATGACCTTGTAGTTATTGATGAAAGCCATAATTTTAGAAATAACCCACCTGTTAAGGACAGAGTCACACGTTATGAACGTCTTATGAATGACATTATCAAGTCTGGTGTAAAAACTAAGGTACTAATGCTTTCGGCTACACCTGTAAATAACCGTATGACTGATATAAAAAATCAGATAGCATTTATTACCGAAGGAAACGACAAAGCCTTAGCCGATGTTGGTATTACGAGCATAGAACAGGTCTTGAAAAAAGCTCAGACCGTTTTCAATAGATGGTCAGAATTACCCGATACAAAGCGTACAACAGAAAGCTTTGTCGAGATGATGAATGTTGACTATTTCAAGTTGCTTGATACACTTACTATCGCCCGTTCAAGAAAGCATATTGAAAAGTATTATGATTCATCTGAAATAGGTAAATTCCCAGACAGAAGAAAGCCTGAAAATGTTTATGCCGATATTGATACACTCGGAGAATTTCCTGCCATCGAAAAGGTCAACAAACAAATAAAGCACCTGTCATTAGGACTATATTCTCCGCTCTCTTATGTTCTTCCCGAAAAGCGAGCTGAATATGAACGCAAATATGATATGTCAGTAGGCTCTGGCCAGTCGGTTTTCAGACAGGCAGACCGTGAAACGAGCCTGATAGGGCTTATCCGTGTTGGATTATTAAAGAGAATGGAAAGCTCTATATACTCATTTGCTCTTACACTTGAAAAGATACTTGGCCGAATAAGAAACACCATATCCATTATTGACAGTAACCAATATGATATTGGCGACAATATGAGTATTGAGGATATCGACCTTGATGAAAACGATTTGGATAGTCTCCTTTTCGGGAATAAAGTAAAAGTCCTGCTGTCTGATATGGATTTGGTAAAGTGGCGACAGGATTTAGCCGATGACGCCGCGAAGCTTCAGCTTCTTCTTACAGATGCCAGAAAGATTAATGTTGAACGTGATGCGAAGCTCTTGGAACTGAAAAGAATCATCGAAAATAAAATTGAAAATCCAATTAATCCAGGCAACAAAAAAGTAATTGTTTTTACCGCATTTGCCGACACTGCAAATTATCTGTATGACTGCTTATCAGAAGAGTTTAAAGGTCGTGGCATATATTCTGCAATAGTAACAGGTGCAGGCAATAACCGCTCCACCCTTCCAATTGGCGCTCAATACAAAAACAGCATACGAATGTCTGACCTTAACACGGTCCTCACGCTGTTTTCTCCAAAATCAAAGGAATGTGCAAAGATATATCCTGATATTCAAAATGAAATAGATATTCTGATTGCAACCGACTGTATTTCCGAGGGTCAGAATTTACAGGACTGTGATTATCTGATAAACTATGATATACACTGGAATCCAGTTCGTATTATTCAGCGTTTTGGACGTATTGACCGCATCGGTTCAACAAACAAAGAAATCCAGCTTGTGAATTTCTGGGCAATGAAGGAACTTGATAAATATATAAACCTTGCACAGCGTGTCAAGGGGCGTATGGTCCTGCTTAATGTTTCTGCAACAGGCGAAGAAGATTATATTGAGGAAACAGAAAGCAAAGAAATGAAAGACCTCGAATACCGTAAAAAGCAGCTTGAACAGCTTCAAAATGAAGTTGTTGACCTTGAAGATATCTCAGGCGGCATATCCATAACAGATGTTACGTTCAATGACTTCAAAACTGACCTTATGGAATATATGAAAAGTCATCGCAAGCAACTAAGTGATGCTCCTGCGGGGCTATATGCCGTAACACGGACTGATGACAGCCTGCGTGATACTTTTAAACCAGGTGTTATTTTTGCTCTTCGTCAAATTAAAGGAAAAGAACAGACCAAAGAACAGAACTCTCTTTTTCCGTTCTATCTTGTTTATATCACGAATGACGGTGAAGTAAAGCTTTCATATTTACAGGCAAAGCGTATCCTTGATTATTATAAAAAACTGTGCTGCGGTAAAAACGAAGTCCTTGCAGACCTTGTTGCTGAATTTAATGCCGAAACCGATGAAGGGCACAATATGAAGAAATATTCCGACCTTTTGGAAGCATCAATACAGGAGCTTATCGGCAAAAAGCAGGAAATAGGTGTGGCAAGCTTATTCAGCAGAGGCGGAACTGCTATGCAGACATCACTTTTTGACGGAATTGAGGATTTTGAACTTGTAACCTTTCTTGTTATAAAATAAGGAGTGGCTATGGACATTTACAATAAACTAAATATTCCAGATGAATGCAGGATAAACCGAACTGTTTTTAAAAAGATGTTCTATGATAACGCAGCTCTTTCCAAAGGCGATAAAAACTTGTTCGTCGATTCGATTGATAAAATAGCCTGGATTTATTGCCTTAATCAAGACAATATGAATGTTCCTGCGTATGCCACCGAAGAAAGGGAGTATCTTGAAATTGAGGTTATGGAGGTCGAACTCAGCGACAACAAGGGTATCAAGCGTATAGCAGAAATAATAATGCGTGCGATTCCATATCCTATGCTGCTGATATTCAGCTTTGAGGATAAATATCAGGTGTGGGCGGCTCATCAGCGATTCAGCCTTGCCGATAACAATAAAATCACCCTTGAAGAAACTATCTGTACCGAATGGCTGGATAACGACAGCAACTTATGGGACAAGCTCAATATCAGAAACTTACGTTATACAAACTTTTTTGATATGTATTCGGATATTGTTGATGCTGTTGCTGTATTTAATGCCGAAAAGCTCACCGATAAGGAAATAAACGGTGAAGATGCCCGTGAACTGCTCCGCAGAAATGCTGAAATTGACAATCAGATTGCGGCTTTGCGTGCAGAGTTGAAAAAGGCTACCGAGTTTAACAGAAAAATGGAAATCAATTTGAAGATTAAGAAGTTGGAGAAAGCGAGGATTACAAATTGAAAAAACATTATAACAAAACGAAAGATAAAAATTATAAAAAGTCAAATTTCAAACTAAAAATATTAATCGTTTTTATATCTATTTTAGTTATGGATGTTTTATTCATAATAATACCGTTAATTATTAATGGATTATATGAATCAGATTATGTATTAGTATATACTGATTGGGGAGCTAAGGAGGTATTATCTTTTTATGGTTCGGTTCTAACATTTCTTGGTACAACTTCTTTAGGAATAATTACTGTTAAATTAAGTAAAGAAGCTAATAAAACCAATAATGAAATGAAAGAATTTCAAGAGAAAAAGGATAAAGAAAAACTAATTGATTTATATTATCAGTATATTGAATCCATAGGATTAATTTATGATTTATACTATGTATTAGGAGATAACTTCCAAAAAAGTGAAATGCAAATATACGCAACTATAAAACAATGCTATTCTAAAGCAGAAATGATAAGAAAAAGATTGATAATTTTAGATTTTGTAAATTCTGACAATTCCTTTTTTGCTTATACGAAAGAAAGAATTGAGGATTTGCTTTTATTTAGAAATGTTGAAGATACTCACTCAGATGATTTTTTGCAAAAATATCAAGATTATTGTATAGCTCAAAGCAAGGATTTTGAAGAAAAATCCGCTGAATTTATTTGTGATATATATAATTCAATTTTTAAGGAGGACACCATAAATGCCAACACTTAACGGAAATTCCTTTGATATACTGGAAGAAAACATAAAAAATCTCCGCCAGCTTTTCCCCGAAGTTGAATGTGACGGTAAAATCGACTTTGATATGCTCCGCCAGATACTTGGCGAGTATGTTGATGATGACAAGGAACGCTATAACTTTAAATGGAACGGCAAAGGCAGAGCCTTACGCTTTTCACAGACACCTTCAACAGGCACACTTCGTCCCTGCAGGGAAGAAAGCAAAAACTGGGACGATACCCAGAACCTTTACATCGAGGGCGATAATCTTGAAGTTCTGAAAATCCTGCAGAAAAGCTATCACGGCAAAATCAAGATGATTTACATAGACCCGCCTTACAATACGGGCAAGGATTTTGTTTATCCCGATAACTACCACGACAGCATTGAGAACTATAAAGCTATTACAGGTCAGACAGATGAAGAAGGCAATAAAATAAGCACAAACACAGAAGCAAGCGGACGTTTTCATACCGACTGGCTTAATATGATGTACCCTCGTTTAAGGCTTGCAAGAAATTTGCTTACTAATGACGGCGTTATTTTTATTTCTATAACAGATAAAGAGTTGGATAATATCTCGAAAATTTGTGATGAGATTTTTGGCGAAGATAATTTTGTAGGAAAACTTATTTTACAAACTGCTACAGATAATAATCCTGGTCAGATTAATACAGAACACGAATATATTGTTTGTTACAGTAAAAATCGTTCACTTTTACCTTATTGGTATGCTAAAAGTGAAAAAGCAGAAAGAATCCAGAATAAATATTTGGAGTTAAAAGGAAAACATAATGACGATATAATTACAATACAAGATGAACTGCGAAAGTGGATAAAGTCAAATGAGAAAGACTTGTCTGGGGTAACGCATTATGATAATGTTGACTCAAAAGGGGTCTTTCACGATGGTGATATTGCTAATACCACATTTGGTGGGTATGAATATGATGTTATACATCCACTAACAAGGAAAGTTTGTAAGATTCCTGATAAAGGATTTCGCTTTTCCGAAGAAACTATGCGTGAGATGATTGAAAATGATGATATTATGTTTGGGGCTGACGAAACAACGCTAATCAAGCCTAAAAAGCGTCTTGAAAATGCAAAAGATGTACTACGGTCTGTAATTTATGAAGATGGCAGAACATCAACAAAAAAATTCGAACAACTAATGTCACGAGATGTATTTCAAAATCCAAAATCCGATACCGTGATTCAAAGATTAATATCAATGGTTACAAATGATGACGATATCATTATGGATTTTTTCTCAGGCTCAGGAACAACAGCTCAATCAATAATGCAATTACATTCAGAAAGGAAGTTCATACTTGTTCAACTTCCCGAAAATCTTGATAAAATGATAGATACAGCCGATAGTAGGGCAAAGAAAACGCTGAAAAATGCAATTACTTTTTTAGATTCTATTGGCAAGCCACATTTTATAACTGAAATAGGCAAGGAGCGAATCCGCCGTGCAGGCGAAAAAATAAAGGAAGAAATCGAAAGCGATAACGTTCAGCTTAAAATTGGAGAAGAGCCAAAAAGCGTTCCCGATATCGGCTTTAAAGTATTCAAGCTTGACAGCTCCAATCTAAAGAAATGGAATCCCGATTTTGCAAATCTTGAGGTAACTCTTGATGATATGATAAACAACTATGTTCCCGACAGAACCGAAGAGGATATTGTATATGAATTTATGCTAAAAATGGGTCTTGACCTTTCATATCCGATTGATGTTGCTGATATTGACGGCAGAAAGGTATATTCTATCGGCTTTGGTGCATTGATGATGTGTCTGGACGATAATATCACCGTTTCCGTTGCGGAAGGTATGGTCAAAATGTATAAGGAACAGGCTCCCGAAACCTGGAAGGTTGTTTTCAGGGATAACGGTTTTGTTGATGACTGCACAAAGACAAATGTTAAGCTGACACTTGTTCAGGCAGGACTTGAAGAAGATGCTTTTACTACGGTGTGAGGTGGAAGGAAATGAACTGTTGGTGTATTGATGATTGGGAATTTGATGATGATGAGCGTATAATTAGATTATCAATAAAGGAAAATTCGTATTTTAAAGTTTTAAATACATATTTTTTTTATACAGCGGATAGATATTTTGGGTCTTTTAAATTGAAAGCATATGTTTTTGCCAATCAAGAAGCAGATGCAGAGAAAGAAATTAAACATTCCTGTTTTTTTCTATCATACATATTTAATATCAATATCGAAGTTTACAAAAATTATATTCATCTGGACAATAGCAAGAATGAAAGTGATTTATTAAGCAGTATTTCTTTAAATACTGGAAAACTAAAGAAAATTCAATCTTTATCAAGTAGAATATCATCTACGACAGAACTAAAAAAAGAAAGTTTCCTTAATTGCTCTGAGTGTTATTTATATGCTTTATCATTAGATATTAACAGATTATACAACGAAGAATTTTTAGTCTTATTTCGAATTTTTGAAAGTATTTCGAAATTATTTTACAATGATGTTGCTAAGCACAAACTGAAACATAATTTTTCAGAAAGGAACTCGATAGATGTTTTATCAGAATATATTTCTAACAATTTTAAGGTAAAAGTACGTGAAAGTGATTTACATAGATTTCAAAATAGTATTATTAAACATATAAAGGATGATATGCTGTACAAACTATTGTACATTTTTGAATGATAGATTTACAATATAAGTGCAACACATGGAAAAAATAATGACACATAAAGCAACTCGTGTTATAATGGGAGTAACCACACAACCATA
>NZ_JAOQKB010000012.1:0-23005 GCF_025567215.1 Huintestinicola butyrica
AAAGCGGGCATTCCCCCCTCTCTCCTACGGTTTCTCCTCTGCACTCCTCTTCCCTACCCTCTCACCCCCACTAAGCCCGCTTTTACAGTTTGGCTTTAACTTTTAGCTTGTCTCCTGTCCTGTATCGAATATTGTTTCGTGCCTTTCACCGCCGCCCCGCTCATTTGCGGTCTGGCGTTTAGATATCAAGTATCTGCTGTTCGTTTTGCTTAGCTCTGCGGTGGGGATTGGCTATATTGTTTATCATAATTTTAATAACTATATCTGTGAGCAAACGGAGTTGGCAGGTAAACTACTTTTACCACTGCGGCAAGGGCAACCAGATGGCTCCGCCCTCAATGGACTTCCTAAACCCTTTACCTTGCCCTCATTTGTGCATACTTTTTAATAAGTTCGCTTGACTGCAAGCAAAAAAGCCATAAAAGAATAGTATGCTTCTTCTATGGCTTTTGCATTTTATATTATAAAATGTTATCTTATAAAATGCGTCCAGAGATGTTCTTCCTTTTCGGGAAGCCCATATTTCTCTTTTCCCAACGCAATGCTCTTCATAAGGAAACTCATGTTCCTTGCAAGCACCCTCATGGTCTGCCTGCCCTCTTCGTCCATCTCCGCCTGACCCTGTTCTCTGCCGTGAATGCTGTTCCAGTACTGGCTGGAAGCAATGGGCATATTGGAAATGGTAAAGAACTTGTTCAGCTCGTCAAAGGTTGCGGAGCAGCCCCCACGCCTTGCACAAACTACGCTTGCACCTACTTTCATACTCTTGTCAAAGGGCGTGCTGTAAAACAGCCTTGTAAGACAGGCGATAAGTGTTGCGTTGGCGGAAGCGTAGTAAACAGGGCTTGCCACAACAAGTCCGTCTGCTTCCTCAAACTTTGGCGCAAGCTCGTTCACAACGTCGTTGAACACGCACTTGCCGCTTTCACGGCAGTATCCGCAGGCAATACAGCCACGGATATCCTTGTTGCCTACCTGCACAACCTCGGTCTCCACGCCCTCTTCCGCAAAGACCTTTTCCATTTCACGTACAGCTACAGATGTGTTGCCGTTTACTCTCGGACTGCCGTTGATGATAAGAACTTTCATTGCTTTTCTCCTCCCGATATCAGTTTTGCTCCAGAATATGCCCGCCTGTGAGCATAGGATAGCTTATAAGCTCTGTGCCGTCGATGTTCTCGCTGTGGAGCTTTACGGCGGTTATCTGATGATTGTCGTAGGTGGTGTAATAATATATTCCCTTGTCGGCGTTGTAGCAGGCGGTGTAAATGGTTATCTCGTATCCGCCCTTTACCTCGCAGCAGCCCCTCTGCTGATCTACCGAGCCCAGGATATGGAAGAACTGGCTGACGCTTTCCGCCTCACCGCTGCCCGAGCGGGAGTTCATTTTCACAAATGCGCAGCGGACAAATCTCGACTGTGATGACAGGTCGCCGGGAAGCCCCAATCCGCCCATACCACGGCTGTAGGTCGTAAGGTCAAGTGCATCGGAGAATGTGTTGCTGGGATCCTTGGGGGACAGGTGCATATAGTTATTAAGATTGAAAAGCTGCCTGTCGAAAGGGGGATTGTTGGTAAGCACGCCCACAGGATCGTCATATATTTTCAGCCCGTCCTTTACTGACTCCACAACTATCGAGCCTGTTTTGTCCGAAATTATCCAGTGGAGCTGTGCTGTGGGAAGCTGAGGGCTGAACGGCTCGTTTGTAATGTTTATCCTGCCAAGAAGCGCCTTTGCTTCGTTAAGGTCAGCGCATTTGCTCAGTATCCATGGGATAAACTCAAACTGTGGGATATTATCCTTTTCGGCGGCATTATCAAAATAATATGCGTTGCCCACGAAATTCAGTCCTGCCATGGCAAGGCCCTTTTCATTGGCACCGTCATAAAACAGGGGACAGCCCCCTGCCACATGAGCCGTGCCGATGATGGCGTAATGCTCGGAAAGCTTCCCAATGTGCCTGAATTTCAGGGGGAAGTTCCTTGGCATAATAACTATCTCCTCGCCGTAGGACATTTCATAATCGAGAGTTCTGCCGAAATAAAAGTTGTCGGTCTTGTAAGAAGCGGCTGTACACATATAATCATTCCTTTACTTATCTTATATAGAAACATATTCGGGGTCGGTGTTGTATTCTGTAAAGTGCTTATCCACCTGCGCACGGTCAACGTTGTCGCCGATTACGATAAACACGGTCTGACCGTCATCAATGGGGGCGATCTCCAGCTTGTCCGAAAGAGCGTTTATTTTCAGCCAGCCGCCCTTGTCGTCCTGGGTGAAGCCCTTTATGCGGTAGATATGTCCGCACTTTTCATCTGCGAAAATGCCTTTTATCACCTGAGGCAGCAAAGCTTCCTTTATCCTTATGTGCATGAAATAATGGGTCATGCTGCGGATATCCTCCTGGCTGAACATCTTCACATAGCTTTCGCTGCGGTAGCCCGAGGTCATAAGCTTGTTCATATCATCAGCCGTAAGAGCATCCCATTCCTTTGTTACCATATCGGCGGAGGAAAAGCGCCTGCGGCAGCCGATATATTCAAGGGAGCGGTTCAGGTGGGCGATGATGCTCTCCTCCCGCTGACTGAGCTGGTCTGCGGGAATGGTGCTCACCTTGCTCATAAGCAGCTTTCCACAGCAGGAAGCCTCGGAAGCGAGCAGATATTCCATCTGGTCGGAAAGAGTATCCTCCAGCTGTGCATCTACAACAGAGAAGATGTTGCCTATTCTGAACCAGTTGTCAAGAGGCGGCTCATAAAGGGTGTCAAAGAACTCATCCATATCAAAAATACCCGAAGGCTCCATTATAACACGGTCAAAGTGCTGCATACCGAGGGCGATGAGCTGGGTCTTGAAACGGCGCTTGTGGCAGTCGGGGTCGCCGCCGCCCGATATCATTTCCAGCTGGCAGCTGTCGCATTTAAGGTCTTGGAGTATCATCATATCAACATTAACAGCACCGAAGTCATTTTCGAGAATGGCGATCTTCTTGCCGCTGTCGATAAGGTGGCGGGCATATTTCCTGATAAAGGTGGTTTTTCCCGAGCCGAGGATACCTGTGATAAGATCTATTTCAGTCATAATAACATCTCCTTATATGTTTCGGTTGCTTATTGCTTATTATACCACGTTTTTATAAAATGTTCAATAGGGGACAACGGGTTAGGGGCAGCAGCCATTTTTAAATAACCTGTTGAAATCCTCACCGTAATGTGATATAATAAATATAACTACATTTTTGAAAGGAATGTAATCACTTGAAAGGCTATAGAATAAGTATCCTGCGCCACGGACGCACCGAGGCAAACGAAAAAGGTATATATATAGGCAAGACCGACCTGCCCCTTTCCGAAGCGGGCAAGGCACAGCTCAAGGAGCTGTATGAGACCCACGAGTACCCCAAGGTACAGAAGGTCTATACCAGCCCCCTTGAAAGAGCGGTTCAGTCGGCGGAGATACTCTTCCCCGACCGTGAGCTTACCGAGGTAGATGACCTGAGGGAAATGGATTTCGGCATCTTTGAGGGTCTAAAAGCCGAGGATCTTGTTAATCTTGACAGCTACAAGAAATGGCTCAAAGGCGGCCTTGACAATCCCCCACCCAACGGCGAGAGCCTCAGAAATATGATGGTTCGCTGCTATACAGCACTTAATGCCATTATCCTTGATATGATGAACGAGGGCATTACCCACGCAGGCGTTATGACCCATTCGGGTATCCTTATGAATATGATGTCCTGCTTTGGTCTGCCCAAAATGAAGCCCATGGAATTTGCCTGCCCCGTAGGTCACGGCTACGAGATAATGGTAACGGCTCAGATGTGGCAGCAGAGCTACTGCTTTGAAATTCTTGGAAAGATCCCGGGCTATCAGGCTGTGGGATATAACGACGCCGGGGAGGCTTTGTTCGATTATGGCAACGATGACGGGGATTCGTGATCTGAAAAAACGCTCGTCCGAGCTTTTCCGCAAGTGCTGGGCGGAGGTAGCGTTCATATCCCTATTGCAGATGGGGCTTTTCCTGCTCTTCTATGCGGTGATAATGCTGCTTGGCATAATAACAGGCGCTTTGCAGACGGGAAGTATCCTGCCGAAGTTCAATTCGTTCCCGCCCAATTTTATCATCGGCTCGGTAATACTCATACTGATATATTACATCAGCACCGCCCCACTTATGCTTGGAATACGATGGTATTACTGGCACGCAGCGGAGAAGAATGTGATGCCCGTATCATCGGTGTTTGCGGGCTACCGTTCCACCGAATATGCCCTGAGCCTTATAAAGCTCAAGGTCATAACCGATATGCGCAGGCTCACCCCCGCAATAATTTCGGCAGCCTGCATGGCGGTAACAATATCAATTACCAAAAAGCTGCTTACATACCAAATGTCTGATACGGGCGCTTTTCTTTTAAAAGTCGGCTGTGCCGTGGTATGCGGCGGACTTATACTGTTCTTCCTTATTTCGGGAATGCAGTACGTCCCCGTGGGCTATCTTCTGGCGGATAATCCCGATGCGGGTGCGGACAATATCATAAAACTCAGCAAAAAGATAGTTTCCAAAAAGTACGCATATATGATGATGCTTTATGCCTCTTTCATAGGCTGGTATGTCATCTGCATCGCAGGCTTTCCCGTGCTGGCGCTTATCCCCTATCTGTATATGACCTCGGCTGTGTTCATAAACGACAGCATCGAGCAGATAAATTCGGAGATAACTCCCGAAAGCATCGAAAACGAGCAGAAGCAAAAGGAGAATATGCCTGTTGGATAAGTTCAGAGAGCTGGAAATTATCTGTGAAAGCGAAAACACACTTGAAGCCCTGCTTAAAAAGCGGGGCTTTTCACGGCGGCTCATTGTCGCAATGAAGCGCACCGAGGGCGGCATCACCCGAAACGGCGAGCTTTGCCGCACTATAGACAAGGTATTTGCAGGGGACAGAGTGCTTCTTAAAATCCCCATGGGCAGCGGGAACGATATTGTGCCCAACCGTGAACTAACCGTGCCCACGGTGTATGAGGACAGCGACCTTATCATATACAATAAGCCCGCAGGCATGGCAGTTCACCGTTCTCACGGGCATTATGACGATACGCTGGAAAATGTCTTTGCGGCGCAGTTGGATATGCCGTTTCGTGCAGTCAACAGGCTGGATAAGGACACATCGGGGCTGTGCATTGCCGCCAAAAACAAGCTGGGAGCGGATATGACCGTCACCGAAAAGGTGTATTACGCCGTCTGTGAGGGAATCGTCTCAGACCCGCAGAGGATAGACCTGCCCATAGGCCGTGCCGACGGCTCGGTGATAATGCGTGAAGTCCGCCCCGACGGAAAAAATGCAGTCACTGTAATAAAGCCGCTTAAATGTATGAATAACTGCACCCTGCTGGAAATACGCCTTGAAACGGGCCGCACCCACCAGATAAGAGTGCATCTTTCCCATATAAGCCATCCCCTGGCAGGGGACGATATGTACGGCGGAAGCCGAAAGCTTATAGCACGTCAGGCTCTTCACTGCGGAAAAATGAGCTTTATACACCCCGTAAGCGGTAAAAATGTCACCGTTTCGGCGGATATGCCCGAAGATATGACTGAAATTATACGAAAGGAAATGTTATGAAAGCTAAGGATATCGCTCTTCTTTGTACAGCCGCCGCAGGTGCGGGAGCTGCTGCAGGTGCTGCGCTCACATCGGCTCAGACTTCAGGCACGCAGAAAAAAGCTCAGCAAAAGGCACAGCCTGCAACAAAAAGCAAAAAAAGCCCCGAAAAGCCTGCAAGCCGTGAGAATGCACCAAAGCCTAAAACCATAGAAAAGCTCAGGGTTGCGGAAATCGTGCGTGTGGATACGGACAGCTCCCCCAGACTTGTCTGCTCGGATAACGACCGCAGGTCTGCCGCTGTAATATATGGCGCTGAAAAGGACTGCCGTGCATATATGCTCTCGGAAGTGACCGACGATGCGTCACAGAATATACAGGTGCAGGAGTTCCGCTGCCCCACAGGCGTAATAGGTGCCGAGGTGTCGGAAAGCGGAATGTTCTTCATCACCGACAAGGGCGGAGTTATGGTCTATTCCGATAAATCAAAGGAGCCTGTTTTCTGCGGACTTACCGACCCCGAATATATCTGCTCAATGAACGGAAAGTTTCACATTTTCTCCGACTGCCTGATGTACGTCTGCGGCAGCTCAGGGGAGATTGAAAAGACCGTCAGCCTGGGAGCGCTTATCGAGATAACAGGCAGCGATATATGCGATGCTGAAAATACCGACGGCGGATTTTCTGCGGCGGAGGTCTCGGTGAAAAAATGCCTTCCCTTGGGAAAAGCTTCCTTTGCGGCAGTTATAACAGAGGATCACCGCTCATTCCTTATGCACTCGGAGGACGGGGATTTCTACAGCTTTGAAAAAACATACGAGGACATTTACGACGTGTGCGTTTTCGGCGGATTTGCATATTACCTCTGCGGACTGAAAGAGGGATATGGCATAATCAAAACAAAGATAACCGATAAAAAGTGCGAGACTGTGGCAAAATATACGCTCTGCGGGAAGGAAAATCCACCTGTAAAGCTGTATGGGGGACTGTACGGCATAGGAGTGCTTTATGCGGACGGAACAGTAAAGTTCCTGCTTCCCGAGATAGCTTCCGAGAAGAAAAGGGAAAAGTGCCGCAGGGAGCTTAAAATACTCAGTACCGCATTTGAGAATATCCATGCACAGGATATTTTCACATTGGGAGAGAGAACAGCATATCTCAGCAACGGAGAGATATTTGCTGTGAAATGATCATAGCATAACTATATTCAAAAGACTGCCATAGCCCGGCAGTCTTTTTTTAGTTAAGGGGCATATTAAAAAGTTCGCACAAATTCACTTTTCATTTTAATATGTCCGTACCTAATGCAAAGGAGACACCACCGGGTGGGAAGTATTAACCAAAGGTTAATTATACTAATCACCAATAAAACTATAGACAAAAAATCATCGCATAATCCATATACGCAAGATTATGCTCAATTTTTTGTATAGTTTTTAATTGGTGCTTAGTATTAAACTAAAGCAAGGGCAAAAAGCGGCATTCCCCTTCCCCCCTGATGGTTTCTCCATGCCTTGAAAAAGGCAAGCACTCATCTCTTCCTTGAACCCCCCATTCCCTGCCGTTTTTTATCCCCCCACATTTTGCTTGCCGCCGGAGACCTGACCCCATTCATCTATTTGTACCTTTTTCTATAGCTATGTTTACGGATTTTAATTTCACTCAGTTCTTTTATTTGGAGTTCTTTTGTTTATTTGAGAGCAAATTTATAAGAATGTCCTCTCCCTTGTATTATCGGATTTTATGTGCTATATCGAGTATATGCGGTTAGTTTTGCTTAGCCCTGCGTGATGATTTCCTATATCGTCCGCAAAAATCCAACCCCCAAGGTATATAAAAATATATATGAGCCATATAATATTTGTAACTATATGCAAAACTATTGACAAGAATGTCTTTATATGTTATCATATGAACAGATGAACATATGATAACATATAAAAGGAGAGACAGAAATGAAAACATTCTGGGATAAAATAGCCTGTCTTTATGATCTGGCTGAATTTACAAATAAGTCGGTAAACGACCAGATGGCAAAGGCTGTGGAAAACGAAATACCCCAAGGGGCGCTGGTCCTGGACTGCGCCGCAGGCACGGGAGCGCTTTCAATGGCCGCCGCAAAAAAGGCAAAGCACGTCACCTGCACCGATATGTCAAAGGAAATGCTCATCGAATCTATGAAAAAAGCCCGTCGGCTGGGAATATACAATATCAGCTTTGCAAAGCGTGATATGACCGCCCTGAAAGATCCCGACAACAGATATGACGCCGTTATCGCAGGCAATGTGATACATCTCCTCGATGACCCGCAGAAGGCTTTCAGCGAGCTGATACGTGTTACAAAGCCGGGAGGAAAAATAATTATCCCCACATATCTTCAGGCGGAGGCGGGAGCGTTCAGGCTCCTTATAAAGCTTTATAAGCTTATGGGATTTGATTACAGCAAGGCGTTCACTGTTGACGAATACCTCAATTTCATCGCCGACAACGCCGAGGCAAACGGCTGTGCAGAGTATTCCACAAGGTATATCCACGGAAATGTTCCGCTGGGCTTTGCCGTGATAAAAAAATAAGGAGGGTCTGCAATGGCAGAACAGAACAGAGAAGAATTTCTCTGCGTCCATGAGGACGTGGTAAACAAGGTAATGGCGCAGATGCCCCCCGAGGAAACTCTTTACGATCTGGCAGAGCTTTACAAGGTATTCGGCGACACAACACGCATAAGAATACTGTATGCTTTGTTTGAATCGGAGCTTTGCGTAAACGACATGGCGCAGCTTCTGGGTCTTAGCCAGACGGCGGTGTCACATCAGCTGAGAGTGCTAAAAAACAACAAGCTGGTGACCTTCCGAAAGGAAGGAAAGATAGTGTTCTACTCACTTTCCGATGACCATGTAAGAAGCATCATCGAAACAGGTATGGAGCATATCGAAGAGCAGTGACGCTCATAAAACTACAGCCAAAATCCGCAAATCATCTGCGGTAAAAATAAAAATTATTTTAAAGGAGATATTATTATGAAAAAGGTATTTAAGCTTGAGGATCTTGACTGCGCAAACTGCGCCAAGAAAATGGAAAACGCTATTAACGAAATTGACGGCGTTGAGTCCGCAACCGTAAGCTTTATTTCTCAGAAGCTCACCATTACTGCAGATGACGCACGCTTCAACGATATTATGAAGGAAGCTGCCGCACGCTGCAAGAAGATCGAGCCTGACTGCACTATCGTAATGTAAGGGCGTGAAGCTATGACCAAAAAGCAGAAGAAAATGCTTGTAAGGATAATAATCAGCTTTATTATCCTTGCAGGCGAAATGATATTCTTCCATGTTTCGGGTGTGGATATCGGCATATGGGAGCTTGTGGCATATCTTGTGCCCTATCTCATCATCGGATATGACATTCTGCGCAAGGCAATACTGGGCATAATCCATTTGCAGGTGTTCGACGAATGTTTTCTTATGACCATAGCCACTATCGGTGCATTTGCCACAAGCGAATACTCCGAGGGAACTGCGGTAATGCTTTTCTATCAGGTAGGCGAGCTGTTCCAGTCCTATGCGGTCAATAAATCAAGAAAATCAATCACCGAGCTTATGGATATCCGCCCCGATTATGCCAATATTGAAAACGAGATCGGCGAGCTTGAAAAGGTTGACCCCGAGGAAGTGGAATGCGGCAGTGTTATCGTAATAAAGCCTGGCGAGAAAGTTCCTCTGGACGGCGTTGTTGTATCAGGCACCTCCACTGTCGATACCTCGGCGCTCACAGGCGAATCAATTCCCAGAAACGTAAACGAGGGCAACGAGATAATAAGCGGCTCCGTGAACCTTTCGGGCATTATCCGTGTAAAGGTAACAAAGGCGTTCGGCGAATCCACAGTTTCAAAGATACTGGAGCTGGTGGAAAACTCCCAGGAAAAGAAGTCCAAGAGCGAGAACTTCATTACAAAGTTCTCCAGATATTATACCCCTGCCGTTGTGATCGGCGCAGTGCTGCTGGCGGTCATTCCCTCGATAATCACAGGCGACCCCAGAACATGGATATACCGTGCAATGACATTCCTTGTGATCTCATGCCCCTGTGCGCTGGTAATTTCCATACCACTCAGCTTTTTCAGCGGTATCGGCGGAGCTTCCAAGGCAGGCGTGCTCATCAAGGGCGGCAACTATCTTGAAGCACTTGCAAGCGCAGGGATCGCAGTTTTTGACAAGACAGGAACCCTTACAAAAGGCTCCTTTGAGGTAACAGCAGTTCACCCCGACAGCATCGACGAAACAGCTCTGCTGGAGATCGCCTGTCTGGCTGAGTGCTATTCCGACCACCCGATCTCGCTTTCACTCAAGCGTGCATGGGGCAAGGAATGTGATACATCACGCATAAGCGGCGTTACCGAGGTGGCAGGTCAGGGCGTTAAGGCTGTTATCGACGGCAAAAATGTTGCAGTCGGAAACCTGAAGCTCATGAATGCCGTAAATGCCGAGGGCGCTCACGATTGCCACAAGACAGGTACAGCCGTACACGTTGCCGTTGACGGCGTTTACAAGGGACACATCATTATCTCCGACTCCCTCAAGGACGGCGCAGCGGAGGCTATCAGAGACCTTAAACAGCTTGGCATCAGAAAGACTGTCATGCTCACAGGCGATGACCGCAGAGTCGGCGCTGATTGTGCAAAAACTCTGGGTATCGACGAATATCACGCAGAGCTTCTCCCCGCAGACAAGGTTGACTGCGTTGAAAAGCTCCTCAGCGAGAAGCAGGAAAAGGAAACTCTCGTATTCGTGGGCGACGGAATAAACGACGCTCCTGTTCTCACCAGAGCGGATATCGGCATCGCAATGGGCGCTATGGGTTCGGACGCTGCCATTGAGGCTGCGGACATCGTTCTCATGGACGATAACCCACATAAGATAGCCACAGCCATGAAGATAGCCCGCAAGACCATATCCATAGTTCACCAGAACATAGTATTTGCGCTTGGCGTAAAGGCACTGATACTTATTCTCGGCGCACTGGGAATGGCGGATATGTGGGGAGCTGTTTTTGCAGACGTTGGCGTATCTATAATAGCGATTCTCAACGCCATGAGGGCTATGAGAGTTGCCAAGGAAGCAAAGTGATTTTGAAAAATTTAAAGTGGCTGTTGCAATAAAATGCAGCAGCCACTTTTTTATTTACCGATAAAGGAATTTATAAAAAATCAGCACAAATGAGAGCAAAGTAAAGGGTTTAGGAAGTCCACTGAGGGCAGAGCCCTTTGGTCTGACCTTTTTATTATTTATTCTTATTATCCGCAATTATTCCCAGCAGGCAATTTACTATATCCTTTGACTGCTCTTCCGTAAGGGCAGTGTATTCAAGGGAAGTATCCGCCGCATCTGAATCGTCCTGCTCATCTGCATCGCTGAGAGTTATCTTGCTTCCGTTATCCGATACCTGCCATCTGTAGGTAAGCTTCAGCGCATAGTTATCGTCGTAAAGACAAAGGTTATCCTTATCAATGCTCCAGATATAATCGGCAGTATCGGCGGAGCCGTCTGATTTTACGGTTATAAGCTCCAGTGAGACATCTGAAATATGGATAGCTTTTGCCGAGCCGTCATTATAAGCTGACCAATATGAATCCTGGAGCAGCTTTGCCGCCTCACACGCCTCCGATGTCTGCTCAAAAGCCTCCTGCACCTGATCGGGAGCAATATCCGTCTGGGTCATTACAGCAAATTCGTTGAGGATAAGCATATTTTTCTGGATATCATATGACAATGGTATCTCCAAAAGCTTTTCGGTATTGGCTTCATCACGGTATATGCGCAGGGTATCGTCATTTACCGCCCAATATCCCTCCGTGACAGAGGTATCGTTGTCGGCAAAATAAGCCTGATTGCCGTTAAATCCCACAGCATAACGGTTTGCTCTGTAGTCAGTTCCTGCCCAGAGGGTGCCGTCAAGGGCAGAAGATAGGCTTTTTTCTGCTGTATCGGAGCCTGAGGTGGCAGCGGAGGCCTTTTCTGTCTCGGAAACGGTTGTGTCCTGAGCAGATATATCAGATGCGGTATCAGCGGAGCTGTCGTTGATGTCGCTGCCATTGCTGTTATCGCTGCTGCCGTTGCTGCCGCAGGCGGTAAACATTATCATAGCTGAAATGACCGCAAGAAAGGTTATAAAAGCTTTTTTCATTTTAGCATCTCCTTGACAGATGTTTTATGTCACTATACATTATACTTGATTTTTTCGCAAATTCAATCGCTTTATAGGAAAAATTACGTCCTCTTAACAAAAATCCCAGATTGCGCCAAAAATAAGCCATGGCTGACGAAAATATTATTTATTTTGAACAAACCGCCAAAAGGCTGTTGAATGATTTTTTTATTTTACCTCTTGACAAACGCAGAAAAGTGTGTTATAACTGTATTAAGATAAATAATACAGTTGACACAGGGTAAAGAAAGCGAAAGGAGCATTACAATGACATACGCATTTTATATCACAGGCGAAGCAGTGGGCGGGATATTTGCACTTGCTCTTCTGTCAGCAACGCTCGTAATGCTGGCGGTCAGCGGCATTCATGAAAGCCTGAAACTGGAAAGGAGCACCGAGAATGTTCGATATAGACCTTCAAAGCAGAACTCCGATCTATGAGCAGCTCTACCGACGGGTCACAGAGCTGGTGGTAAAGCGTCAGCTTATGCCGGGAGATAAGCTGCCCTCAGTAAGAGGGCTGGCAAAATCACTGGGCGTTAACCCCAATACCGTCTCCAAAGCGTTCCAGAACCTTGAGCGGGACGGCGTTATATACTCCCTCCCAGGACGGGGCAGCTTCATATCCGAAAAAAAGTCGGATACCATTCGTGAGAACGCCATGGCGGATTTCAGAAAGGCTGCCACCGAAGCTGTGCTGTCGGGGCTGGAGGAGGACGTTATAATTTCGGCAGTAAAAGAGATATACAAGAAAGGAAGTGGCGGCAGCAATGATTAAGCTTGCAGGCGTAACAAAAAAATTCGGCGATTTTACCGCTCTCGACAACGTTGACCTTATGATTCCCACAGGAACGTCATTCGGACTTCTCGGCTCCAACGGTGCGGGAAAATCCACTATCCTGCGACTGCTCACGGGAATATACAAGGCAGAGTCGGGAAATGTTACCGTTGACGGTGACGAGGTGTTTGACAATACCGACATAAAGAGCCGTGTGTTTTTCATCAACGACGAAACAGTCCAGTTCGGTACATATACCGTCAAGGAGCTGAAAAACTATTACAAGGGCTTTTATCCCAAATTCTCCGAGGAGGTATATCAGGAGCTGCTGAAAACCGTAAAGCTTCCCGAGGATAAGCGCATAGACCGCTTTTCAAAGGGTATGAAGCGCCAGGCGATAGTTATAATCGGCCTTGCCTGCTGCACGGATTATCTTCTACTTGATGAGGCGTTTGACGGCCTTGACCCCACCATGCGCATAATCGTAAAGCGTATGCTGGTTGACGCAATGCTTGACCGCAAGCTTACCACCGTCATTTCGTCCCACAACCTTAAAGAGATAAACGAGGTCTGCGACAGCGTGGCGCTGCTCCATCAGGGCAAGATACTTTTCAACCGTGATCTTGATACCATCAAGGGCAATATCCATAAGGTGCAGGCAGTGTTCAACGAGGAATATTCCCGTGAGGACTTTGAAAAGTACGGTATTCTCCACTATGACCGTTCCCAGAGCGTGCATTACATCATAATGAAAGGCTCGGAAAAGGAGATAAGGGAAAAGTTTGCGGAGAAATCTCCCGTGGTGCTTGACCTTATTCCCCTGACGCTGGAGGAAATATTTATTTACGAAATGGAGGGCTTGGGTTATGACGCAGGACAGCTCAGTTAATATGAACGATACAAAAAAGAAGTTTTTCAGCAAGGCAATGCTTCACAACGGCAGGCAGAACGTCATCACGAATTTCAAGCTGATGGTGATAATATTCATTCTTCACATAATGGCAATGCCCATGCTGATCATATCGGCAATGATACAGATGTTCGAAAACGGCAAAGCGTTTGATCTGGACATATATGCTGTTATAGCAGTTTTCACCACGGGAATGGGAGCGGCTGCGGGACTTATCTGCGCCCTCAGCGTTTTCAGCTACCTTTACAAAAAGACGGACGTTGATATGCGAATGGGGCTGCCCATGAGCACCTCACAGCGCTTTGTGTCCGATTTTCTCTCGGGACTGTTCATATACATAGTCCCCTTTGCAGCAGCCCAGATTATCACATGGATACTTATGCTCATAGGACACCTCGGCTTTGACGGAAAGACCTTTTACATCCATTCCAGCGATGACCCCATTGAGGTAACATCTTCATGGACCTGCGACCTGTTCAGCACAGCAGCGCCCTATCTCTGGAGAGGGATAATAGGCGGCATACTGCTTATGATAATGTTCTACACCGTGACCGTGTTTGTGGCTTCGCTGTGCGGAAATATTTTTGAGAGCATAGGCTACAACATTCTGCTTAACGTTCTCGTTCCCCTTGTGGCATACATGATAATAAATGCGGTAATGACAAATGCTGACGGCGTAAGCATTGACAGATATGCCTACAAGGCGATTTCACTCTGCGGACCATTCGGCGGCGTGGCAGGGCTGGTGCTTTCACTGAACGATATCTATTATGAGGATAACAACCGTATTTTTGCAGCATATTATACCTATCCCCAGTGGTGCGGACTGTTCCTGCTGATAACCGTGCTTCTCGGCGCAGGCACATATCTTATCTACCGCCGGCGCAGGGCTGAGGATACGGGAAAGCCCGTTGTTTTCGGAGTATTCTACCACGTTATCCTTACCATGGCAATGTTCTGCATCTGCTATTCATTTATGATAGATGACGGTGCAGAGGTAATTCCCATGCTCATAGTTACCGCAGTGGTTTACTTTGTGTTCCATGTGGTACGCAACAGAGGGTTCGGACATATTATTAAAGGCATTGTGATATATGTCCTCACAATGGGCGTGGCATCAGGCTCATATATGCTCATACGCAATACCGACGGCTTTGGCATAGGAAGCTATGTTCCCGCCCCATCTTCCGTAAAATGTGTTTATATCCCCTACACAGGCTTTAACGACCAGAGCCAGGGAGAGCTTGCTTATTTTGATATTTACGGCAGTGCTCCCACAAAGCTCACTCAGCCCGAAAATATACAGACTATCACCGAGCTGCACAGTGAATATATTGAGAAGCGTAATAACAATGAGCTTAACAATATCTACACACAGCAGCTGGAGGTCGTGTACAGGCTCAAATCGGGCAAAATGGTTTACAGATTTATAAGCCTTGATGAAGATGCTATGGCAAGGTTTATTAAAATGGATACCACCGATGACCTGCGCAATGCAAGGGCAGATGCTGTTGAAACAAAGCTGAAAGAGCTTGAAAAACAAATGGAATATGCAAAGCTCCATTCGCAGGAGTTTTCCGAAAAAAATAAATATGAGAATTATACCGCAGTGCTTTCACCTCAGTGGAAGTATAACGAAAACGGACAGGCGGCTGACGGTTCGGTTTCCGTACCTTACATCACACTCCCCGAAGATTTTACCGATAACCTTGCAAAGGCACTGAGAAATGACATCACAGACGAAACGGAAGAGGAGTATTTCACACCCGAAAAGCCCTCATATCAGCTTTCAGTCGATTATCTTACTCTTGATATCAGCGGCTCATATACCGCAGCACTTGAATATCTCCGTTCCTGCGGACTTGATGCCGAAAATATCACCGATATGACCGAAAGCGTGGCAATGGGATATGTCAATAACCATATGCTGAACTGTGTTTCCGACCTCGGTCTGGCAAGCTATGCGTCAGGCAGGGAGTTCAGAGGCAATGCCGATTTTGCAAGCAGCTCATATATCATGGATTACGTGGACGTCAATAACGACGGAATGTTTGTTTACAACGTAGGCAGCTACTCATTCATCAATGAATATTACGACGATATTGCAAAGCTTCTTGAAGTCAGCCGCAAAAGGTATAAATCCGATGATGTCAGATATACTATTAGCGTGGACGGAACTGTTGCCGCAATTCCTGCGAAGTATAACGAGCTTGCGGAAAGAGTATTCATTCGCTCAGCTGCCGATTGCTTCATTGAACAAGCTAAGGCAATGGACGATACGGGCAATATGTCAGGAACATATCAGCGTTTCCTCAGTAAATTCACTGAATATTACGGCAGGGACAAAATAGTTTCGGCTATTGGGTATTACTATGGCAAGGACGCAGCTTCCGCTATATACGATGCTATGAATGACTTTATCGGTATGAATTTAAATGACACGAATGAAGCTTACTATGATGACTATGAAAACTACGATGACTATGAATATGAAGTCACTGTAGCAGTATCCAATGATGTTGTATATTAAGCACCGTATAAAGGAAAAAACGGCTTGAAAGGGTTTGCGCAGTTCTGTCCACGCTTTTTGCAAAAAGCCAACGGATAAGAAAGGAACAGACCATATGAAGATTAAAAAGTTTGCTGCTCCTATTGCCCTTTGCTGTGCAGCGGTAATGCTTACCGCCTGCGGAGCAAACAACAATAACGGCAGCACCAATGGAACAACAAATGGCACAACAAACGGCACAACACAGAACGGCGTAATGGGCGACTCAGGAAACAACGATCCTCAGAACGGCGACGGAAATGCTATCGGAGAAAATGGCGCACGCAACGGAGCAGAAAATGCCCGTAACGGTGCAGACGGTGCCCGTACCGGGGACATTGACGGCGACGGCTTTATCGAGGACGTAGTTACAGGAGCAGAGGACATCGTTGACGACGCAGTAACAGGCGCAGAAGATATCCTTGATGATATTCTTCCCGGCGAGCATGACAATAATACCATGACCACCACTCAGACAAGATAACATAGCATAAAAAGAAGGCTGCTGCACGGTGCGATTGCACAAGTGCAGCAGCCTTTTGTTTTTTTGCGCATATAAAAGATTTGTGCAAATAAGAGCAAGGTAAAAAGTTTAGGAAGTCCACTGAACGCAACAGCTTTTACATATGCAAAATGTTTGCTGACAGATATCGTTGTAATTAAACCTATGACGTACAATAAAACCAATCCCCACCGCAGAACCAAGCAAAACTAACAGCAGATACTCGATATATAAATGCCAGACCGCAAATGAGCGGGGCGGCGGTGAAAGAGGTTAAGCATAATCAAATAAAGGAGCCAAATGAAGAAAGTTAAGCACAACGGTAAAAGCGGGCTTGGTGGGGGTGAGAGGGTAGGGAAGAGGAGTGCAGAGGAGAAACCGTAGGGGAGAGGGGGGAATGCCCGCTTTTGTAGGGTTTTACTTTCCCCCCTCTCCCATTAGGTGTCTCCTTTGCATTGGTACGGACTTTATAAAAATGAAAAGTGAATTTGACCGTACCTGCGCCTTACGGCGGAAACTGAAACGCAATTTCTGCGAAATTGCTCTCAGTTTCAAGCCGCCTGCATAAAATAGTTTTAAGATAATTTGAGATAAAATGTCTGTTTCACTTGGTTTTGAACTTTTGGTGCAGGCGGCTTTAGGATTTGTTAGTCAGTCGGCTATCAAGTCAATTATTTATACCGTCAGCAAACAGATTTCGCCCTCTGCGGAGGGCGACCAGATGGCTCTGCCCTCTGGACTCCCGCAAGCCTTTCGGGAAAAAGGCTTGACCTAAACCCTTTGCCTTGCTCTCATTTGAGCAAACTTTGTCATTTGTGACACGTTCTCATGTAATAAAGCAAATGCTGCCGCATATCTGCAACAGCATTTGCTATTATTCATCAACAACACAGGTTCCCTTGTTGTCTATGTGCATTTCCTTGACTTCCCAGTTCTCAAGACCCATGTTGTCCAGCGCAAAACGCATCTTTCCGCCAAAGAACTTGTTCTCCGCATCAACTATTGTCATAAGTGTAGGACCTGCGCCGCTTATGTAGGAAGCATATGCACCGTTGGTGTAGGCAATGTCAAAAACGTCCCTTGCGTGGGGGATAAGCTCCATTCTGTATGGCTGGTGAAGCCTGTCGTGAACGGCAGTTCTCAGGTTCTCGTACTTTCCTGTCAGCAGGGATGCAGAGAAAAGCGCCGCTCTGGAAAGGTTATACACTGCGTCCGAATGAGCCACCTCTTTTGGCAGGCAGGCTCTTGCCTTTTCCGTTTTAAGCTCAAAGTCGGGTATCACTGCAATGAATTTCAGCGTGGTGAAAACCTCCTGCTTTACCCAGTGAACGCACTTTCCGTCAAATACTGCGGTAACTATGCCGCCCAGCAGTGCGGGAGCGGTGTTGTCGGGGTGACCTTCTATCTGAGCGGAAAGATTTACCATTTCATCAAGTGAAAGGGGATTGCCCATAAGGTGGTTTGCACCCACAAGACCTGCAATAATGCAGGCGCTGGAGCTTCCCAGACCTCTTGCCATGGGGATATGGTTGGTCTGCTCGATGGTAAGTCCCTTGAAGTCCTTTCCGCATATCTCATAAACAGTTTTTGCGGTGTGGTAGATAAGGTTGGTTTCGTCGGTGGGGACTTCCGTGTCGTCCAGCGACTTTATGTGGCAGCCGTCGGCCTCTTCCATATTCACATAGTTATAGTAGCTGAGAGCAAGTCCCAGCGCATCGAAGCCTGCGCCCAGGTTTGCACTGGTGGCAGGTATTTTAATTTTTATCATATTATCACTTCTTTTCAAATAGTTTTCCTCTAAAGCAAACGGACGGAATTATTCCGTCCGTGATCTTTTTACATATCAAGAAGTCTGATCTTTCCGAGAACGTTAAGCTTTTCTAACTTCTCGGTGATGTTCTTCTCCTTATCCTGTGCAGTGATGAATGCCAGCTCGTCATCAGGCTGACCTTCTCTTGAAAGATATTCCACATCGCCGAACAGAGCAGCCACAGCCGCCTTGTCTGCACCCTTTACACGAACATACATACGTACCTCAGCTTCCTTGTAGTCCTCGATGAAGCTGTTGTCGGTGCTGTCCTCCCACATCTGGGAAAGAATGGTGGTGTTGTGCTTTGCGCAGTCGATAACGTCGCCCAGCACTGCGCTTGCTGTAGGAAGCTTACCTGCGCCTCTGCCGTAGAACATTACCTTGTCAAAGCCGTCGCCGCATACCATGATGCCGTTGAATACGTCGTCAATGCTTGAAAGCAGGCAGTCGCTGCAAACAAATCTGGGAGCCACCATGGGGAGTATCTTGCCGTCGTCAAGCTTCTTTACGGAGCCGATGAGCTTTACAGCGCCGCCCCAGCTCTGAGCATATGCAACGTCCTCGAGAGTAAGCTCTGTGATGCCCTCGCAGTGTACCCAGTCGGGATAAACGTGCTTGCCGAAAGCGAGAGAGGAGAGAATGCAGATCTTTCTGCAGGCGTCAGCGCCCTCAACATCGGCAGCAGGGTTCTTCTCGGCGTAGCCCAGTCTCTGAGCCATTGCCAGAGCATTCTCAAAGGACATCTTCTCGGTTATCATCTTTGTAAGGATAAAGTTTGTGGTGCCGTTGAGGATACCTGCTATCTCTGTTATCTCATTTGCCGCAAGGCAGCTTCTGAGGGGTCTGATAATGGGAATAGCGCCGCCTGTGGAAGCCTCGAACATAAAGTTGCAGTTGTGATCCTTTGCAGCCTTGAGCAGCTCAGCGCCCTTCTTTGCCACCAGCTCCTTGTTGGAGGTGCATACGCTCTTGCCCTTGTTGAGGCAGGCGAGAACGAAGTCATAAGCGGGGTGAACGCCGCCCATTACCTCTGCAACAACGGTAACTTCGTCATCGTTCAGGATATCGTTGATATCCTTGGTGAACTTGTCGGAATAGGGAAGTCCGGGGAAATCCCTGATATCAAGAATGTACTTGAGGTCAAGATCAATGTTGGATTTCTTGTTGATCTGCTCCTTGTTTTTCAGGAAAAGCTCAACTGTGCCCGAGCCAACAACGCCGTGTCCGAGAACTGCAAATTTAGCCATAATATAAACTCCTTAAAAATATTGTACTGTAGTTATGATGGAAGAATTTTATTCTTCACAGAAGAGGTCATTCTTCACGGAAGAGGTCACTCTTCCGATATGAGCCTTGCCTCCACAACGCCCTCAACGCCCAGAACAGCTCTGCGCAGCGAGGGACCGTCCATAGGGCCGCCCGAAAGCTTGACTGTTACCGTGACCGCAGCCGCACCGTCAATAGGTACGCTCTGGTTCAGCGTCAGCACATTGGCGCTGCACTTGTGAAGACAGGCAAGCACCGATGAAAGCACGCCGGGCATATCACGCAGCACTGCGTAAAGGGAGATTATCCTGCCCGTCAGCTTTTCCTCGTAGGTGTAAACGCTGTCACGGTATTTATAAAAGGCACTTCTGGAAATATCAGCCCTTTTGCAGGCGGAAGCGGAGCTTTTCTCCTCCCCGCAGGCAAGCAGGCGCTTGACTTCCATTACTTTAAGAAACACTTCGGGAAGCACGTCGCAGCTGACAACTGCATATTTAGCATCGCTCCCCGCAGCGGGAAGTGTCGATCCGGTTGATTTTTCAACTGTCATACCAATCAGCTCCATATATGTTATATGATGTACATAGCAAAGTCCGTGTTGGAAATACAAATGTACTCGACGTAACTACAATGATAACATTTTTTCCTTCCTTTGTCAAGTAAAATTTTAACCATTATTCCCACCGTACCCATACGCATATTTTGGAGGTATTGCCCACGCATGGGGGCTTCCCGCCGCATATTTTTACAATTTACGCAGAGTATAACCGCTTTTCAACAGCTTTCAACACTCTTTTTATATAAAAGACTGCTGATAACAGGACTTTTCAACGGAGTTTTCAACAATACTTTGAAAACTCCGTTGAAATAGTCCTTATCTGCCATTACGTTCTGTATATTCTCCCTGCATCGGAACATAATAACATTAATAATACTAATCTTCGATCAACCTACAGACAGATCCTCGGCTGAAATAAGCCCATTCTTCGTCAAGCTCCCTTGCCGGGCGGCAAGCCCGCCTGCGGTCGCTTTCCTTGACTGGTCTTATTTCATCTGTCGGCTTTGCCTATAGAGCGATTGAAGATTAGTATAATACGTAAATTTAAGGAGCAGTAAATATGATAAAGGGCGTAAACAAGCGGATACTTGAAGTAAATTTCCCTGAAAGCGAGTATTTTGAAAAAGCCGTGGTCTTTCTGCGTACGGACAAGCTCCCCGGCGGTGTCGGCATGGAAGCGGAAATGAAAATGGCAGAGCTGGAGCGTGAGATATCCGACCCCGCATTTATGTACAGCACCAAAAAGCCCGCAAAAAAAGCGGCGCATATCATCGGTCTGCTGTTCAGACTTTCGGTGATAATATGCGCCGCCGCAGTTATTGTAATGTGCTTGTATCAATAATATTCCACAACGTCGGAAATTTCATCTCCCTTGTAGATAACACGGGGGATACGCTTGGAAATGCCGCAGATGACCTCGTATCCGATAGTGCCGTACATTCCTGCCAGATCGTCCGCCGTGATGGTCTCGTTTCCGTCAGTGCCAATGAGAGTAACGGTCGTGCCTTCCTTTACATCGGGAATGCCGGTAACGTCAGCCATCAGCTGGTCCATGCACACACGTCCGATAATGGGAGCCTTTCTGCCGTTGATGATAACGTGCGCCTTGCCCGAAAGGTTGCGTGCATAGCCGTCCGCATAGCCTATGGGAATGGTTGCGGCGGTGATGTCATGGTCGGCACGGAATATTCTGCCGTAGCTTACATAGCTGCCCGCTTTGAGCTGCTTTACATATGATACAGCCGCCTTTAAGTCCATAACGGGCTTCAGCTCACAGGGCATATCAAGGCTTACGTCAGGCTTCAGACCATAGAGCATGATGCCGTAGCGCACAAGAGTGCTGCGGCTGTCGTAATGGAAAGCGCCGCCTGCGCTGTTGAGACAATGGGTGTGACGGAGTTTTACGCCCTTTTCCTTTATGTATCCGCAGGTCTTGAAGAACAGCTCGGTCTGCATCTCGGTGTATTTTTCATCGTCCTCAGCGTAGCTGTCAGCGGAAGCATAGTGGGTGAATACGCCGTCAAGGATAACACCCTCAAGGCGGCTCACACGCTCAGCCTGCTCGGCAGCCCTGCGGCAGGAGTCATCGTCATAAACGCATATGCCGATTCTGCCCATGCCCGTGTCAATGGCAAGGTGGATCTTTACCTTAACGCCGCACTTGACAGCCTCTTCCGAAAGCTCACGGGCGTATTCCTCAGAAACCGCAGCCTGGATAATGTCATTTTCAGCCAGCTCGGCAGCATATTCCGCAGGAGTGTGACCGAGAATGAGAATTTCGCTTCCGCTTCCGCAGCGGCGGACTTTTTCAGCCTCCTTGATGTTGGAGACAAGGAAAAATTTTGCACCCAGTCCCTCCAGAAAAGGCACGATGTTTTCGTCGTCATGACCGTAAGCGTTAGCCTTTACAACACAGGCGACCTGAGTGTGGGTCTCATCGGTGAGCTTTTTCAGCTCGGTGAAATTATCCTTCAGCCTGTCGAGATGTATTTCAGTCCAGGCTCTTTTCAGAAAAGTTTTCATTATATGTTATCTCCTTTAAAGATGAGAATATTTTTATAGTATTCGTTGGGAGCGGCTGATATGAATTGATAAGAAATCAACGGTGAGCCGCCGAAACGAAAGGTGCGTGCTTTTAATAGCACGGTTCTTTTTATCTCCTATTTTCAGCCTTTCCCTTGCCAATCCCTTTCTCATGTGATATAATAATTCCAATACATACGGAAAGGACAGCGCTATGGATATTATCAGAGAAAAAACAGCCTGCTTTACAGGTCACCGCCCCGAAAAACTCCCCGGAGGAAGCTCCGATTCACCCGAAGCAAAGGTCATAAAAAGTATGCTCTATACTGAAATAACCGCTGCCGTGAATGACGGCTATGATACTTTTATCACCGGTATGCAGCGTGGCATTGACCTCTGGGCAGGGGAGATAGTCCTTTCCCTTGCGGCGGATATGCCACTCAGACTGATAGCCGCCCTGCCATATCGTGACATTGGCAGCAGCTTCAAGGGTGCGGATAAATGGGCTTTCGGCAGGATAATCTCAGCCGCTTCCGAGACCGTGGTCATTTCCGAGGAATACACCAGAGCCTGTATGCAGCAGCGAAACCGCTTTATGGTGGATAACTCCTCCCGCCTTATCGCCGTTATCGCAAATGAAAAAAGCGGCACGGGGCAGACTCTGCGCTATGCCGTGAATCAGGGGTTAGATGTTCGCCGCATAGACATAAACACCCTTTTCCCCGATAAGGATCAGTTGAGCTTGTTCTGATGAAAACACCAGCACGTACTATTATAAATCATTGCCGCAGATTTTTCAAGCCCTGCGG
>NZ_JAOQKB010000012.1:23309-43215 GCF_025567215.1 Huintestinicola butyrica
TGAAAGGGTCGTGATTTATGGACTTGCTGTATGAGCTTAAAAGCTCCCTGCTCACAATTCTTCCCCCATCGTTCTGGGATATTATAGATATCGCCGTTCTGTCTTACCTTATCTACAAGGTGATACAGTTCATGAAGGAGACCCGTGCAGGCGGTCTGGCAAAGGGTATCATCGTGCTGGTGCTCTGCTATATGCTGGCAAGGATAATGCAGATGAAAGCGCTGACCTTTATCCTCGACAAGACCTTTGATGTGGGACTTCTGGCGATAATCATAATCTTCCAGCCGGAGCTGCGGCGTTCCCTTGAAAAGGTGGGCCATTCCAAGCTGTCAAAGCTTCCCGTTTTCAGCAACAGCGCCTCCGAGGGCGAGCTTGCCTCAAAATGGGCATATGCCATTGACGTTATCTGCGAATCCTGCGAAGACCTTTCAGCCTCCACCACAGGTGCGCTCATCGTTATCGAGCGTGAGACAAAGCTTGGCGAGCAGATAAACACGGGTACTATCCTGAACGCCGTTCCCAGTAAAGAGCTTTTCGGAAATATCTTCTTCAAGAACACCCCTCTCCATGACGGAGCGGTCATCATGCGTGACGGCATTATCCTTGCTGCCGCCTGCTTCCTGCCCAAGCCCGAAAAGGAGGAGCTTATCAACAAGGCTCTCGGCTCCCGTCACAGAGCTGCCATAGGCATGAGCGAGAACTCGGACGCTATCATCATTGTGGTATCCGAGGAAACAGGAGCCATTTCCGTTGCGGAAAACGGCGAGCTTACCAGAGGATATTCCAAGGACACCCTTAAAAAGACTCTCCGTGCAAAGCTTCTTCCCGAAAAGACCCCCAAGGAAAAATCTCAGGACAAGCAGAGCAAGGAAGGCACAAAGTCCGAAAAGCTGGGACTTTTCAATAAAAACAAGAAAGGATAAGAGCTTATGCCTGATATTAACAAGATCATCGGAAAAGTTTCCGATTTTTTCAAAAAGCTTTTTGAAAAGGACAGCTCCCAGAAGATCCTTTCTATCCTCTGCGCAGTGATAATATGGGCTGTTGTTTCAATAAGCGTTTACCCCACAATGGAGCGCTCCATTTACAACGTTCCCGTTACCATTTCCCTTGAAGATACCTACGCTCAGGCAAATCAGCTTGATGTTATTTCCATGACCCCTAAGACTGTAAATGTTACCATTTCGGGCAAAAGAGGTCAGATAGGCGACCTTAAGACCGAGGATCTCACCGCCGTGCTTGATGCTTCCAACGTTATGATGGCAAGGGAGTATAACCTTTCCATGAACATCGAGTGCAGCACAGGCAAGACCTTTGACGTGGTGAGCATTGAGCCTTCCACAATCAGCGTCACTTTCGACAAGATAGTTTCCAAGGAGTTCGAGATAACTCCCCAGCTGGAAAATGTAAAGATAGCCTCGGGCTATATGAGCGGCGACCCCATAGTAACTCCCTCCACAGTCACCGTCACAGGCCCCCTTGATATGGTAAGCTCCATTACCAAGGTATGCGCAAAGGTGGCTCCCGAGCAGGAGCTTAGCTCCACTTACGAGTTCACCACCAGCGACCTGGTGCTCTACAACAACAATGCGGTCATCTCCAATGACAATCAGCAGCTTACCTTTGATAAGTCATCATTTGCCATTCAGATACCCGTTTACGTCCGCCAGACATTGCCGCTGAACGTAAATATCATCAACGCTCCCGAGAATTTCGATATCGACTACTTCCGCAGTCAGCTGGTGTTCTCGGTCGATGAGCTGACCATTGCAGCTCCCAATGACAAGATAAAAGATCTGCCCGAGCTTAACATCGGCACCATAAATATGCGTGAGGTCGATGTGGGCAGCGTGTTCGAGTTCAAGGCGGAAAACTTCCTGCCCGAGGACTATGAGAACCTGACCCAGATAGACACCGTAACAGTCACCTGCCCCAGCGAGGGTATCTCCAAAAAGGCGATAGCCATTATGGGCAAGGATATCCAGTTCGTGAACAAGCCCGCACAGTTCGAGTTCGAGCCTGTAGCGTCGGGTATGACATTGTTCGTGGTGGGCGACTCCGACCAGATAGCCGCCATATCCAAGGAAGACCTTACCGCACAGATCGACCTTATCGACTTTGATATGCAGGAGGGCGACCACAAGATGTCGGTTGATTTCCTGATATCCTCCTATGACAGGGTTTGGCTCAACGGCGACGAGGGCGTAGCAACGCCGAAGATATACGTCACCGCAAAGCTTATATCGGAAGAATAACTAAACCCCACCGCCCGTATTTCCGTTCGGAGATACGGGCGGTGGGGTTTTATACTAATCTTTAATCGTTCTGTCGGCTTTGTCTATAGGTTGATTGAGGATTAGTATTATACATTACTTGCCGTCTCGTTGAGACTTATTGCGAAAAGCACATCTTATTTCCACTTTTCGGTGTTGCTTCCCGTTTCGTAACAAAGTGCAGTCAAATGGGGATAGTCATTCTGATCGCAGTCATGCTTTTTTGCCCAGGCTGCTTGGGGTACATATAAAATGGCTTCAAATTCCGATGTCCAAAGGTCTTTGGCTTTTCCCTGCTGAGCCTTTTTATAATAATCTGCGCCATTTATCAGCGCAACACATCTCGAATATAAAAAAGTATCATCTGAATGGTCATAGTATTTGCAGGCTGTTTTAAAGTTTTTCTTCGTGTCGAGACCATATAATAATTCTGCCATGATATCATCAAAAGAATATATTTCATCATCGGATTGACATGACAGGTATTCGATCAACGGGCTTAAAATTTCCTTATCATTGCCTGCCCTGTCCCAGTCGCAGATGTCCATTATTTTTGAAAAAAACTGTTCGGTATTCATTTGAATTTCTCCTTCTGTTTTTGAATGTGTTTGATAAACTGCAAATTATTGCTTTCTTCCATTAACAAGAAAATAGCTATATAAGAACCCGTCTTCACAAGCATATGCGCACGTCTTTTCGGCAAATTTTGCCGCAGACTGCGTTAAAAATCCTTGCCGGGCGAAAGCCCGCCTGCGGATTTTTGCCTACTCTGCAACAAAATTATGCTCGAAAATCCGCACACATTTCTTATGAAGACAGGTTCTAATTTTTTGTCTGTAAATTTGGGTATTTCGTTTTCTGAGTTTCCAAAAATGGGCAACCCCATAAAAGGATTGCCCATTTGCATTTCAGTATGTTCCTGACATTACTTGTCAAGTGTTTTCATGGTGGGGAACAGCAGAACGTCTCTTATAGCGCTGCTGTCAGTGAGAAGCATAACAAGTCTGTCGATACCGAAGCCGATGCCGCCTGTGGGAGGCATACCGATCTCCAGCGCACGGAGGAAATCCTCATCAATGCTGTTTGCTTCCTCGTCGCCCAGACGCTTCATTTCTTCCTGAGCCTCAAATCTCTGACGCTGGTCAACAGGGTCATTCAGCTCGGAATATGCGTTTGCCATCTCTCTGCCTGTGATGAACAGCTCGAAACGCTCGGTGTATTCGGGCTTGTCGGGCTTCTTCTTTGTAAGGGGAGAGATATCAACGGGGTGATCCATAATGAATGTGGGCTGAACAAGATGCTCCTCAACAAATTCATCAAAGAACAGGTTAAGGATATCGCCCTTCTTGTGCCTTTGCTCGTATTCGATGTGGTGAGCGTCAGCAGCCGCACGGGCTTCTTCGATAGTGTTAATAGCCTCAAAATCAACACCGGAATACTTCTTTACAGCCTCGACCATGGTAAGTCTCTCAAAGGGCTTGCCCAGGTCTATCTCAACGCCGCCGTATGTGATCTTTGTGGTGCCGCATACTTCAAGTGCGCAGTGACGGTAAAGGTTCTCGGCAAGGTCCATCATGCCGTGGTAATCGGTGTATGCCTGATAAAGCTCCATAAGAGTGAACTCGGGATTGTGCTTGGTGTCAACACCCTCGTTTCTGAAAACTCTGCCTATCTCGTAAACCCTGTCAAGACCGCCTACGATAAGACGCTTGAGGTACAGCTCCAGAGATATTCTCAGACGAACATCTTCATCAAGAGCATTGTAGTGTGTCTCGAAAGGTCTTGCGGAAGCTCCGCCTGCGTTTGCAACCAGCATTGGAGTTTCTACTTCGATAAAGCCCTGTGCGTCAAGATATCTTCTGATAGCAGCGATAATCTTTGAACGCTTTCTGAAAGTCTCGGCAACCTCGGGATTAACGATAAGGTCAACGTATCTCTGACGGTAACGGGTGTCCTGATCCTTGAGACCGTGCCACTTTTCGGGCAGGGGCAGCAGGGACTTGGAGAGCAGTGTTATCTTCTGAGCGTGAACGGTTATCTCGCCTGTTCTGGTCTTGAAAACAAAGCCCTCAACACCAACGATATCGCCCATGTCCCAGGTCTTGAACTCCTTGAACTGCTCCTCGCCGATGTCGTTCATGCGCACATATACCTGCATACGGTCGGTGCTGTCACGAACGTCGATGAAGTTAGCCTTGCCCATGTTTCTCCAGGTCATGATACGGCCTGCGATCTTAACATTGATGCGGTTCTCGTCAAGAGCAGCCTTGAGAGCCTCAGCATCGTCGCCGCACTGAGCGGTGAGCTTTGCTTCAAGCTCGGAATACTGCTTTCTTATCTCCGCATTCTTTATATTGTAGTCAAAGCTTGTTATCTCAAAGGGGTTTTTGCCCTCAGCCTTGAGCTTTTCAAGCTTTTCCATTCTTATTCTCTTTAATTCGTGTACTTCTTCCTCGGTCTGTTCAGGCTCCTCTGGAGAAGTATTTTCCTTGAGCTGTTCCTCTGCCATTATTCACATTCCTTTGCAATAATATTACTTGCTGATCTCCAGAACTTCCATTCTGATAACGCCGATGGGAGCCTCTACTTCCAGGATATCGCCCACCTTTTTCTTGAGAGCCGCAATGCCGATAGGAGCGTCCTCGGAGATCTTGTTGTTCTCGGGGTCAGCCTCGGTGGAACCAACTATCTGAAGCTCCATTACCTCGTCCAGCTCCAGATCCTTGAGCTTAACATAAGAACCAACGCCGATCTCATCGGTGGAAAGGTCGGAATCACTTACGACCTCAGCGTTGTTGATCTTCATTTCAACGTCAACGATCTCAGCTTCCAGAATAGCCTGCTCGTTCTTTGCTTCATCGTACTCAGCGTTTTCGGAAAGGTCTCCGAAGGAACGTGCTTCCTTCAGCTTCTGAGCGACCTCTGCACGGCGTACATTCTTTAAATATTCAAGCTGTTTTTCCAGATCCTTGAGACCTTCGGCGGACATTCTAATCTTCTTGACTGCCATTTATATGACCATCCTTTCAATCGTACATATATATACAGATATAATTTCCTGAGTATATATTATATAATAAATTCTCCGCTGTGTCAAGGGATAAAAAATCAAAAAACACGGTATTTTCATTGCGTAAATGGCATGAACTGTTGAAACTCCCGCCGCCGTGTGCTATAATAGGGTAAATACCTTTAAGGAAGTGTGCATATGAGCGTAAGATTTCACCTGCCCAATTTTGTTGACAGATTCAACGGCAGCATGAATATGACCCTTATTTCAATGATAAAGCGTATGCCCCGGATGTTTTACGACGGCGTGGAGATAGCGAGCGTTTTCGACTGTTTCCCCATGATATGGAACGGCGGACGCATCATGGCAGGATATATGGATATGCAAACCGTGGATAAGCTTGTCCCCCAGTATCTCGGCAGATTCAATTCTCTGGGAGTGCCCTGCCGCCTGACGCTTACAAATCCTCTCCTTACCCGTGAGCATCTGAATGACCCTGTTTGCAACCGTGTGCTGGATATCGCCGACAACGGCATGAACGAGGCAATAGTCTTTTCGCCCCTGCTGGAGGAGCATATCAGGAAGCGTCACCCAAATATGAAGATAATCTCCTCCACCTGCAAGCAGATAAGAGATCTGCCAACATTGGAAAGCGAGCTTGAAAAAGACTACAGCCTTGTGGTGCTGGACTATAACTATAACAATGACTTTGATACGCTTGCGAAAATACCACATAAGGATAAGTGCGAGATACTTGTGAACGCAGTCTGCACACCCAACTGTCAGAGAAGAGGGGAGCATTACTGCTATATAGGCAAATATCAGCTGGAGCACTGCGATCCTGCGGAGCTGGCGAAGATACAGGCGGGAACTGCAAAGATAGAGGAGTGGCAGTGTCCGCATATGAAAAACAACGCATTTATCCGCAGAAATTCGCCGCTTCATGTGTCACCCCAGGCGATATATACCAAATATGTGCCAATGGGATATAATAATTTCAAACTGGAGGGCAGGGGAAACATCTTCCCCGATCTGGCGGAGCAGTATGTTTATTATATGGCAAAGCCTGAGTATAGGGATATTGTGAGATATAATCTGTTATGTGCGGCAGCAGCTGCCGCAGGATCGGGCAGAATGGGATAAGATAGCTTCCTTGAACCCCTATCCCCCGCTTTTTTACCTCCCTGCATTTGACTTTCTGCCGTGTACTGAACCCCGTTCATCTATTTGTACCGGTTTCTATAGCCATATTTGCGTCTTTTGTAATGATTTCCCCCACAACGTTAAGGTTTCAAAATAGTTGTTGACAGGGGATTTGTTTTGCGGTATAATGTATTATAAGTGCAAATTGTACGGCCCTGTCTGTCCCTGCATTGGCAGGGGAACATCCGTGTAAAAATAAATTTTTAAGGTGGAATAAAACGAATGGGAATTTTAGACGGACTTTTCGGAAACTACAGTAAAAGAGAACTGAAAAAGATCGACCCTATCAAGCAGAAGGTGCTTGATCTGGACGAAGAATACGGCAAGCTCACCGAGGCTGAACTGAAAGCCAAGACACCTGAGTTCAAGAAAAGACTTGAAGACGGCGAAACTCTTGACGATATCCTCCCCGAGGCTCTTGCGACCGTAAGAGAGGGCGCATGGAGAGTTCTGGGCAAAAAGCCCTTCCCCGTGCAGATAATCGGTGCCATCGTTCTTCATCAGGGCAGAATCGCCGAGATGAGAACAGGTGAAGGTAAAACCCTCGTTGCCTGCTGCGCATCTTACCTCAACGCCCTTACAGGCAACGGCGTTCACGTCGTTACCGTTAACGACTACCTTGCAAAGTCCCAGTCCGAGGAAATGGGCAAGGTTTACAGATACTTAGGTCTTACTATCGGCTGTATCCTCCACGACATGAACAATGACCAGCGCCGTGAGGCTTACAACTGCGATATTACTTACGGAACCAACAATGAGTTCGGTTTCGACTACCTCCGTGACAACATGGTGATCTACAAGAACGAAAAGGTTCAGAGAGAATTCAACTTTGCTATCGTCGATGAGGTCGATTCTATCCTTATTGATGAAGCGAGAACTCCTCTTATCATTTCGGGCAGAGGCGACAAGTCCACCGAGATGTACACCATGGCAGACAAGTTTGCCAAGACCCTGAAGCCCTTTGTTGTTGCCGAAATGGACACAAAGACCGATCAGGAAGAGATCGCAGAGGACTGCGACTACATCATCGACGAAAAGGCAAAGACAGCCACTATCACCCGTCAGGGCGTTAAGAAGGCTGAGAAATACTTCAATATCGTGAACCTGTACGACGCTGAGAACTCCACACTTCTTCACCATATCAACCAGGCTATCAAGGCAAACGGCGTTATGAAGAAGGATATCGACTACGTTGTAAACGAGGGCGAGATCGTTATCGTTGACGAGTTCACAGGCCGTCTTATGATGGGCCGCCGCTATAATGACGGTCTCCACCAGGCTATCGAGGCAAAGGAAGGCGTAAAGGTAAATCACGAGTCCAAGACCCTTGCTTCCATCACATTCCAGAACTTCTTCCGTCTCTATCACAAGCTGTCCGGTATGACAGGTACAGCTATGACCGAGGAGGACGAGTTCAGGGAGATCTACAAGCTGGACGTTATCGAGATCCCCACAAACCGTCCCGTTCAGCGTATCGACCACCCCGATGTTGTTTATAAGACCGAGGCTGCAAAGTTCAGAGCAGCTATCGAGCAGATAAAGGAGTGCCACGCCAAGGGTCAGCCCGTTCTGGTTGGTACTATCTCCATCGAAAAGTCCGAGATACTTTCCAAGATGCTTTCCAAGGAGGGCATCAAGCACAATGTCCTCAACGCAAAGCAGCACGCAAAGGAAGCGGAGATCGTTGCACAGGCAGGTCAGCTGGGCGCAGTTACCATTGCGACCAACATGGCAGGCCGTGGTACCGATATCCTGCTTGGCGGTAACGCAGAGTTCCTTGCAAAGGCTGATATGAAGCGCATGGGCTACGAGGACGAGATCATCAGCGAGGCTATCAGCTACGCAGATACCGATGACGAGGCTATCCTCAGCGCCCGTGAGGAATACAAGAAGCTTTACGCAAAGCACGCCGACGAGATCAAGGGCAAGGCTGACGAGGTAAGAAAAGCAGGCGGTCTGTTTATCCTCGGCACCGAGCGCCACGAGTCCAGACGTATCGACAACCAGCTGAGAGGCCGTGCAGGCCGTCAGGGAGACGAGGGCGAGAGCCGCTTCTTCCTCTCACTGGAGGACGACCTTATGAGACTGTTCGGCGGCGACCGTCTCCAGATGATGATGAATAACATGAACGTGGACGAGGATATGCCTATCGAGTCCAAGATGCTCTCCAAGGTCATCGAATCCTCCCAGAAGAAGGTGGAGGGCAGAAACTTTGCTATCAGAAAGAACGTCCTCAACTACGACGATGTTATGTCCACACAGAGAGCTATCATCTATGAGCAGAGAGCAAAGGTTCTCAACGGCGAGGATATCCACGAGTATATCCTTAAGATGATCAAGGATTGGGTCGTTGACGGCGTAAATCTTTACATCATCGACGGCTCCGTTCACGATGAGTGGAACCTTTCCGGTCTGAAGGCTCATTTTGCAGGCCTGCTCACCACTCCCGATGATTTCAAATATACTCCCGAAGAGCTTGGCAAGATAACCAAGGACGATATTATCCAGCTTCTTACCGACAGAGCGCTTGCATACTATGACAAGCGTGAAAAGGAAATGGGCAGCGATATGCTCAGAGAGCTTGAGAGAGTTATCCTCCTCAAGGTGGTTGACCTTAAGTGGATGGCTCATATCGACGATATGGAAGAGCTGAGAAGAGGTATCGGTCTGCGTGCATTTGCTCAGAAGAACCCCGTTGTCGAGTATCGTTACGAGGGCTTTGAGATGTTCGACGCAATGATCGAGTCTATCCGTGAGGATACCGTAAGACTGCTCTTTACTATCCAGATAAAGAACAACGAGGAGCCTCAGAGAGAAAGAGTTGCTCAGCCTATGGAGACCCAGGGCGACGGCAGCTATCAGAGCGAACCCCGCCGTGTAAAGAAGGTCGGCAGAAACGATCCCTGCCCATGCGGAAGCGGCAAGAAGTACAAGAACTGCTGTGGCAGAGACTTAAAGTAAAAACTGTGTTCTCCGAAAATATGCTCTGCGTGTTTTCGGAGAAGCTGTTTATATGTCAGGAGGAGAAATAAAATGCTTATAAACGAAGTAAAAAATGAGCTTGAAAACCATATAATCCCTTTCTGGGACGCTCTCAGAGACGATGAGTTCGGCGGCTTTTACGGTCAGATGGACAACGACCTTAACCTTGACAAAAAGGGCGGCAAGGGCGTTATCCTCAATTCCAGAATACTCTGGTTCTATTCTTCCGTTTACCGCACTATCGGCGGCGAAAAGAACCTTGACAACGCAAAGCACGCATACGAGTTCCTGAAAAACCACTGCGTTGACCGTGAGAACGGCGGCGTTTACTGGATGATGAACTACGACGGCACAGTTATGGACAGCATGAAGCACACCTACAATCAGGCTTTTGCTATCTATGCCCTTTCCACATATTACCTTGCCTGCAAGGATAAGGAAGCTCTCGACCTTGCTTTTGAGCTTTTTTACACAGTTGAGGAAAAGTGCACCGATGATGTGGCTTATATGGAAGCTTTCGACAAGAACTGGAAGCTTATTGAAAACGACGCTCTCAGCGAAAACGGACTTATGGCAGACAAGACCATGAACACCGTTCTCCACCTTATCGAGGGCTACACCGTTCTGCTCCAGGCAAGCGGAGACGAGAGAGTAAAGGCAAGACTTAAATTTCTCCTCGATATCACCGAGAACAAGATATTTGACAGCGAGAACAACAAGCTGCTGGTATTCTTTGACCGTGAGCTGAACGTTATCGGCGATATCCATTCCTACGGCCATGATATCGAAGCAACATGGCTCCTTGACCGTGCCTGCGACGTAATGGGCGACAAGGACTACATTGAGAAGTGGAAGAACATTAACCTTAGAATTTCCAACAACATTTACAATATCGCATACGAGAACGGCTCCCTCAACAACGAGAGAGACAAGACCGAGATAGACAAGAAGCGTGTATGGTGGGTTCAGGCAGAGACTGTTGTGGGCTTCATCAACGCATATCAGCACGGCGGCGACAAGAAGTTCCTTGAAGCTGCGGGCAAGGTATGGGAATGGATAAGAGATGTCCAGATAGACAAGCGCAAGGGCAGCGAATGGTGGGCAGAAGTTGATTACAACGGCAAGCCCATGCTCAAATTCACCATGGTAAACGAGTGGAAGTGCCCTTATCACAACGGCAGAATGTGCATGGAAGTTATGACCAGAGGCATTGATGTCTGATAAATGATCAAATCCGAAAGCTGTCATGGGTCACATGGCAGCTTTTCTTTGTCTCCTTGTCGGCAAATTTATAAAATAACTATTGAATTAAGGGAAAATATGTGCTATAATTTAAAATATGTTTACTCATGAAGGGAGGTCGGCTTTGATGGAGACAAGCACCGCTGAAGCTATCGTTTCGGAAGCTCTTGCAGATGATACTGCGGCAGAGAC
This sequence comes from Huintestinicola butyrica, assembly GCF_025567215.1. Classification (NCBI taxonomy): domain Bacteria; kingdom Bacillati; phylum Bacillota; class Clostridia; order Eubacteriales; family Oscillospiraceae; genus Huintestinicola; species Huintestinicola butyrica. The sequence continues at coordinate 34,212 of NZ_JAOQKB010000012.1, forward strand.
CACAGTTGTCGAGACTACGGCTGCTGATACGACAGCTTCGGGTTCAGCTATGCCGCTGGGGTCTGCGCTTATAACCGGCATTATCGCCATGGTGCTCATATATCTGCTCACCACATTTCTCCCCAAGATGGCTGCCGCCGTTGATAAGGCGTGGGACAGCATCTCAGGCAAGAAAAAGAAAAATATCCCCGATGACAAGGCCGAGCCGAGTCCCGCAAGGGTGGAGGATAATTATAAAGTCTATGACATTTACGAGGGCGAAATGAACCTCGACGATTATAAAGATGATGAAAAGGAGAATCCAAATGGCAAAGGATAACAAGAAAATGGTCGATGCGATAACCTCAATGGACGAGGATTTCGCAAAGTGGTACACCGATATATGCAAAAAGGCTGAGCTGGTAGAATACACAAGCGTAAAGGGCTGCATGGTGATCCGCCCCTACGCATATGCTATCTGGGAAAATATCCAGCATATCCTTGACGGTATGTTCAAGGCAACAGGTCATGAAAATGTTTGCATGCCTATGTTCATTCCCGAGAGCCTGCTCCAGAAGGAGAAAGACCACGTTGAGGGCTTTGCTCCCGAGGTTGCATGGGTAACAATGGGCGGCAACGAGAAGCTGGAGGACAGACTTTGCGTCCGCCCCACTTCCGAGACACTTTTCTGCGAGCATTACGCAAACATCGTTCATTCCTACCGTGACCTGCCCAAGCTCTACAACCAGTGGGTAAGTGTTGTAAGATGGGAAAAGACCACCCGTCCTTTCCTCCGTTCAAGAGAGTTCCTCTGGCAGGAGGGACATACCATTCACGCAACAGCTGAGGAGGCTATCGAAGAGACCGAGCGTATGCTGAACGTATATGCTCAGTTCTGCGAGGAGTACCTTGCAATGCCCGTTGTAAAGGGCAGAAAGACCGAGAGCGATAAGTTTGCAGGCGCTGTTGCAACCTACGCAATAGAGGCTCTTATGCACGACGGCAAGGCTCTCCAGGCAGGAACCTCCCACTATTTCGGCGACGGTTTTGCAAAGGCATTCGATATCATGTTCACCGACAAGGACAATAAGAAGGTATATCCTCACCAGACTTCTTGGGGCGTGACCACCCGTCTTATCGGCGCAGTTATCATGACCCACGGCGACAACGACGGACTTGTTCTTCCTCCCGCAGTAGCACCCATTCAGGCAGTTATCGTTCCTATCCAGCAGTTCAAGGAGGGCGTTCTCGACAAGGCTAACGAGGTGGCAGATATCCTCAAGGCAGCAGGCATCAGAGTAAAGGTCGATGACAGCGACAACTCTCCCGGCTGGAAGTTTGCTCAGTACGAGATGAAGGGTGTTCCTCTCAGAATTGAGATAGGCCCCAAGGATATCGAGCAGAACCAGTGCGTAATAGTAACACGTCACAACCGTGAGAAGAGCTTTGTATCTCTGGACGGCATCGCAGATACCGTTAAGACCAAGCTTACCGAGGTACATGACGGACTTTACAAGGCAGCACTCGAGAACCGTGAGAGACGCACCTATTCCTGCGTGACCATGGACGAGATAACCGAAGCGCTTGAAAAGAACGGCGACGGCTTTATCAAGGCTATGTGGTGCGGCGACGAGGCTTGTGAGGATAAGGTAAAGGAAGTTACAGGTGTAGGTTCCAGATGTATTCCCTTTGAGCAGGAGAATCTTTCCGACAAGTGTGTATGCTGCGGCAAACCTGCAAAGTGCATGGTTTACTGGGGCAAGGCATATTGATCTTTTAATAAAAATATTAATACTAATCTTCAATCAACCTACAGACAAATCCTCGGCTGAAATAAGCCCATTCTTCGTCAAGCTCCCTTGCCGGGCGGCAAGCCCGCCTGCGGTCGCTTTCCTTGACTGGTCTTATTTCATCTGTCGGCTTTGCCTATAGAGCGATTGAAGATTAGTATAAGGAGCTGTTGCACAGGTTGCAGCAGCTCCTTTTGTTTTGGGGTGAAACGGACAAATGAGAAATCCGCCCCTCATAGAGAGACGGATAATTTTTTATGCCTTAGGCTTTGCAGGTGCTTCCTCAACAGCCTTTACAGCCTCGGAAAGCCACTTGTCTTCAACTGCCTCAATATTTCCGCTGTCGCAGCTCTGCGCTATGGCAGGGTCAACAGGCAGACTGCCCAGCACCTTCAGACCATATTCCGCAGCAGCTTCCGCAGTGTGGCTCTCGCCGTACAGATTGATCTTCTTTCCGCAGTCGGGACATTCAACATAGCTCATGTTCTCTACAATGCCCAGAATGGGAATGTTCATGAGGTGTGCCATGCCAACAGCCTTGCCCACGATCATCTTTACCAGATCCTGAGGAGATGTTACTATGATAACGCCGTCAACAGGAATGGACTGGAAAACTGTCAGAGGAACATCACCTGTTCCCGGAGGCATATCAACGAACATATAGTCAACATCGTTCCAGATTACCTCGTTCCAGAACTGCTTTACAACACCTGCAATAACAGGGCCTCTCCAGATAACAGGATCGGAGGGGTTTTCCAGCAGCAGGTTGATGCTCATTACATCAACGCCGCCCTTGCTGCGTACAGGGATAAGTCCCTTGTCGGTACCTGTAGCCCTCTCGGTAATGCCGAACATCTTGGGGATAGAGGGGCCTGTGATATCAGCGTCCAGCACGGCGGTGTGCAGACCCTTCTTTGCAAAAGCGGAAGCCATAAGACCTGTTACCAGCGACTTTCCAACGCCGCCCTTTCCGCTTACGATGCCTATTACCTTTTTAACGCTGCTGCCCTCGCCCAGCTTTTCGATAAAGCTCTGGGGAGATTTTCTCTCGGCACATTCCGAGCCGCAGGAGGAGCAGTTATGCGTACATTCGCTCATTTGAAACATCCTTTCCCATACATATAAATCAAGACCGTTTTAGTCTTGTTTGTACTTATATATTATATGCCTTTTTTTTGCAAAAGTCAAATGGTATGTTTATCAGTATTTCAGCTCACTTCCCCCGATAAACTCACGTATCATCGAAGCAGACGGCACATATTTGGGGTCAATGGCGTTCAGCTCACCCAGAAACTGTAAGATCTGAGCGCAGCAGGGGAAATCAGCCAGCTCGCCATGCGCCTGAGCAAGAATATTGTCATACAGAAAATTTTTATAGACCGAAGCTTCATATGCCATAAATGTGTCAATGTCATAATCCGAACGCTTTTTGTAGGGCGTGATGTACAGCTTTTCGCCACGGGAAACGCTGCCGAACATACGGAATATATCCGCATAGCTTCGCTTTCTGAAAAGACTGTCACGGCAAAGCCGCCTCATAAGACGGATCTGCGCAGGGTGCATAAGGCTGCCGTCAGCCGCTTTAAGATAGGTGCGGACAGATATATACATATGCAGCGCAAAGCCCTCGTCATTGCCCGTAACATCGGGATTAAGGGCGTGAATACCCTCGATTATGATTATCTCCCCATGCTTTCTCAAAAACGGAACAGGCTCTCTTCTTGACTGAGCCGCAAAATTAAAGCGGGGCATTTCAAATTCCTCGCAGGCGGCTATTTTTTTCAGATGCTCCGTAAAAAGAGGGATATCCAGCCTCATCGGCGATTCAAGGTCAATGTTCCCCTCCTCGTCATGGGGAAGCTCATGCCTGTTTTCATCGGATATGGGCAGAAAATAGTTATCCATGGAAAGGGTGTGGGCAGTCCTGCCAAGCTCCCTGAGACGGGCTTCTATGCGCAGTGCCGCTGTGGTCTTGCCCGAGCCTGAGGGGCCGGAGAGCAGAACAACAGGCTTTCCCGATGAGAGTATCATCTCAGCCGCCTCGTTTATATATGCGCTGTAATTGTCCTCAGCCAGCTCGATTATCTTTTCGGGACATTTAGCCTCCCTGTTGACAGACGAGACCCGTGCAAATTTTTCCATGACATGTTTCCTTTCTGACGGATTATCAAGGTTTTATGATGTCCCCGTTGCTAAGCACTGCCTCGGATCTGCTTACAGATTCGTTGAAAAGCGCCGCACCCAGCTTTCGTGAAAGCTTCTTGCGTGCTTCCGAGTATCTCGGAGGATCATCAAGGCTGCATCTTCCGCTGCCAAGACCGCATATGCTTCCGCCCTTGATAAGGCGGGCCGCATACCTTATGCCTGCGGTGCTGAAAACGGAGTCGCAGTTTATCTGCCCCGAAGCGGAGGAGAAAAGCTCCGCCAGGGCTTCTTCATCGGCATAAGCCGCATATTTTTCAATGTGTGCAAGCAGCGGACGAACTCTTCCGCCGCATGCAAGCTTTTTGAAGCTGCCGATAAGCTCCTCCGTAGCGGGAACGGAGGGCAGCTCCACCAGCATATAATTTGTGTCGCTTATGCAAAGGCTCTCCAACTCAGGCTCATTAGCCATATTGTCGGTAAAGCTTACCAGCGCCCCCATTACAAGCTGGGGAACGTGGCTCATTCTGTTCTGAGAAAGATAAGCGCTGAACTTTGCCATAGCTTCCCCACGTCTTGTAATAAAGTGGGGGACAGATTCATCATATCTGTTAAAGCGAGGTGCGGCGACAACGTGAGTTACGCCCTGCTCGCCGAGTTTTACAAGTATCTGAGCCGCTTCAGAGCAGCTTTCGGGGCCGCAGCCCATATCGGGCAGGATCTGCGCATTCAGATCAACGATCATTTTCGGTGGGTTATACATTCCGAAAAGCTCCTTTCAGTTCGGCTTTTTCGGCTGAACTTTTATATTAAGCAGCGATATCCGCTGACTACTTTTCATAGTAATTATAACCCAATTTTTTGACACATTTTTGCTTTGTCGCCTAATGTTCTGTAAATTTATTGATTTGTTATGACAATAAATTTTAAAATATTTTTATGCTGTTCATTTATTGTCTTTGTGATAACTCTTCGATTTCATCTGGCTTTTCCAAGAATAAGGCAGCCGTTTGAAACGGTGTGCTTGTTGCCGAAGCGCACAGTACAGCCGCTTTCATCGGAAAGTCCCGCCGCCAGATAAGCTCCCTCGGGTATTTTGTCTGCATCTGTTGTAAAGGTATAGACCTTTGTTTTGCCTGCCTCAAAGCTGCCGCTTTTGATCAAAAAGCTTTTGCCGCATATCTTACGTGCATTCCTGCCCTTTTTATCCGTGGCCGCAATTTTCAGCCGCATATCGAAATGCTGGGTATCAAGCCCCTCGTTCTTTATTTTAAGCGTGATAACAGCCTTACCGTTATCATATGCCACAGAAGCGCTTTTTACAACAAAATTGTAGCCCAGTTCGTTCTGGAGCGTGGTTACAGCGGTTGTCCTTTCCTTGTACATTTCGTATCCGTCATATACTCCGCCCGCAAGAGCCATGTATGTAAGATGACCGCCCTTTACCGCCTTTGTGAGCTTATTGTCAGTCCATTTGCCGTTGTCACGCATATATGTGTAGCCGTAGCAGGTCTCGCCGATGGTGGGAAGCTTTGCTTCATATGCCGGAGCAAGATATTTTTCGCAGCCCTCTATGCCCACAAGCCCGTCACGTCTCAGTGTCATACCCAGTGAAACGGCATATTCCGCTGTCTCGCTGTAACGTTCATCGTTGACATTCAGCGCAAGCAAAGTGTGGTCAAATGCGTCTGCCCATATTTTGATGTACTGCTTCTGTACATCAACCGAGGGCATCTCGCTTCCCTCAAGCCCATAGGTGTGCCATTCGCCCCAGTTGCCAAGGCTGCGTATGTCGATGAACTCAATTCGATGGTCGCCGTCATATTTCTCAGCCACCGCCTGCGCCAGACGCTCCACTGCCGAGATGTATATTTCGTCCGACCACACAGGCACACGCTGAACGCCGTCCTCGCTGTAAAAGCTTGATGTCTTTGCAATGACATATTCGCAGCCCTCGTCATAAACATATTGTGGCACATATCCGTCTTTGCAGTCAGCGCCCGAATCGCAGGGGATAATGCCGAAAGCAAAGGTCTTGCCGTTTTCGGCGCAGAATTCAGCCCATTTCTCCACCTTTGACCAGTCATATACACCCTTTGATGTCTCGATATCGCTCCACGGGAATCGGGTATAAACAACGTTTGTAAATTTCCATGTGGGATTGCTTTTTATGCCTATCTCAGGGCTTGTGATGTCCCAGTCGGAATACACATACTGCACCCAGCCCTTGTGGGGATTTGCCACAGGAGCGGTCTCTTCCTCAACAGAAAAGCTTATAAGCTCTTCACCGTAAACAGCAGGCGAAAAGGATAACAGCATAACAGCCGCAGTGATGGTAGCTAATGTTCTTTTCATATTCATTTTTATTCTTCCTCCTGTTCTGCCAGATACAGCCCCATACTCTTGAGCCTTTCAGGCAGGTCATATACGCTTATTCCGTCCAGCTCTATGCTTATGCACTCGCCTGCTGTGGTGTCGGAAAATGTTTCCCACGCAGTTTTGCAGCTTTCGACCTGAGGTGCATATTTTTTCATCAGCTTGTGATATTTTTGCGGTTCTGTTGTCCACACGGTGATCTCGTTATACTTATTTTTCATTATCTCCGACTTATCGTCATGGCAGCCGAAGCCGCAGCAGCTCAGACCGTCGTTTATAAGCAGGTCGCCGTAGCAGTCCAGCAGCTCATTTGCTTCCTTTGCTGTAAGAAAATCCATGTAATAAACGTCCTTGTGCATAGGGTCGGAGGAATTTTGGCGGAGCTTTTTTTCATCGGCTTCACTTGCGGGGATCTCCAGTATAAAGAACACCTTGTCCTTCTGCATGGAGATGTATTCACGCATCAGCTTTTCTATTTTGTCCCCGTTTATGTTTGCGGTAAAGCAGCCGTCCTTTTCGCTGTACTGCTCGCAGAGCTTATCTGCAAGAGGCACGTAGCAGCCCTTTGTCATTTGCAGCATAATTACACCCTTTCTATCTTCATAAGCCTGTTGGATACGTCCGCAAACTGCTGAAGCGACAGCTGTTCGGGGCGGATATTTTCACTCAGTCCCGCTTCTCTTATGGCGTTTATGACCATCGCCTTTTCCATTCCCATTGCCGAGGAAAGGGAGTTTGCAAGGTTCTTTCTCCTCTGGGAGAAGCTTCCACGGACTACCTTAAAGAAATATTTCTCGTCGGATACTTCCACAGGGGGAGTGTCCAGTATATCAAGCCTTATAACGCAGGAATCAACGTTTGGCGCAGGCATAAAGCTGCCCCTGGAAACGTTGAACAGCAGCGAGGGCTTGGCGTAATAGTTTACCGCCGCCGTTACAGCGCCGCATTCTCTGCTGCCCATTTTTGCGCAAAGCCTTGTGCCTGCTTCCTTCTGCACCATTACGGTGATAGATCTTATAGGCAGTCGGCTTTCCAGCAGATACATTATAATAGGCGAGGTGATGTAATAGGGGAGATTTGCGCACACAGCCACGTCAAGACCACTGAAATTTTCTTCTATCACTTTTTTCAGGTCAGTCTGCATAACGTCCGCATTGATGATCTTCACGTTGTTATGCTCCGACAGAGTTTCGTCCAGTATGGGGATAAGTCGGCTGTCTATCTCAACGGCTACCACCTTGTCCGCACGCTTAGCCAGTTCGTGAGTGAGAACGCCCACGCCCGTGCCTATCTCGATAACTCCGAAGCCTGCCTTTGCGTTGCCCATCTCGGCAATTTTGGGGCACACGGAGGGATTGACGATAAAGTTCTGACCCAGCGCCTTAGAAAAAGTAAAGCCGTGGCGCTCGAAAATATCCTTTATAACGCTTATATTTGTAAGATTTTCCATAAAAACTCCTGTTATAGTATTACTTTGCAGGGCTTGTCAATGACCATTTCATCGGGTGAGACCTTGCAGGTGTAGGCAAGTATCTTAACGCCCTTTTCCGAAGCCGTTTTCAGTGCGTCAGCAAATTCGGGGTGAGTTTCTCTGTTGGGCGTGAAATATTCTGCCTTTTCCATCTGGATAACAAAGAAAATATACGCCTCATACCCGCTTTCGCACGCCTTTATCAGCTCATGCAGATGCTTCACTCCACGCTCCGTGGGAGCATCGGGAAATTTGCATACTCCCTCATTTTCCAGCGTGCAGCCCTTGACTTCCATGAAAATTTTCCGTCCCTCCGCCTCAATGTAAAAGTCAATCCGAGAGCTGCCGAAAACTGTCTCGGGGCGGATAAGGGTCACATTTTCAAAAAGCCGTGGGATAAATTCACCCACCGCCTTGTTGGGGCTTTGGCTGTCCATATTTATGAGCATACCGTTCTTGTAAACGGCTATAAGGTCATACTTTGTCTTGCGTGCAGGATTGTCGGAGCATTCAAGAATTACCTCTGCACCGTTCGTAAGCAGCTCCTTGCACCGCCCCGTGTTCTTCACATGAACGGTCTGAACCTCTCCGTCAATATCGACCCTTGCAATAAAGCGGTTGGGGCGGGAGATAAATTTTCCCCTGCATATTTTACCGTATCTGATGGCACATCACTCCATATCACATCTGATGCTTTACAACGCCGTATTCATCGTCCGGACGATAATAGGGACAGGCATAATTTGTGCCGTTGACAAAGCGGTACATTTCGTCCTCGTCCAGATTTACAAGGCAGGTGTAGCACTCGTAATCCTCGTCATAAACATAGTTGACACAGCTTTCGCAGTTGGTCGCTTGCATATTATCACCTTTTTTCAATGTGTTCTGAAAATACCTGAACATATCTTGACTTATATGTTATCAGCCTGATATCCGAAATTTTTATCCGCACAGGCTCGTACCATTCGCCACGGGCGTCAAACCATTCAAATAAAATGTGCTTTCCCGAGACCTGCGTCACCTTGCCGATGTAATAATCATCGTCAGTCTCAACGGAAATGCACTCGCCGCTTTTTTCAAAATGCCTGCACACTTTTTTCATTGATGAAATGTCGATATCTGGAATGGCAAGATCATTGCATACACCCTCAGCACGCATTATTTCGTTGTATTTTCTGCCCTTGCTTCTTATATCCTCCACAGCGGAGAGGGGGAAGATAAGGAAGCCGTCAAGCTGAAAATCATT
>NZ_JAOQKB010000012.1:43520-87439 GCF_025567215.1 Huintestinicola butyrica
GTTCCTCATCAGATGTAATCGGAAATGTACGGCATATTGTGGAGAAGCGTGTCATCAAGCCTCTTCACCGCCTCGGGAGAGGAGCTTATCCTGTTCATGCCGTACAGCTTTTCGGCAGTCTTGTAGCCCATAAGCATGGTGGTAAGCGTGCCTATGGTCATCTTCATGCTGTACTGCGGCACTTCATCGGTGATGCGGCACTTTCCGTTCTCGAACATTACCCTGAAGCTGCCGTTGTTCCATGGGAGCAGCTCGTCCGTTACCACAAATTCAAAGCACACCGCAGGCTTGTGGGTACAGCAGCTGTAATGCCCGAAAAACTGCTCGATGTCGATTATCCTGCCCATGGCATAGGGACGGATAGTCTCCTTGATGTCGCTGTCCTCCAGTTCAAAGGCGATAGGCTCACTGTAGTAGTTGTTGCCGTGAACTTCATCTATCATGGAATCGTGAGCATATATGTATTCCCACAGCCCCAGCTGAGCCTCACGGTTAAGATATATCATTTCCTTGATGTGCATGATGTCAGAGTTGATGAGATATACCATGTAGCCGTATGGGATATCATCATCGGAGTAATATACCGCAACGGCAGTGTCGTCATGATCCCAGCGCCAGTATTCCTCCCAGGCAAGGTCATTGCGGAAAAGGCAGCCGTGGGTCTTCTCGGCAAAGCGGGTGTGGAGCGCCATAAATTCGGGATTGTCCCATTCCACACGGCGGACATAGCCCGGCTCCTTGTTTTTGCGGGGGATCTGGGTGTCCTTCACCACATATGTCATCTTGTTGGAGATTATCTCCCACCCAAGGCGGCGGTAAAGTGGGATAGAATAGGGGTACAAAAGCGCAAAGGAGCGGTGCTTTTCCCTCATTCGGGTAAGGCTCTGTATCATAAGCCGCTTCATGATGCCGTGACCCGTGTATTCGGGGTAGGTGCATACGCTGGTGACAAACCCCACGGAATACTCTGTGCCGTAGATGTTCATATCCAGCGGATATACCGCAAACTGGGCAACAAGGTCGTCCTCATTAAAGCAGCCCAGCACGTCTGCCCTTTGCAGCACGGGGAATTTTGACTGCTTTATCTCATCGTCCTTCCAGCCAGTTTCCTCCAGCTCCTGCTCCGTTACCTGAAAGGCATATCGAAGCAGAGCGTTGTACTGCTCTGCATCATCGGTGGTCAGGGGGCGTATATTGAAATTTTCTTCTTTATTGTGGCTCATGGTCATGTCCGATCCTTTGGATTTATTTTTGTAATGGCGTCACGATTTCCCATTTGCCGTTTCGTTTGCCGTTTTCACGGCGGATAATACCCTTGCTTTGCAGCTCGGCAGTTCGGCGTTTAACGGTACTTTCCGACTTTCCTGTTTCCTGTGCCATCTGCTTCTGAGTGGCATAGGGGTCTTTTTTTATAATGGCAAGTATTGCCATTTCTTCAAATGAACAGTTCAAAGTATCATTCAAAGTGTCATTTTGACACTTTGAAATATTGCTATTGACACTTTGAAATTCTTCTGTACTTTTGTCAGGTTTATAATCAACGTGAAGATATCTGTTTTTCAGTTCATTATGATATCCGAGCAGAAGATTTTCAAAGAAAAGCTCCAGATATTTCACCGTTGCACTTATATTGCTTTTGAAGTCATTGTAATTTGCCCTTACAAGTGCATTCCTGAAATACCATGAATTTTCGGCAAAAACGTCATTGCTGACAGAGAAGCCGAAGGTGCGCAGATATTTAAGGATAAAAACAGCCGTGGTGCGGGTGTTGCCCTCACAGAACGGGTGTATCTGCCAGATGCCTGCTGTGAATTTTGCAATATGCGTTATAGCCTGAGCAGGAGCCAGCCCCTCATATGAAAAGGCTTTTTCCTGACCGAAATCATAGTCAAGAGTGTCCTTTATGCTGTCATATGAAGCGTAAAAAACGGTATTGCCGTTCAGGACCCATTCTTTTTTTGTTATATTGTAAGTCCTGAACTGACCTGCGTGCTTAAAAACTCCGCTGAAAAGCCGCCTGTGTATGGAGGCAAGCTCAGCAGGGGAGAACTGAAAGGTCTTTTCAGATAAAAGTTCGGCAATTCTGGCGGAAACTATGTCGGCTTCCTTGGTGTCAGCTTCGATGTTCCTGCGGTCCGAGCGCTCCTCATAGTAGCTTTCTATACGCTTCTGAGCCGATTTTATATCTATTTTTCCCTCAATATGCTCCTTGGCGGTTTCCAGCAAATAATCGGAGGTTTTCAGCCCGTCAACGTCCTGCAAACCGATAGCCGTTTTCCATGCGGCAGATCTGTCCGCCTGTCCGGGTTCACCCTGACGGATATATTCCTCAAGCTCAAGCATTGGTCTGTCCTGCATTTTTCGGCTCCTTCCTTTTTATATATTGTATCACTCTCTGAACTTATACTAATCACCAATAAAACTATAGACAAAAAATCATCGCATAATCCATATACGCAAGATTATGCTCAATTTTTTGTATAGTTTTTAATTGGTTCTTAGTATTAAACCATGTCATACCACGCAAAATAAAATATTATCTTGCGTCAGATCCGACGTGTTGACCCAAGCATCGCAGAGCCTTGAATAAAGCTCACCGAAAACTATCTTTGTTTCAGTGATGTTCTTATTTTTCGCCTTTCACCAGCAGACAAACCGTCTCAACGTGCGAAGTAAAAGGAAACATATCCACAGGAGAAAGCTTCTTTATCTTATAACCGTTCTTGATAAGGAAGAACACGTCTCTTGACTGGGTTTCCGGATTGCAGGAAACATATACAATTCGCTTGGGAGCGATCTTCACCAGATTGGAGAGAAATCTCCTGTCAGCACCTGCCCTTGCGGGGTCCATTATAACAACGTCCGCACGGAGCTTTTCCTCGGTAAATTCTTCAAGAAATTCGCCGCTGTCCGCACAGATGAACTTCACGTTCTCTGCCTTGTTGAGCTTTGCGTTTATCACAGCGTCGTTTATGGCTGCACGGTTTATCTCGCAGCCGTAAACCGTCCTTGCCTTGTCAGCCGCAATAAGGCTCAGCGTACCTATGCCGCAGTATGCGTCTATCACAGTCTCTTTTCCCGTGAGAGCGGCGTATTTTATGGCAAGAGAGTACAGCTTTTCCGTCTGCACGGGATTTATCTGCGCAAAGGACTTGGGGGATATCCTGAATTTCTTTCCGCAGATGATGTCCTCGATGTAGTCCTTGCCGTGAAGCGTTTCGTATTTTGTTCCCGGAGCTATCCTGTCGGGCTTGCATACCGTGAACACAAGAGAGGTTATCTCGGGACATTTTTTCATAAGCTCCGCAGTGAAATGCTTCTTTGAGGGAAAATCATTGTCAGTGCCGCCGATAACGCACATTATCTCCCCCGTGCCCTTGGCGATCCTTATCATGGCATAGCGCAGGAAGCCCTGACCGCCGTAGCTGCTCCATAAGGATATCTTCATTGCGTTTGCGGTTTTAAGTATCTGCCTTGCAATGCTGTCTGCCTTGGGATTATCCGCAGCACAGCTCTTAACGTCAATAACTCCGCCTGTTGCCGACTGATATACTCCGCACAGGGACTTTCCGCCCTTGAAGTCATATACCGCCGTGACCTTGTATCGGTAGCCAACAGGGTCGTCCATACCAACGATAAGCTCGGGGCGGCAGAGCTTGCCCATGAGCCTTTCTACCTTTATCTGCTTGAAGCGGAGCTGCTCCTCGTAGGTCATGTTCATAAGCTGGCAGCCGCTGCATTTTTTATATACGGGGCAAAGCTCCTTGTCCTTTTTTACATTTGGTTCGTTCATCTTTTTTCCTTTCGGCTTTGTATCATAAAGCACGCTTATCCGTTGATATCGCCCGCAGCGGGAAGTTCCGTTTCTCCGCCTATATCGGGAACTTCCATATTGCCCACCGCACCGTCAACATAATCTGCAGCCTTTGACTCTATAGCGTCTCCTGCCGCATTCTGAGCGCTCTCCAGCGCACCGTTTGCCTTTTCCGTTATTTCGCCGCCGCAGCCTGTGAGAGCCATGGCAGCGGCGAGAACGGCAGCTATGATGATCTTTTTCATATATTACCTCTGATATCAAAGTCCCTTGTTCAGATATGCTTCCTGCTCGGCGGTGAGCTTGTCTATCTCAATGCCCCATGCGGAGAGCTTTCTGTGAGCGATCTCCATATCCACCTCACGGGGAACGTCGATTACCATGTCATCAAATCTGCCCTTGTTCTTTACCAGATAAAGTGCGCTCATTGCCTGAACCGCAAAGGACATATCCATTATCTCCGCAGGGTGACCGTCGCCTGCCGCAAGGTTAACAAGACGACCCTCGGCGATGATGTAAACGCTTCTGCCGTTTTTCAGCTTGTAGCCCATGATGTTGTTGCGGGCAAGCCAAGAGATCTCGCAGTTGTCCCTGAGCCATGCCACATCTACCTCGCAGTCAAAATGACCTGCATTGCAGCAGATAGCTCCGTCCTTCATGTTCATAAAGCTCTTTTCGGTGATAACGCCGTCGCAGCCTGTTACGGTAACAAAGAAATCGCCCACCTTTGCGGCCTCTTCCATCTTCATTACCTTGAAGCCGTCCATAACAGCCTCCATTGCCTTTATGGGGTCTATCTCGGTGACGATAACGGAAGCGCCCAGACCCTTTGCACGCATGGCAACGCCCTTGCCGCACCAGCCGTATCCTGCAACAACAACGTTCTTGCCGGCAACGATAAGGTTGGTAGTGCGGTTGATGCCGTCCCATACAGACTGACCTGTGCCGTAGCGGTTATCGAAAAGATGCTTGCAGTCAGCGTTGTTTACAAGCACCATGGGGAAATTGAGCTCCTTTGCCCTGTTCATGGCAATAAGGCGGATAATGCCTGTGGTGGTCTCCTCGCAGCCGCCGATAACGTTGGGGATAAGCTCCTTGTATTCGGTGTGGATAAGGTGAACAAGGTCGCCGCCGTCGTCGATGATGATGTTGGGGCCTACTTCAATTACCCTTGTGATGTGGCGGTGATATTCCTCTTCGGTGGCATTGTACCATGCAAATACCTTGAGACCGTCATGTACCAGAGCCGCAGCCACATCGTCCTGAGTGGAGAGAGGGTTGGAGCCTGTAACATACATATCCGCACCGCCTGCTGCCAACACCTTGCAAAGGTATGCTGTCTTTGCCTCCAGATGAACGGAGAGGGCTATTTTAAGACCTGCAAAGGGCTTGGTCTCGGAAAATTCCTTTTCAATACCTCTCAGCAGGGGCATATTCTGCTTTACCCACTGAATTTTTCTTGCTCCGCTTTCCCAAAGCTCGGGATCTCTTATCTCACTTGTGTTTGACATATTTTTATATTCCTTTCTGATTATTATTTTTAGTAAATGCCGTTAGCATATATGCTGTCGGTTTATTTATTAAGTGTTTATCTTTCTGATAGTTGGCGGCTCGTTGGAGATAACATCAATGATGTGATTTTCACCATAGATGCCGTAATGCTTTCGGCAGACCTTTTCATTGTCAGTATCCTTGTCAAAAATAACGCTTTCGTAATAGTCAAGAAAATGGGAGCGTTCAAAAATGACAAGGTATTTGCCTTTCATCACTTCTGTCGGGTCATATGATGTGTAGCTTTCATTCCTGCATTGGTAAATGACATATGACCCGAAAGCTATTTCATAAAGCTGCTCTGTGTCCTCAATTACCCGAGTGCTGTGCGAAAGGATATCTTTCAGCCGTGGGTCGGAAATATCATCTGCTGCGGGACAGTTCTTTGGCAGGGCTATTACAATGCTCAGCCTGTTGTCAGGGTCATCTTTTATTGAAAGCACAAAAGGAGCAAGCCGACTGTGCTTGTTTATTTCGCTGTTTTCACTTCCGAATGTAAGCATATTTCACCTCCGGCATTTTATAGCTCAGCACCCCGCTAAATTAGAATTTTTGTTATTCTACGATACCTTCAATATAGCTGTAATCAATATTTCCCTTTGTAACAGAATAGAAAAATGGATCTTTTCTAATTGTATCATCTGAATTGATAATAAAATTATTCCAATCGCCTGCCTCGTTGCCATCAGACAAATAAATAGTAACTTTGAAACTATATCCCATATATCCCAAAGATGGTTTTGACCGCTTTACTTCGACGCCATTCAAATTTTCGACAATATGCTGAATCTGCTCTTTGTCGATAATATGTGTTGCTTTTCCGCTATTGCCATTGAAAACAACTATTTCCATGACCTCATTAGGGTCTAAGTCCATCAAGTCGAGTGGAATATTAAACCATACAACAATGCCTATCAAAAGAATTATCACAACAGACAGCAATATGATGATTTTCTTTTTCATATCAGCTCAACTCCTTTGTCAACTCCCGATTTATCTATTTGCATAATCAATCAAAATCTTCTTACAACTACTACAACGATAAGCTTCACAATGAGAGATTCCTGCTGAACCTTTACTCAATTCCAGATCGTCCGATTTTTTAATACGAAAAACTTTTGTCAGATTATCAACTGTAAAAGTAATGTCTCGTGAACTCATTAGGTATCCTCTTATCATTTCATCACCACAATATGGACATTTCATGAAGATTCACCTCCTATAAATTCCGATTTATATGCACAAACCAAACACGCCAAAACGTCATCGGTTGCAGCTCTACTCAGAATTTCTCTGCAACAGCCTTTGCGTGAGCATATATCTCTTCCTCGTCAAATTTTGTGAGCCTGCCGTGTTCAAGAACGACCTCACCGTCAATGATAACAGTATCGACCTCACTGCCGTTTGCGGAATATACAAGAGCGGAGGACAGGTCATTGCGGGGGCAGAACTGGGGACGGTCAAGGTCAAGAATGGCAATATCAGCCTTTTTGCCTGCTTCTATCGAGCCGATGTCGGGTATGCCCAGAGCCTTTGCGCCGTTAACAGTCGCAAAGTCCAGCACCTCTTTTGCGGTGCATACGGTGGGGCAGCCTGTTGCGCCCTTGTGGAGCAGAGCCGCAAAGTTCATGTCGGAGAACAGGTTCAGGTCGTTGTTTGATGCCTGACTGTCCGTTCCCATGCAGACGTTTATGCCCTTTTCCATCATTCTCGGAATGGGAGCGGTGCCGTTTGCAAGCTTGAGATTGCTCTTGGGGTTGTGGATAACGCTTACGTGCTTTTCCGCCAGAATATCCATGTCGCTGTCGGAAACATGAACGCAGTGAGCGGCGCAGGTCTTTATGTCCAAAAATCCGATGTCGTTCAGATATTCCACGGGGGACTTGCTGCGTTCCTTGTAGCAGTTCTGTACCTCGGTCGTGGTCTCGGAAAGATGAATGTGGAACTCCTGCTCAGTCTCGTGAGCCTTTTCGATAAGCCACCTGAGATAATCCTCGCCGCAGGTGTAGATAGCGTGGGGGCCAAGCTTGAATGTGATGCGGTCATTGCCCTTGAAGCGCTCACGCTCGTCCATGTGCTCATTGTAGCGCCTGATGCCGTCCTTGTCGTTCCTGTCGGAGCCTGTCAGACCTCTTGTCATAACAGCTCTCATGCCAAGCTTGTCCGCAGCGGAGGCGGTCATTGCGGGGAACATGTGCATATCCATAAAGCAGGTGGTTCCCGTCTTTATCATCTCGGCGCAGGAGAGCATAGCGCCCCAGTAAGCGTCTTCGGTGGAAATGGCATCCTCACGGGGCATTATTGCGCCGAAAAGCCAGTCCTCAAAGGAAAGGTCGTCCGCCAGATTGCGGAAAAGCGACATATAGGTGTGGGTGTGGCAGTTGATAAGACCGGGTATCGCCAGCTTGTCCGAGCCGTCTATCACCTTGTCAGCCGCAAACCCCTCGGGAATTACTCCTGCGGAAAGGATCTTGTTCCCCGAAATACAGATATCCCCCTTGGGAGTGCCGCCGTTTATGAGCATTTTTATATTCTTTATCAGTATATTCATTGCGAGCATTCCTTTCATGTGCGCCGTCATGCGGCAATATATATTTTTATTATATCACAATATGCTCTCAAAAGCAATGATAATTTTGCATTTTGACCGCCAAATGGCGGCGCTTGATCCCTATTGACAAGCGGTGAAAATAATGCTATACTCAAATTAGTTAACACTATTAAATATCTTGCGGGAGGTGCTATATGGACAAGGCAGACGCAGGTCTTTCCGACGAGCTGATAGAAGTGCTCCGACAGTACTATTATATGAAAATTCCCTTGGGGCTGGAAAACTTCATGCAGGGCGAAATGAAGGTGCTGTCCTATATCCATTACACCGCAGGCGGCGGAGAGATCGCCACAGGCGATATTGTTTCCGCCCTTGATATGACAGGCGGGCGTGTGGCAGGCATTCTCCGTTCCCTGGAGAAAAAAGGCTTTATCAGCCGCCGCACCGATGAGAACGACCGCCGCAGGATAATGGTAAGTCCCACTTATGCAGGTTCGGATTATGTTGAAAACGGCAGAGAACTGCTCCGCAGCAGGCTTTCCGCTATAATAAACGCAATGGGCAGCGAAAGTGCAGAAAATTTTATCCGCTCCATGGAGGAGTTTGTAAATGCCTGCCGCAAGGCAGATTTCCCTTGATCTTAATAAAAAGGAATGATATATATGGATATGCACGAGTTTTACATGGGCAATGTTTTTGATGCTTACGAGTTTTTCGGCGCTCACCCCAACCCCGACGGCACTGTTTTCCGCACCTTTGCACCCTCAGCTGAGAGGATAACCATAATCGGCGAGTGGAACGACTGGCAGGAGGAAAATATGATAAAGGACGGTCATGTCTGGTCGTATTTTTCCGCCAAGGCAAAAAAGGGTCAGATGTATAAGTATGTCATCTATTCTTCACTGGGCAGAGTGGAGCACTGCGACCCCTACGGTTTTGCAATGGAGCTTCGCCCCAATTTTGCGTCCATTATAACCGACCTTGACGAGTACAAATTCACCGACAGTGAGTGGCTGGAAAAGCGCAGCAAGAACTATAATGAGCCTCTCAATATCTATGAGGTGCACATCGGCTCTTGGCATACCGACCCCGATAATGAAAACGGCTGGTATTCCTATTCCGACATTGCGGACAAGCTTATAAAATACGTCAAGAAGCACCATTATACACATATCGAGTTCATGCCCCTCAGCGAGCACCCTGCCGACTGCTCATGGGGATACCAGAATACAGGCTTTTTTGCCCCCACATCACGCTACGGCACTCCCGCCCAGCTTATGAAGCTCATCGACAAGTGCCACAAGAACGATATCGGCGTTATCATGGATTTCGTTCCCGTGCATTTTGCCATGGACGGCTATGCCCTTGCAAAATACGATGGCACTTGCCTTTATGAATACCCCGACAGCGATGTTACCATCAGCGAGTGGGGAACCTGCAACTTTATCCATTCAAGGCGTGAGGTCTGCTGCTTTTTGCAGTCCGCCGCCAACTACTGGCTTGAAAAATATCATTTCGACGGTCTGCGTATGGACGCAATAAGCCGTGCCATATACTGGCAGGGCGATCCCGAGCGCGGCGTTAACAAATGCACCGTCGATTTCCTTAAAAAGATGAACTCAGGGCTTCATGCCCTCCACCCCACCGCAATGCTTATTGCGGAGGATTCCACCGCATTCCCCAAGGTAACAGCTCCCGTTGAGTATGATGGCCTTGGCTTTGACTACAAGTGGGATCTGGGCTGGATGAACGACACTCTCGATTACTTCCGCACCCCACCTGCAGAGAGAAAATATCACCATGGCAAGATAACCTTTTCCATGCAGTATTTCTACAATGAGCTTTATCTGCTGCCGATCTCCCACGACGAAAACGTTCACGGCAAGGCGACCGTCATTCAGAAGATGTGGGGCGATTATGATGTGAAATTCCCTCAGGCAAGGGCATTTTATATGTATATGTATTCCCACCCGGGCAAAAAGCTGAACTTCATGGGCGGCGAGTTTGCCCAGTTCAGAGAGTGGGACGAAACAAGAGAGCAGGACTGGGATATACTCAAATATCCCCTCCACGATTCATTTCTCAGATATATGACCGACCTTGAAAAGCTCTACACCACACGTCCCTCCCTTTATAACGGCGAATATAATCCCGACTGCTTCAAGTGGATACTTCCCGATGAGTCGGAGCGCTCGGTATTTGCATATAAGCGCTGTGCGGAGAATGAAACAACAATCTGCCTGCTGAATTTCTCCGACAGGGAGCAGACCATGACCATTCCCACAGACGGACTTACAGATCTTAAAGAGCTTATCAATTCCGACAGCAACATCTACAGCGGCAAGACCGAGGTCAAGCGCAGCGTGAAGATAAAGCCCGCAGGCGGAGAATTTTCCGTAAAGCTCAGCCCGTTCTCAGGCAGACTTTTTGACGGAGAAGTGTTTTCTAAACCGGCTGCAAAATAACATATAAAAGTAAAAGCGGAACTGTTTTGCTATGCAGTTCCGCTTTTGTACTATTTATTATTTTGTGCATGGAGCATTGCCAGGCGCTGCTCGATAAATCCCTCCACGCTTGCCTCAGGAATGCCAAGCGCCATTGAAAATTCCTTGTTTATAAGCTTTGAAGCGGCTTCAAACGCCTTTTCATCGGCAGAGATGAGATCTTTTCCGCAGGCGCCCCGCTTCTGCTTTTCGTCGTACAGACCTTTCATCATGCTGAGTATCTGCATATAATCGTCGCTTTTGAGCACCTTTACAAACATATGCCTGCGTTCGTCCCTGTTCTCGCTCCACTGCGCCGATGCCAATGGCATAGCGTCTATCACCGCAAGTACCTGCTCACGACCCATAAGATGACGCACTCTTGCCTCAGCATTCTTTTCCGGCACATAATACGAAGCGGAGGGCGTTTCCACCGGAACGAGCCTCAGATATTTTTCCTCGTTCACGCCGTCAAAGCACCTTTTTACAATATCGCTGACAACGCATATCTCGCTGCCGCCGTAAACCACATGATCGCCTTTTTTCAGCATATCATCACCTCAGCTCATGTAGCTTCCCGTGTCATAATGATTGTACTGCTTTTTGAGCTTTGCTATAACAGAGCCGTCGGGCTGGTCGGCACTTTCAAGAATTTTGTACTTTATTTCCTTGCGGTCCATGGCTGACGAAAATGCGGCAAACTCTTCCGCAGTCTCAAAACGGACAGTCTGCTCTAAGCAGGCGCTTATGATACGTTTCATATAAAACATCCTTTCTTTATTTTATATGTTAATTATATCATATTTTGCGATTTGCTTCAAAGGTGATTTTGTACAAATTTCATAACTTTTTGTGCGTCTCAAAATCGGGATTTTGCCTACAGATACCTGTATTAAGCCGTCAGGACGTCGATATTACGCTATCTCCTGTCCGCCAGCCCCTCCAGAACTATCAGCCCCAGCGTAAGAGGCAGCGTGAAGCTTATGCTCCCTGAGACAAAGAAAAACACCGCCGCAGCGATCCCCATAACAATGCCAAAAGCGTTCTGCACCCCCGAGATGTCAGCAGCAGGGGATATTGCTTCCACGACCGTGCGCAGGATACGCCCCCCGTCAAGGCTTGGCAGAGGGAGCAGGTTAAAAAGCATCAGCGCCAGATTTATCCCCGTTAATATCCTGCTGCCCGTAAGCGTCCCTGCCAGCGCCAGAAGCAGATTTACCAGACACCCCGCCGACAATATGAATATCTCACGGGCAGGGGACAATATCGCTCCGCTTTTCATGCCTATGCCGCCGCTGTAAAATGTAAGGCTCCGTGGCTTTATCCCCATGACCGCCATGGCTGTTATATGCCCGCCTTCGTGGAGCAGGCAGGAAAGCAAAGCCAGCTCGCCTGCTTTTGAAACGGGGGACTGCATTATCAGCACCGACCATACCGCAAAAAATCCGAAAGTAATGCGTATCCTTGTCCCTTTAAAATAAAATTCAGCACCGCTTGTCAAAATATATTCCTCCATGGCAGATATGCGCATTTGGTGCGCTGTAAAAATTTCTGCTGCTTTCCGAGCATATGCGTATATTTTTTATCACTGCGCCCAAAAACTGCGGCGCATAATTACCCGTTCCGACGATTTGGATTCACAAATTATATGATGTAAAACCGCCTTTTATTCCAAAGGTTACACATTGGTTACAGCAATGTTCAGAAATTACAGAAAAGTAACAGTCT
This sequence comes from Huintestinicola butyrica, assembly GCF_025567215.1. Lineage (NCBI taxonomy): Bacteria > Bacillati > Bacillota > Clostridia > Eubacteriales > Oscillospiraceae > Huintestinicola > Huintestinicola butyrica. The sequence goes on from NZ_JAOQKB010000012.1 coordinate 55,648, forward strand.
GTTGGAATTTATCTTTGCGCCTGATACCACAATAGTTAAATTTTGTTGATATTGACATTAAATTCTTTGTGTCAGCCGTAATTTCCGTCAAAATGTTCAGTTGAAAATACTTTTAATTTGGTTTCGTTTGTGATATAATAGTTAATACAAAAAATCAAAGGCGGTTTTGTCTGTTGCAATAATGTCAGGACAGCCGCACTTTTTCTGCGGACATTATCCGCAGTTTTACAGGAGAGTTGTGTTTTGGAAAAATTTATTATAAAGGGCGGCCGCCGTCTTGAGGGCGAGGTCACTATAAGCGGAGCAAAAAACGCTGTAGTTGCCATAATCCCTGCCGTTATCCTTGCGGACGGTCCCTGCATACTTGAAAATATACCGAACATAAGCGACGTTTCCATTTCTCTGCGTATCCTTTATGAAATGGGAGCTGACGTTCAGCGCATAGACAAGAGCGTTTACCGCATCGATGCAACAGGCATCAAGGACCCTGTTGTTCCCTATGAGCTGGCACGCCTTATGAGAGCTTCCTATTATTTCCTTGGAACACTGCTGGGCAAGTTCGGAAGAGCACGTGTTTCAATGCCCGGCGGCTGCTATCTCGGCGACCGTCCCATTGACCAGCATCTCAAGGCATTTACATCACTGGGCGCTACCTGCACTCTCGATAACGGCATGATAGATATCTGTGCCGATAAGCTCATCGGTTCTCAGATCTATTTCGATAAGATAACCGTAGGCGCTACCATCAACGCAATGCTGGCAGCCGTTAAGGCAACAGGTCTTACAGTTATCGAAAATGCAGCTAAGGAGCCTCATATCGTTGACCTTGCAAACTTCCTCAATTCCATGGGCGCAGATATCATGGGCGCAGGAACAGATGTTATCAAGATAAGAGGAGTTAAAACTCTCAAGGGCACTACCTACGCAATTATCCCCGACCAGATCGAGGCAGGAACATATATGGTGGCAGCTGCCGCAACAAGAGGAAATGTGCTTGTAAAGAATGTTATCCCCAAGCACCTTGAATCTATCACCGCAAAGCTTGCAAAGATAGGCGTTAACGTTGAGGAATATGACGACAGCGTTAGGATCTCCGTTGACGGACCTCTTGTAAAGACCAGCGTAAAGACTATGCCTCACCCCGGTTTCCCCACAGATATGCAGCCCCAGATATCCACACTTCTTTGTCTGGCGGAGGGTACCAGCATCGTTACCGATGAGATATTCAACAACCGTTTCAGATACGTGGACGAACTCAGGAGAATGGGCGCAGATATTTCCGTTGAGGGCCGTGTGGCAGTTATCGAGGGCGTGGGCAAGCTTATGGGCGCACCCGTTACCGCTCCCGACCTGAGAGCAGGCGCAGCCCTTGTTATAGCAGGTCTTGCAGCCAGCGGAGTTACCGAGATAGATGATATCTATCACATTGAGCGTGGCTATGAAGATATCGAGCAGAAGCTCAGAGCTTTGGGCGCAGATATTGTTAAAAAGACAGTTCCCGGGAATTCAGTCCGTCAGGTGTCATCGCTCTGATACAAACAGAACATAAAAAAGCAGCACTTCCGAAAAATGGAAGTGCTGTTTTTTTCTTTGTAATGTTTAACGGCTCAGCATATAACGGCGATAAAAAGTATCACGTTGTTTTGTCCTTCCTGTGGGATATCATAATATCCCTTACGCAGCCCAGAATATGGGGCTTCAGCACCGAAATGTCCGCAGGCTCGCTGTAAAGAACGGCGCTGTAGCACGATGAGCTGATAACATTCGTTATCATAAAGAACATTATCTCAGGCTCATTGTATCCCTGCGCCCGGATTTTCAGCCTGTCATAAATATCCGTCAAAGCGTCATCATCGTCTTCGGGCTGGGTCACAGCGGAACGGAGAGAAACCCAGCTAAGATTTTTTGAGATGAATTTAAGCAGATTGGGATTTTCCGAAAGCTGGTTCAGGATACTGTCCGCAATGAAAACGATGCTGTCCTCAAAGTCGGAGATATTTGCAGTCATCAGTCGGGAAAGCGCATTTTTCAGCAGCTGGGCAGACTTGTGGCATATGAGCTTGTTGTGTATATCATACTTGTCCTTGAAATAAAGATAAAATGTGCCTTTTGCAACGCCTGCCTGGTCAACGATGTCAGAGATAGATGTCTTGCTTATACCCTGACTCATAAACAGCCTGAAAGCCGTATCAAGGAGGGAATCTCTTTTGATCTTTTTGTTGGTATTGAGTTTTCCCGTATTCCCGCTTCTTTCTGTGCGTGATCTATGCAATAATTATAACGCTAAAGAATAGGATTGTCAAGCGTGATGGCAGGGGACAAGGCTTGTCATTTGTTTATTTTCCTCTAAAAAAATTGACACTGCCTTTATCTTCTCTTATGCTCTTGCTACCTTGTGGTAAACCTTCTTGCCCTTCTTGATGATAACGCTCTCTGCTATCTCAACAGCTGCGTTGGGGTCTGTTACCTTTACATCATCAACGGATACGCCGCCCTGCTGTACAAGTCTCCTTGCCTCGCTCTTGGAGGGGCAGAGAGCTGTCTTTACCAGCAGGTCAAGAATGTTTATGCCGCCCTCCAGCTCTGCTGCGGGGATCTCGGTGGTGGGCATATCATCGGTGTTTCCTGCGCCGCCGAAAAGCTTCTTTGCTGCTTCAAGGCACTTGTCAGCCTCTTCCTTGCCGTGGATAAGGGAGGTAAGCTCGTATGCAAGTAGCTCCTTTGCCTTGTTGAGCTCTGCGCCTGTCATGGTGCGCTCCATTTCCTCTATCTGCTCAATGGGCAGGAATGTGAGGAGCTTCAGGCACTTGATAACATCGTTGTCGCCAACGTTTCTCCAGTACTGGAAGAAGTCGTAGGGAGAGGTCTTTTCGGGGTCGAGCCATACAGCGCCCTTTTCGGTCTTGCCCATCTTCTTGCCCTCGGAGTTGGTGAGCAGGGTGATAGTCATTGCATGAGCGTCCTTAGCAAGCTTCTTTCTGATAAGCTCTGTGCCGCCCAGCATATTTGCCCACTGGTCATCGCCGCCGAACTGCATATTGCAGCCGTACTTCTGGAACAGCATATAGAAGTCGTAGGACTGCATTATCATGTAGTTGAACTCTAAGAATGTAAGACCTCTTTCCATTCTCTGCTTGTAGCACTCGAATGTGAGCATCTTGTTTACCGAGAAGCAGGCGCCGACTTCACGGAGCAGCTCGATGTAGTTCAGGTTCATGAGCCAGTCAGCGTTGTTTACCATGATAGCCTTGCCCTCGGAGAAGTCGATGAAGCGGCTCATCTGCTTCTTGAAGCAGTCGCAGTTGTGCTGAACTGTTTCCTGGGTCATCATCTTTCTCATGTCGGACTTGCCTGAGGGGTCGCCGATCATACCTGTGCCGCCGCCGATAAGCACGATGGGCTTATTGCCTGCCATCTGGAGTCTCTTCATAAGGCACAGAGCCATGAAGTGACCAACGTGAAGGCTGTCGGCAGTGGGGTCGAAGCCGATGTAGAAGGTAGCCTTTCCGTTGTTTATCATCTCGCTTATCTCTTTTTCATCAGTTACCTGAGCGATAAGTCCTCTTCTGGTGAGTTCTTCGTATAAAGTCATTTTATTTTCCTCCATTTATATATTTGTTTGAATTGACATTTTTATCGGCTTCTGTATGAGACGGTAACGATCCGCCTCACTGATACCACCGCCTTTCAAGTTGATTTTTATCTTGATTTTTCGTTTATATATCTGCAAAGCTTCATAATAGGCTGATCGTTTATAAACCGCTTGTAGCCGTCGGGGTCGCACATGGGCTTGTCTTCGGGAATATTGAGGTCAACGCAAAGCTTTATTTTTTTCCCGCTTTTCATATGTATAATAAGCTCAAATACATAGCAGTAAAAGCCCAGCCTGCTGCGCTTCTGTGTCACATTATGATCGGCATATTCGATATCCTCATAGCTTATTCTTGAAACAAGAATTTTCCAAGCGCCAAAGCTGTGAACAATGATAAGTCTGTCACTGCGGGCATATATCACTCCACCCTTAATGATATTCAGAACAACGGCAGCCACAACAGAAATAATGAAAGCAATCAGCGAAACGCCCGGAGCCAGACCTCTGTCATCAAAGCTGCCATAAAAAGCGATAGCTGCGGAAAAAGCCATAATCGCAATAAATACAGCTGCTCCACACATAGCTCCTATAGTGCCTGTTGAGTCAAATCTGCATTTCATCATGTCACCCCAACAAAAAAGCCCTCTCAAAGCCTAAGCTTCAAGAGGGCGTGTTTCTTTTATAAGAAAGCGCTGTACCACCTCAGTTCGCCATACGATGTATGACCTCGGGGAGACTGTAACGTGCCTCACTCCGTACACGGCTACTCTGTTCGCCGCATCTGCTCGGGAATGTATCTTCAAAGCGCCGCTGCCTTCTCCCACCCACCGAAGGCTCTCTGAAAGCGGATATGCTCTGCTTTTTTTCCGTCACCGCATTTAACAATATGGTTGAATTATAACACAGGCAATAGATTTTGTCAAGAGGGGAAATGAAAGAATTTCTGCGTGAAAAGCCCGTTTGAATTTATCAAAAAATCTTGCAAAAATCAAATGTCTGTGCTATACTGAATATTAAAGTAAAACAGATCGGGGGAGCAGAAAATGAACGCCGAAAGCATAATTTTTGATATGGACGGAACCTTGTGGGACAGCTCCGAAAATGTGGCCGCTTCATGGTCGGAGACAATAAGATCCAGCGGCGATCCCTTGCTCAGAAACAAGACAATAACAGGCAGCGACCTGCGCAGCGTAATGGGTATGACCATGGTGGAAATAGCGGCAAAGCTTTTCCCCGAGCTTACCGAGACCAGGCGTATAGACATACTTGAAAAATGCGGGGAAAACGAGAAAAACTATCTTGCCGCAAACGGCGGCGAGCTTTATCCTCAGCTGGAGGAGACTCTTTCCGCACTTTCGAAAAGCCACAGGCTTTTTATCGTCAGCAACTGCCAGAACGGGTATATCGAGGCGTTTTTTGAATATTATTCTCTTGAGCGGTATTTCACCGATTATCTCTGCTGGGGCGATACCCATAAGCCCAAGAGCGAGACTTTGAAGCTCATTATGCAGAAAAATCACTGCACAAGCGCCGTTTATGTGGGCGATACCCAGGGGGATTTTGATGCCGCTTCCGCCGCAGGGATACCCTTTATCCACGCAGCATACGGCTTCGGCGAGCTGACCTCACCTCCCGCCGCTTCCGCCGCAAGCGTTTTCGAGCTTGTGAAAATATTTGAGTAAAGGAGCATTTTTATGGACCTGAACCCGATACCCAGAAGAGACAAGATAAACTACTACCTTGATATCGCCGAGACCGTTCTTGAAAGAGGCACCTGCCTGCGCAGGAATTTCGGCGCTATAATCGTAAAAAATGACGAGATAGTTTCCACAGGCTATGTGGGCGCTCCCAGAGGCCGCCTGAACTGCTGCGATCTGGGCTACTGCACCCGTGAAAAGCTGAATATCCCCAAGGGTCAGCGCTATGAACTGTGCAGAAGCGTTCATGCCGAGGCAAACGCCATCATCTCCGCCGCCAGAAGCGACACCATTGATGCTACCATTTACCTTGCCTGTCACGACGCAAAAACAGGTGAGCTTTACGGCGATGTTGAGCCATGCGCCATGTGCAAGCGTATGATAATCAACGCAGGCATTTCCACCGTTATAATCCGCAACACCCACGACAAATACACCACCATCAACGTCCAGAGCTGGATAGAGCATGATGATTCACTGGAAGGCACTGACGGATATTGATAAACGAAACTTTTGAGCTTTGCCGCAGGACTGTCGCAGTCCGTGGGGAGGAAAATGCGGATTTTCTGCTGATACAGCCCATGGGTGATTTTGAGATGAAGTCTTTCGGCACTGAATACGAACATATAAAAAAATGCGGCAGATGTATTTTTGCCGCATTTATAATTGATAACTGGAACGATGAGCTTTCCCCGTGGCAGGCAAAACCCGTGTGGGGGAATGAAGCCTTCGGCGGAAAGGCAGAGGACACTCTTTCCTTTGTTACGACCGAGCTGATACCAAAGCTGAAAGAAAAATACCGCCTTGATGATACCGTAAAAATAGTCATTGGCGGATATTCCCTTGCGGCGCTGTTTTCCCTCTGGGCAGTATATAAGTGTGATGTTTTTTACGGAGCCGCCGCAGCTTCCCCCTCGGTGTGGTTTCCGAACTGGATAGATTTTATTTCACAGGTTCATCCTCATGCTGAGAAGATATATCTCAGCCTTGGCAAAAAAGAGGAAAAGACTAAAAACCAAGTCATGGCGTCGGTAGGGGACAATATCAGAAAAATGTATGAGCTGCTTTCGGGCAGCATGGATATCGTCCTTGAATGGAACGAGGGCGGTCATTTCAATGAGCCTGACATAAGAACAGCAAAAGCGTTTGAGCATATTCTGAGCAAATAAAAAAGCCGATGTGAAAACATCGGCTTTTTGCTTGCAGGTTATCAGTTGGAACCTGTGGGAATAAAGGGCTTGATTGTGTCAGCAAGAACATTTGCGGGCATAGTCTGGAGCCAGATCTTGCCGGGGCCTGTTACCTTTGTGTTGAAGAGACCTTCGCCGCCCATAAGAACATTTCCGATTCCCTTAACGGTCTCGATATCTATGGAGCAGGTTGCTTCCATAGCTGCAAGGTAGCCTGTGTCGATAAGCATGGACTGACCTGCTGCCAGTGTGTATTCGCACACGCTTCCGTCGATCTCAAGGAATACAACGCCGTTGCCGCTGAACTTCTGCATAATGAAGCCCTCGCCGCCGAAGAAGCCTGCACCCAGCTTCTTCTGGAAGAAGATCTCCATATTAACGCCCATGGTGTTTGCAAGGTAAGAGGACTTCTGTGCAACGATGGGGTTTACTGATGTGTCAAAGCAGATGATGTCGCCGGGGAAGCTGGAAGCGAATGCGATCTCGCCTGCGCCGCCCTGAGCTGTGTATGTATTTCTGAAAATGGACTCGCCTGTTACAGCGCTCTTAGCCATCTTGCCGAGTGCGCCCAGAAGTCCGCCTGCGCCGCTGCCGAGACCTGTCTGCATCTGCATGGTGGGGGTCATCCAGGACATAGCGCCCTTCTGGCACTCTATGGACTCGTTGGGGTCAAGCTTACAAATAAGCACGGGAAGGGGAGCGTTCTTTACTTCGTACTGCATATTTCATTCTCCTTGTTATGGTTGGTATTAGATGTCGTACATTGTGCTGAGTTCTGATCTCACAAGTAAATCATACTATATTATTTTAAAAATGTCAATATAATTGCATTAAAATTCTCATAAATTTTAGTAAGAAAATAAATTATAAGGCAATATTATATACTATATCAGTGGCATTATAAAAATTATGGCAACTTACCTGCAGCTGACCTTTTGAAAAAATCCACAAGTGAAAAGTGTATAATTTCTTAGATGATGGTCGAAATGCCGAAAAGAAAAATCCGCCCCTTATGCTATTGACGGCGGAGAAATTGTGGTTTATACTTAATATGTATAGCTGTCTTATGTGACGGCAATTACGCAGAATTTCGGAGGAATATAAAGTGAATACTATAGTTTCGGCTTCCATTCTCAGCGCCGATCTGTGCCGTCTGGGCGAAGAGCTTGACAGAGCAGAAAAATGCGGCTGCGATCATATCCATTTCGACGTTATGGACGGCGTTTTCGTAAATAACATCAGCTACGGCATTCCCGTGCTGGCATCTGTAAGAAAGCACACAAAAATGTTCATTGACGTTCATCTTATGATAACTGACCCTATCAGATATATTGATGCCTTTGCGGACAACGGTGCGGACATGATAAGCTTCCATCTGGAGGCGGCTCCCGATCCTGCCGCTGTTATCAGTGCCATCAAGGCTAAGGGCAAAAAGGCTGGCATTGCCATAAAGCCCGCTACTCCCGTAAGCGATGTGCTTCCCTATGCGGAAAGTGCGGACATGATACTCATTATGACTGTTGACCCCGGCTTCGGCGGTCAGGGCTTTATTTATGAGTCCCTTGACAAGATCCGTGAGCTTAAAGCATATCTGGACAGCCATTCCCTTTCCGTTCACATTCAGGTGGACGGCGGCATAAACGACAAGACCTCCGCTTCGGTTCGTGAGGCGGGGGCTGATATTCTGGTGGCAGGCTCATATCTTTTCAAGGCTGATGATATGGCTGCCGCTGCGGCTTCTATGCGTTAAAATTCAGGCTGAGAAGAGTGTTCAGGGCATTATGGGGAATGATAACTCTGCCGTGCTCTTTTATGCAGGCAAGTGAGATATCGTCGGCGAGGGTGACGCTGCCCTCGGGCAGTGCTGCGCTTTTGGGGATATCTGCCACGAGCCGCAGGCAGTGTTTTTCCCCTGTGAGCAGGGAATTTTCCGACATCACGCCCATTCGGGTAAGACTTCGGCAGATGCCGAAAAGCTCCTTTATCCCTCCTGCGGTGATTATTGCTCTGATATTTTCGCTGCTGCGCCGTTTTTTCGGCGAGATGTAGAAAACGCAGCCTGTGTCCTTTGCGGGAAAGACTTCTATGCTCAGCTCCCCCTCGGGAGGAGTGCGGTTTTTAAGCTCGGGGCAGGCTTTTTCTATCATTTCCGAGAGAAAAATGTCGGAAAGGATATTTTCCCCAAGATCCTCGTACCGCAGTCCCAGCCGCTCAAGCTCGCTGCCGCTGACGGTAACTTTAACTGTGCTTTTTCCGATGTGTTCAATACGCATAGCAGTCTCCCAATAAAAGCTTTAAAAGGCGGTTTACCCATGAAAAACAAAAATCAGCAGATGCTCACCACATTTGTGAGAAACGACGGCGCTGCTCTTGACGGCAGACCTGCCGATTTCGGTGCAATGGCATATATGCTGACGGTACTTATCGTCCTGAACCTTATGGCGGTATATTATTACGGCGTCCGTGCCCTGCTGGTGGCGCTTACTGCGGTGGGCACCTGTCTGGCGGCAGATATAGTCTGCCTGATATTCAGACGCAAGCCCCTGCATATCCATGATATTTCCGCTGCCATAACGGGGCTTACACTTTCGGCAATGCTTCCTGCCTCCGTGCCATATACGGTGGCGGCAGGTGCGGCGGTGTTTGCCGTCTGCATTGCAAAGCACCCCTTTGGCGGCCACGGGCATGAGATATTCAACTGTGCTGCTGCGGGATATATTTTTGCGGAGCTTTCCTATCCGTCGGCGGTGCTGTCATATCCCAAGCCGTTCAGCTCCCTTTCGCTTTTAAACATTGTTCCCGAAACGCTGACAAGCTCCTTTACAAAGTCCGCCATGGTGGCATCTTCTTCAAACTACTCGGACTTTGAGCTGCTCATCGGCAACTTTACGGGGCCTATGGGCTGCACCTTTACGGTGCTGGTGCTGGTCTGTGCGCTGGTGCTCATATCACGCAAGGCAATATCCTCGGCGGTGTTTGTGACGGCTCTGGGAACGGTATTGCTGTGGAGCCTTATAACTGACGGCGTTTACGGTCTCAAGACCGCTCTTTCGGGCGGAATGCTGGTGTTCGGCATCATGGCGCTTTGCTGCGATTATTCACTCGTTCCCCAGACCACGGGGCAGAGGATAATGTTCGGCTTTGCTTCGGCGGTGATGATAATTCTGGTTTCCGAGATATCCACGCTGGAAAATCCTGTGGTGTATGCTTCCGTATTATCCGCACCTCTGGCACGGCTCACTGCCGCCCCCAAGGGCAGAAGCAGGCGCAGGAGGAGGCTCAACAGCATTTTCGGAAGAGCACACAATGAAGCAAGTGCTGCCAATGATATAGGCGAGACCATCGCCATGATCGGAGATAATTCTGATGACCACGGACAATAAGAAAAAATGGTCCTTTATGCAGGGGATAACCACCCACAACCCCGTATTTGCATCCGGACTTGCCATAGCGCCTGCGGTATTTGCGGGCAGCACCCTTTCGGGGGCGCTCACATATGCGGCGTTTTTCTCGGCGGTGACATTCACGGCGCTTTTTTTCTCGTCGCTGCTCCCCCGCAGAATACCATATGCGCTGCGTATAATATTATATACCGCTGCCGCCGCAGCTGTGTATATTCCCTTTTACATTTATTTTGACGGCAGGCTGCCCGCAGACGCTGCAAAGCTGGGAATGTTCCTGCCCATGATAGCCACGAGCCAGTTTGTGGTATCCGCTTCGGAACTGAGATTTTTCAGAATGAGCAGACCGCAGATGATGGCTGACGTGATATCCCACATAATAGGGCTTGATATTGCAATAATTTTTATGGGCGCTGTGCGTGAGCTGTTCTCAACGGGCGGCATAAACGGCGCTCTTTACGGCATAACCCACGTAAATCCCCTGATAGGCGCTCCCTGCGGCGGATTTATAATGATAGGGCTTATGGGTGCGCTCATAAGGCTGTGCTCAAAGAAATGATATTTTTTTTAAGGAGTGAGTGAAGTGGACAGCCATAATTTTTTCGGCGGGCTGATAATATCTGTTATTACGGCGCTGCTGGCGGAAAATTTTGTTTTTGCAAGGGCGCTGGGCGTAAGCACAATGATAATGGCGGCAAAAAACAAGAGAAATCTCCCGGGCATCTGCCTTGGCGTGCTTTACTTCACGCTGACCGCCTCATGGGCGGCATGGCTCCTTTCCCACAGGGCGGCGGATATCCAAAAGCCCTTTGTGCCGCTGACATATGTGCTTACCATCGGTCTGATATATCTGATAACGCTTCTGCTGGCGTTTATTTTCTTCAAGGGAAGATTCGGCAGAATAAAAAAATATGTCCATATATCGGCGTTTAACAGCGTGATTATGGGTACAATATTCCTGAGCATGAACAGCTGCACCGCTTTGTATGAATATCTGCTGTTCGGGCTATGCTCGGGTGCGGGCTTTGCGGCGGCGGCATATATGCTGTCGGGCGTTTACGGTCAGCTTTATTCAAAGGACGTGCCCTCGGTGTTCAGAGGCTATCCTGCGGTAATGATATTCACAGGCATTATCGCCATGGCGCTTTACGGCATTCTGGGTCACATTCCGTCATATATGTAAATATAAAGAACAAAGATTCTCAGCGAAAGGAAACGATAGAAATGAGAAAAAGCAAAAGAATTTTCCGTCCCAAGAGACGTTACAGGATAAAGAAAAGAAACGACAACGCCATAAAGATAATCTCGGGTGTGGCGGCTCTGGCGGTGCTGGTATTTGTGGGCTACAGCGCAGCAGGCCCCATAAGCAGATATCTTGCCAACCGCTCCGTTCAGACTGAGACAGAGCCCTGGACTCCCGAAAACACCGACACTCAGGCGGCTTCGGAAACTGCTCCTGCTGAAAGCGAGGCTGCCGACGACGGTACTGGCGATTTCGCCGCCGAAAGCACCGCACAGCCTGCCGAAACTGCCATTACCGAAAGCACATCTTCCACAGAGGTGACAGATATTTCACAGTCGCAGGAAGATTCGGCGGTAACTCTTCCTGCCGACGGCACAAAGCCCGTGAACATCGGCACTCCCGAAACAACAGCTGTAAATATCCCCGCTGACCTTGACATAAAAGAGGACGGCAACGCATATATGCTCTCCGCCTCCGATATGGCGGATATGCAGTCGCTGGAGGCTGCTCTGGGCAATCTTTCCGTGGAGGGCTACAGCGCAGTTATCTTCCCCATGAAGGAAGAGGGCGGCGCATTCAACTACGCAACCACTGCTCCCCTTGCCCTTACGGACTATGAGGAGGATATTATCCACTCCACACTTACCGCAAAGGACATCGCTTCGGCTGCATATTCCCACGGAATGAGACCCGTTGCACTGGTGTCCGTGCTCAACGACAACAACCGCTACGGCGATTACCGTGACGGCTCATACCACACTCTCGATGATGACGCATGGCTGGACGCTTCCCCCGACAAGGGCGGCAAGCCATGGCTCTCCCCCTTTGAGGACACCACAAAGGAATATATGAGGGACATTGTTACTGAGCTTGCCAACGCAGGCTTCAAGGAGATAATCGCAGATGACTTTATCTTCCCCGAGTTCCGTTCCTCCGATATCGAGCTGCTGGGCGAGCAGGCTGCTCCCTACGGCGACAGATATCTTGCCCTCACAAGCCTTGCAAAATATATGACCGAGGCAGGCAATGAGGCAGGGGCGCAGGTAATGCTCAGGATAACCGCAAACTCGATCATCAGGGGCTACAGCGAGCTTTTCCACCCCGAGGAGCTGGACGGCTGCACTATCATGGTGGATTACTCCGAATACAACATCTGCCGCACCATGACCAACGGCGACACCGAGACGGTGCTGGAGGGCATGGGAATATATGAAAAGACTTCCGCAATTTACGGCGGCATCAACGCACGCTGCGGAGATATTGCTACATATCCTATGATCGAAAAGAACTCCATGACCCCCGATGAATTTACCGAGTGTATCAAGGCTCTTGAGGCGCTGGGATACAAGAAGATATACATTTACTGATGAAAGGCGCTTTTTATGGAACTTAACTACACAGAGCTGGTAAAGGAAATTTTCAGCCGACGTGAGACTCCCCCTCTTTGCTGCGTACACAGCTACGGCTGCCAGCAGAATGTGAGCGACGGCGAAAAGATAACGGGTATGCTCTGCCGGATGGGCTGCGGCGTTACATATGACATGGAGCAGGCGGACGTTATCATACTCAACACCTGCGCTGTGCGTGAGAATGCGGAGCTGAAGGTTTACGGAAACGTGGGCGAGCTGAAGCATCTGAAAGAAAAAAAGCCCGATATGATTATCGGACTGTGCGGCTGCATGGCTCAGGAGCCTGCCACCGCCGAGAAGATAAAAAGGTCATACCGCCATGTGGATATGGTGTTCGGCACATTTGCTTCAAAGGAGCTGCCAAGGCTCATGTATGAGGTGCTGACGGAAAGAAAATTTGCCGTTGACACTGCCGAACGTGCGGAGGAATGCCCCGAGGATATCCCTGCGGTGAGAACGGAAAAATACAAGGCGGGCGTATCAATAATGTACGGCTGCAACAACTTCTGCTCATACTGCATCGTGCCTTACGTAAGGGGCAGGGAGCGCAGCAGAAAGCCCGAAAAGATACTTGAAGAGATCAGGGCACTGGCGGCGGACGGCTGCCGTGAGATAATGCTGCTGGGTCAGAACGTGAACTCCTACGGAAGAAATCTGGAGGAGGATATAAACTTTCCAGAGCTGCTCAGGCGCATCGATGCTCTGGACGGAGATTTCAGGGTAAGGTTCATGTCACCGCACCCCAAGGACGCTACGGAAGAGCTGTTTGACGTTATGGCAAACAGCAGGAAGATATGCCGCAGCATTCATCTGCCCTTGCAGTCGGGCAGCAACAGGATACTTAAAGAGATGAACCGCAGATATACGGCGGAAAAATACATGGAAATAGTGGAATGCGCAAGGAAAAAGATGCCAGGGCTTTCCATTACCACCGATATCATAGTGGGATTTCCCAATGAGACATATGAGGATTTTCAGGAGACTATGAAAATAGTCAGGGCGGTAAAATACGACAACATTTTCTCGTTCATCTACTCAAAGCGCAGCGGCACAAAAGCGGCACTTATGGAGGACAAGACCTCGGAGGAGGACAAGGGAAAATGGTTCAGGGAGCTTCTGGCAGCTCAGAGGGAGATATCCGACGAGCATTACAAGCGTTTCCTGGGAGCGGAATTTGAGGTGCTTTTTGAGAGCGTTTACAAGGACGGGCTTATCAGCGGCAAGAGCGGTGAGTTCATCATCACGCTGGTAAATGGCGATGAGTCGCTTATCGGTACGATGCACAGGGTAAGGGTCACAAAGACGCATAACTGGGCTGTTGAGGGCGAAATAATAGACTGATAACAGAAACGGACTTTCGGGAAGTGAAAGTCCGTTTTTTTGTCCCCCAAAAGATAACAGGTTAAGTGACAAATGAAAAATTCAGCACAAATTAGAGCAGGGTAAAGGGTTTAGGAAGTCCACTGAGGGCAGAGCCATCTGGTCTCTGTTGCCGCAGGTACGGACAAATTTACCTTTCACCTGCACCGCATATCATATTACCCCCGCCAATCCGCACAGAAAAAGTGCGGATATTTTTATGCACTTTTTTTGATTACAGAAGTTCTGCGCCATTGACAAGCCGCATATAATTAGGCTATAATTATATGTGTATATACCCCGAAGATGGAGGAACTATGGAAAGACACGACATAATAAAAGCGGCAAAAATCGCAAATATACTGCTCTGCGCCATGCTTGCAGGCTCCTGCTCCGCCCTTGCGGACGAGCTGCCCGACAGCTATTTTGAAACGGATAATGTTGCCTCCGCCGTGACGACAGCATCAAGCTCCGAAACCACATCGGTTTCCACTTCCCGGACGCAGGAAAATATAGTTTCTCTCGAAACAACGGCTGAAATATACAAAAACACCGTAACAGCCGCCGAATGCACTTTTGAAACAGCTGTTTCAAGAGCTAACGTTCCGGAAACAACAATTTCAGAAACAACAGTTCCCGAAACGATCTCCGAAATAACAGCTTTCGAAACAGCTGTTATCACATCGGAAGAGACAGCCTTTACGGAAGAAATCGCCGCTTCGGAGACTGCATCGCAGACTACCCGGACCGAAACAACCACAGGAGCAGCTGCTTCCGAGAATACCACTGCCGCTCCCGAAAGCGCAGGCACATATTATCCCCGGAACAGCTATTATGCCCTGAACTTTGACAGGCAGAAAGCCGTGTGGATATCATATCTGGAATATGACAGGATAATGAAAAACGCCGATGAAGCGTCCTTTACATCTTCGCTGGGCGAATGTTTTGACAACATAGCCGCCCTGGGCTGCAATACCGTTTATTTTCAGGTGCGTGCCTACGGCGACGCTTATTATGATTCATCGCTTTTCCCCAAGGGTGATCGCCTGACAGGGGACTATGACCCGCTTAAAATCGCCGTAAAGCTTGCCCACGACAGAGGGCTTTCCATTCACGCATGGATAAACCCAATGCGGCTCATGACCGACTCACAGATGTCAGGACTGGGTACAGACTGCGTTATCGGCAAGTGGTATAACGACAGCTCCAAAAAGGGCACATACATTGTTGAAAGCAGCGGCAGATGGTATCTCAGCCCCGCTTACAGTGATACTATCTCCCTTATCTGCGACGGAATAAGAGAGATCCTCACGGGATATGACGTTGACGGCATTCAGATAGACGACTACTTCTATCCCACCACCGATGAGAGCTTCGACAGGGAAGCTTACAGTGCAAGCGGCACAGCCCTTGCCCTGAGCGACTGGCGGCGTGAGACGGTCACAAAAATGGTGAGACAGCTGTATCTTACTGTCCACGGAGCAAATCCCACGGCAGTTTTCGGCATCTCGCCCCAAGGAAATATGAGCAGCGACTTTGATACCCTTTATGCCGACATCTATACATGGTGCGGCTCATCGGGCTACTGCGACTACATCTGCCCCCAGATATACTACGGCTTTGAAAATTCCACCCTGCCCTATGCGGAAACTGTGGATTCATGGGCAAAGCTCACAGGGGATAACATTTCCCTTGTGATAGGTCTTGCGGCGTACAAATCAGGCACTGAGGATACCTATGCGGGGGACGGCAAAAACGAGTGGCTGGATTCAAGCGATATCCTTTCCCGCCAGCGTGACCTTACGGAAATATACAGCGCAGGCTATGCCTTTTTCCGCTATGATTCGCTGTTTGAGCCTGCACAGTCTGTTTCGGTTCATGTGAATAAAGAGCTGGAAAACTTATACTGATAATTAGTATTAAAGAAATAAAACAAAAGAAAAAAAGAATGAACAAGATGATAAAAATGAAAAAGAGAAAAATATTATCGGTGCTTGCCGCCATTGCTATGGCGGTGACGGCACTCCCTGCGGATTTTTTGTCGGTTTATGCCGAAAGCAACGTTACGGAAGAATATGAGGAAATTATCCCCGATGTTCAGCGTGACGAGGAGCTGGACAGCTTCAGTCAGCCCGAATACAGCCCCATGTTTTCGTTTCCCGATGAGGTAAGGGGCGTTTATATCACCCCCGAAAAGGATTTTGACATTTATGACGAAAACGGCGATATGCTGTCGGAAGAAGATATCCTTTCTGGCATAAACTCCGCCCTTGACAGTGCGGAAAATATGAGCCTTAACACGGTGATAATAAACACCTCCTATAACGGAAACGTGTATTTCAGCACGGATATGAACGGCAGCACATCTCCCTCGGAGCTGTGCGCACAGGCGGCAAATGAGCGTGGAATGTTCGTGTATGTCACCTTTGATATCGGCACAGTGCTTTCGGGAATCACGGAGGAGACCGCAAAAGCAAGGATAGACAGGCTTGCCCTGACCGCACACGAGTTCACCGTAAAATATCCCGTGGACGGCATTATCCTTGACGGATATTATTCCTCCAAGGACAGCAGCAGCTTTGCGGACTATATGACCAACGGCTCGGGCATCGGATACGATAACTGGCTTATGGATAACGGCGCATATGTGTTCAGCCTGGTATCGGACGCAGTGCGGCGCACATCTAACTCCGTCCCCGTAGGCATTTCCATAAACGATGTCTGGGCAAACTACACTACAAACGACGAGGGCAGCGAGACCTCAGTAAGCTTTGAAGCCCTTACCGACGGCTATGCCGATACGCTGGGCTACATAAACAGCGGCTATGCGGATTTCATCATCGTCAAGGCAGACGGCTCCCTCAGCAGTCAGTCTATGCCCTTTGAAGAGGTGGCAGGCTGGTGGGACAGGCAGGCGCAGAGCGCAGGCGTTCCCATGATGATAGACCACATCAACGAAAAAATATGCACCGACAGCACAGGCTGGGGCTCTCCCGATGAGCTGGTAAAACAGGTCATCAAGGCAGATGACTACAGCTCCTACATCGGCAGCATTTTCAACTCCCTTTCAGCGCTGGACGCAAATACTGAGGAATCCACCTCGGTGCTGGTTAAGCACTACAATGACCAGATAGACCGTGAGGGCCTTAACAACGAGCTGGAAATGACCCTCCCCCTTGCCACGACCTTCAAAACGGAAGAGCCTACCGTTATTTTCGCAGGCTCCTTTGACCCCAACTTCACCATCTATTTTCAGGGCAAGCCCATTGAGCTGAACGAAGCGGGGCGCTTCTATTTCAATATGGACCTTGATGTGGGTCTCAACACTTTTACATTCAAAAACAAGGGCAAAACTATCACGTACAAAATAACAAGAACCGTAAATGTCCTTAAAAGCGCAGAGCCCAGCGGCGGCGAGATGCGCATTGAGGAGCAGTCGGCAGTAAATCTCAGCGTAATTGCTTACAAAGGCTCCGATGTATCGGCGGAGATAAACGGCAAATCCGTCACCCTCAGCCCAGTGGAGGGTCAGACAGATGAGCTTGACCCCAACTCCAACTACACAAAATATGTTGGCACATATATTGCTCCCGCAGGCATAAAGGGTCAGGATATCGACCTTGGAAACGTGACCTTCTACGGCACATACCACACCAAAACAGGCGACTTCAACGAGAGCCGCACAGGCTGCCACATTATCGTAAACGCCCTTGCGGAAATACTCAACGACTACAGCGGCAATCTTTTGCAGGTGAAAAACGACAACACCATGGTGTACGACAGCAAGACCACCGGCACCGACCCCACCCCCGATATGGCACGTCTCCCTGCGGGCACATTGGATTATCAGGTAAAGACTGTCACCTACTCAGGCACGGAATATTACCTCACAAATTCGGGCAAGCGCATAAAGGTGAGCGACGTGAACGTGCTGGATAACTCGCCCTTAGGCTCAAATCCCGTAAGCGTGGTAAGCGCCGCAAAGGACGGCACGGACACGGTGCTGAAGCTCCACACCAACACAAAAATTCCTTTTGCCATGTCCTTCAATAACCTTAACTGCACAAGCGGCGGCAACGGAAATTACTACATATCCTCATTTAATTCGGACGCTCTTACTATCACCTTTGACTATATCACATCAGTTTCCGCAAGCGATATCACGTTCCCTGAAAGCTCCGTTTTCACCTACGGCAAGTGGGGCACATACGAATCGGGTGAGCTTACCAAGACTACCCTTACCCTGAGCTTCAGACAGGCGGGAATTTTCGGCGGAGTTACATCATATTACGATGACAGCAATAACCTTACATTCCGCTTCAACGGCTACAGAAATTCCCTTGATGGCGCAACTGTCGTGGTAGATCCCGGCCATGGCTACACAGGAGCCGATACCTTTGACCCCGGTGCCGTGGGACACATCAAGGAGCAGGAAGCAAACCTCGCCATCGCAAAGCTGGTAGAGGAAAAGCTGAAAGCTGCTGGTGCAAATGTCATAAGACTAAAGACCGAGAGCGAAACATATGTTACCGCCCAGCGAGCTTCCTACGCAAGGCAGTATAACCCCGACCTTTTCCTTGCTATCCACTGCAACTCCGCAGGAGAGGACGCAAAGGGCGCAGAGGCATATTATTTCACCCCATTCTCCCAGCCGCTGGCGGACAGCATTTCAAAGCGTGTGGGAGCATATCTGGGCAGCAGCGTCCACGGAACAGGCAGCCTTGACAGGGGAGAGAACTACAACTATTTCTTCGTCACCCAGCAGCAGGATTTTCCGTCAGTGCTCATCGAATGCGGCTTTGTGACAAACTATACCGAAGCAATGGCACTGGCAAATCCCACTCATCAGAACGGCATTGCCTCCGCCATAGTACAGGGGGCTTCCGATTTCCTTGCACGGTGCGATTATTCCTGCTACGGAGAGGGCAGCGGAAGCTTCACCAACAGCGGCTCTTACGACAGCACCCCGACCGAAAGCAGCACTTCCGAAAACACTGCGGAAGAAGTTCCCTCAGAAACAACGCCGTCCGAAACGCCCGAAGAGACTGCCCCAAATATCGGCTTTGAGTATAATCCATTCTCAGACCCTTATAACAGCTATTATTGAACAAAAGCTCCTCTGCAAACTGCGGAGGAGCTTTTTTATGCAATGATATTACTAAATAAAATGAGGGACTGCAGCCAATGCCGCAGTCCCTCATTTTATTATAAGTTATAAGTCAATTTACTCAGCAGTCACATAAACAATGTCGGAAGATGTTACGTCAGTGAACTGACCGTCAACATATGCCTTAACAGCAAAGCCGTACTTCTTGCCTGATGTAAGATTTCTTACATACATGCCAAGCTCGGTTCTTTCGCCTGCATATGTCCACTTGCCGTCAGCGAAGTAATATACACGGTACTTTTCAGCACCATTCACAGCAGACCAGTTGAGACCAACGGTTCCCTTTCCTGAAGTGAATGTCTTGGTGATGACAGGTTTAATGTTAGATACAGTCACATAAACAATGTCGGAAGATGTAACGTCTGTCCACTTGCCGTTTACCAGAGCCTTAACGGCAAAGCCGTACTTCTTGCCCTTAGTAAGACCCTTTACGAGCATATGCTCCTCAGTTCTTTCGCCTGCAAGTGCCCACTTGCCGTCAGTATAGTAATATACACGATACTTTTCAGCAGCATAGACCTCAGTCCAGTTGATGCCTATAACGCCCTCTTCGTCGTATGTCTCGATGATCCTGGGCTTAACGTCAAGAGTGGTTGCATAAACGATGTCGGAAGCGGTTACGTCAGTCCATTCACCGTTGAGCAGAGCCTTAACGGCAAAGCCGTATTTCTTGCCGGGTGTAAGGTTTCTTACATACATACCGGTCTCGGTTCTTTCGCCTGCAAGTGTCCACTTGCCGTCAGCGAAGTAATATACACGGTACTTTTCAGCGCCTCTTACCTCGGACCAGTTAACGCCTACAGTTTTTGCGGCAGGTGTTACCTTGGTTATCTCGGGCTTAGCGTAGTCATATATTACCTTGTATTTTGCGTTGAATATAAGAGTATTGACACTGTCCTCGGATAATTCATATCCATCAGGCACCCGGAGGATAAGCTCTGCATAGCCGCTGTCGATCTCTGCACGGCGTTCTATGCCTATTGAGTAGTCGCAGTCGGCATTTTCAACAGTGTAAGCATTGTCGATGTATTCCATAGCCTTTTGGAAGCGTGTATCAGCATCATCAGTCTCCTTTACCTCAATAACGGGGCTAAGTGTCATGCCGTCCTTGAGAGCAAGTGTAGCGCTTGAAACGCCGATGACCTTTGCATTGAAGCTAAGTGTTTCTATGCAGCCCGGCTTTGTGAGGTAGTAGTAATTGCTGCCGTCTTCGGGAAGTATCAGATTTACCTCTCCCTGTACTTGCTCGCCATCCATGGCAGTTGGCGTAATCCTAACACTGCAGCCTTCAAAGCCGTTGATAATGCTGAATGCGTTTTTCATATAGTTAACTAAAGCTTCAGTTACAGCCATGTTGTCGCTCAGATCAGCTGCGGGGATCCTTAATTCGGGAGTAAGCGTTGCGTCAGCTTTGAGGGCAAGGGTCGTATCTACTTCGATTTTCCATGTGGGAGTGAATGTCAGTGAATAATTGTATCCATCCTCAGCATAATCATCGGGGTGAAGCACTACCTTTGCCGTCATGCTTGCAGGGAGACCGTTGTCGCTGTACTCGGTGGTGTATTCAATGTCGTCGAGATCATAGTCAGTGCACATTTCTTTGTCTGAAGCGGGAGCAGGTGCAATCGTTATGTTTTTCTTAATATATTCCTTAAGAATAGCTTCACGGTCTTTGTTTGTGTCGCTGATGTCAGTGGAGAATACAGGCGTAACCGACTCCTTTGAGATCAAGCTTACCGGTGCGGGCTTCTTTTCAGTAAATATTATGGTCTTTGACTCAGCTGTATGTTCTTTTGATTTGAAGCAGTAGTCGTCATTTGTCAGACTTATGGTTATAAGGAACATAGCCTGTCCATCGTCTGCGGTGTAAGGTTGAATGTTAACGCTGTAATCGTCCTCGCTGAGCTCCTCCGCACCTGTTACGGTGAACATTTCCTTCATACGCTCTGTACCAAGAGCAATTCTTGCGTTAAGGTCATCATCGGGCATTACATAAACCACATTGTCGGTAACGTCTGTTGGTTCGAGCTTAAGTTCAACAGCTTTTCTTTCCCGGTATGTAATATTGAACTCAAGGCGTGTAGTTTTTTCTGAGGACAGTACCTCATTATTTCCGTTTTTCATCAAAGAAACAGCGATCGTTGACCCATTGGCGTCGGAACTAACGACCTTGACTTCTACTGAAGTACCCGGCTCCATATCAATGCAGCGTAAGGCATAGTTTTTGGCAAGCCCGAGTCTTGTGAGCACGTCATCATCAGGATTTACCTTGATAACAGCTTCGGTCGAAGCACCATCTGCAAGCTTCAGCTCCTTGTCGGAAACGGTGTATTCAGTGCCGTCGTCTGTATCTATAAAGGTGAAATTCTGTGTGCCCAGATGTAATGTCTTTGCTTCTCTGTTGCCGATAACAAATCTGTTGTCGGTAATATTGAAGGTTGCATCTGCGGTCCTGTTAAAGATGTCAATGTCATTATCGCCGAAACTGAGCTCATATGGATATTTGTCAATGATCTCACCGGTGGTTATGTCACGGATATCGACAGCCTTTACAGCTTCCTTAACAGCCGCTATCTTTTCCGCATCTGTGGAAGTTTTGCTGATATTTACCTTGATGTCAGTATCTATGAAAGTAGGGACGATATAAACATTGAAATCTACCAGCACATTGAAGTTTTGGCCTGTATATACCGTGCCGGCAACATCGCCCTCGTCAAGGTCATAAAAGTCAGCATATTTTCCCTTGAAGCCAAGTGTCAGCAGCATAGAATCACCTGCACCCGTTGTGACGATATAATAGCCGCTGTCGCCGTCTTTGCCGCAGAAAGGTATCGCTATTTTCTTGCCGCTTCCATCGGTAAAGGAAACTGCGTCATCAGCCATTTTCTCTTCTATAGCTGCCATCATGCCGTCACGGTTGAAGGTGTTTAAATTTAATTTGAGCTTGCCGCCGTTCCAGTGAGCGGAGATCGTCTGCTTTTCAACATACTCAACGGGAACTGTTATCTCAGTGGTGGAAAGAGGCTTGTTGTAGTCCTCAGTTCTTGCGATACATATTTCGTCCTTCTGGCTGTCAGCCACCTCGATAACGGCTGTAGCCGTGCTGTCATTGTTTAAGGTTACGGATTTTACGGTGTAATCAACATCTATAGCTTCGCCTGTGTAGGTAGTAAAGCTAAGGTTATCGAAATAGTCCTTTATATACTCATTTGCTTTCTCAGGATCCTTGGGGACAGTAAGAGTGTCAAGCACGGGGTGGGCATCACGCTTGGCATAAACTCTCAGCCTTTTTACAGAATCACTGCTGAG
Organism: Huintestinicola butyrica; assembly: GCF_025567215.1. Classification (NCBI taxonomy): domain Bacteria; kingdom Bacillati; phylum Bacillota; class Clostridia; order Eubacteriales; family Oscillospiraceae; genus Huintestinicola; species Huintestinicola butyrica. The sequence goes on from NZ_JAOQKB010000012.1 coordinate 78,015, forward strand.
GCAGGTCGAGTTTTCTATCGGGCTAAAAGAGAAAAGCATACTATTGCCGGAGAAAAGTGCGCCTAAACGGAATCCCCTTGCATCATGATTGTCATCTGTAACTTCATATTCTTTTACATTGCCCGTTACAGCTGCATTATTTTTGACAATGTCACTATAGTAAATAAATTTCTGTTGACTGTCTGATCCTTCATACTGTGTAACATAAAGATAATAAGCACTGTCAATTTTTTCTGCATTGGGGAAAGTAATAGTTATCTCGTCCAGAACATTAACAGTTATGTAAGCCTTGGGACCCTGCTCGCCGCCGATAATTCCCTGGGCATATATCTTAGCGCTTCCGGGAGCCACGGGAGTAACAGCGCCTGTGCTTTCATCAACAGTTGCTATTTCGGGGTTATCGGAGTAATACTTTACGGAAGATGCGTCAGTGCCTGTGGGAGAAACTTCAAGATACCGGCTCAGATCAAGCTTTTCGCTTGCATTTTCGGATACGGAAACGCTTTCCTCACTGAATCTGTAGCTTTCCATAGCTGCCTTTACATATACAGTTGCGGAAATGCCTGCATTGTCGGAAGCGGAAAGCTCGTAAGCCTCTTCGCCCTTTTCGGTGAGAACAAATGTAACGGTTACCTTTTGTAAGCCTGTCTTCTCATCGTATGTCATATCGCCTGTAATGATGTCGAAATCGTCGCTTGCTGGAGCATAAACTGTCTCGCCCTCAGGCTCTTCAACATTGGTCTTGTTGTAGCTTGTGTTGCCGTAAAGAAGCTCTGTGGGCATATTGCTGTAGTCCATGTTTTCGGTGGTAAAGGTGAGAGCGCTCTTTATCGCCTCGGACAGGTTTTCCCCGTTAGATGTGTCAATGGGGTTGTCCGCAGTGAATTTGCCCTCAAGCAGTGGCTTCAGGATTATCTTCTTCACATCATATCTGATGGGCAGGTTCATCATGAAGCCGTAATTTTCAACAGAGGGGTCATAGGTCGAGGCGGTCGGGTTAGTGTCGTTGTAGCCCTTGGGGAATATCCAGTTTGCGGCCTCGGGATAATACCCCTTGATGCCATATGCGTGAACATAATCCCTTGTGGCAAGGATCTCACTGTAGGTTTTGTCATATCTGTTCAGGGTGTGTGCCCTGCTGCTTGTTATGTAGGTGTCACCGTTGTAAATGCCGAATTTGTTGCTGAGTATGGCTGCGCTGCCTGCTCTTTCGTTGGCTCTCTCGTAAAGAGATTCGGTGTCCCTCTTGAAAACGGGGACTACCAGCTCCTCGGGAGCGTCCTTGAATATGGGGGATTCCACGTCAAATGGGATTGTCGCAGAAGTATTTTCGGTATCAAAGCAGTAGCAGAGAGCGCCTTCTTCTGTAGGCACTATACTGACATCAACGGAATAAGGGTCAGTGTCGGATATCTTGGCATCTAAGGTATAGTACATGCCGTGCATTGGAATAGGAAAGTCACTTACGCCCCGTACTATTTCAGAGCCGGCGGTAATATCGCTCTGATACTTGTTGGAAAAGCTCACCTGTACAAGTTCGTTTTCGTCGATAACAGTGCCGATGTTATCAGCTGTAGTGCCGAAAGGTATAGATATGCTGTTCGTATATATTTTGGGTATCAGATACGCTGCTGCGGAAGTAAAAGTAAAGCTCTGTGAATACGAAACGTCGCCTACAGTTGCATTTACGGTTATCACAGCAGTGCCCCAGCAGTCAACGTCATAAGCGTACTTGCTCACACCGTTTACCTCTTCCAGCTTGATAAGGCCATAAAGCTTGCTGGTGGCATCGGCCTCATTGTAGGTCACGCTTGTTATTTTAAAGTCCTCAGCACCGTTGGAGTTAACATAGAACACCAGCTTCTGGCTGCCGACTGCTTCAGGACCCAGAGCATAGTAATGCTCAAGAGGCACAGCAGAGTCAGCGGAGCCTGTGATAGTAAAGGGGCAGTCGCTGACAGGATCGCTGAGCAGATCGTAAGCATTGGTCTCCATGCCGATAGTGCTTATAGAGTTAAGGGTTACGTCGTCATCTGTAATGAAAGAGATCTCGTCCGCCCATACAGGGGGGACAGATGAAAATGTGACAGCCAGTGCCATTATCGCAGCAAGCTGTCTTTTAAAATCCTGCTTTTTCAAAAACATTTCTCCTTTCAAAATAAATGCCATAAAATATTCTAAAATTACACACATCACACACTTGAAGTATAACATAATTTTACCGAAATTGCAATAGATTTTACCGAAAAAGTTAAAACTTTCTCCATGCTTATTACACTTTTGCGCATTAACACATCTAATTGACAAAATGAGACCTGTATTCAAAAAGTGCGTGTTTTTGCCCGATTTTGTACCAAAATGCAGAGAACTTTTTTAAGAAATGATGTTTGCAAATTATAAAATCACTTGACAATCTACAAGCGCCGTGATATAATTTTAGTAATGAGATGCAGGCGTTTACCTTTCATCTAACCTCTTTTGTATATCTCCGAACCTCTTTTTGACTTACCTAAAAAGTCCCATTCTTACAGCCGCATTCGGGAACGGACAGCCCCGGATATCGGTGGGACACTGTCCTCTGCATCTCATTTTTATTTGATAAAAAGCCCCTCGGGCATAATCTGCATACCTCCGTCAAACGGCGCATTGAAGCCGTTCGACGGCATCATACAAACGAAAAAGCGGCTCGGATATCCGAACCGCTTTTGCCTTGTAAGCACAAAAAAACACCGCTCAGGATCTGAACGGTGTTTGGTGCGAGAGATGGGACTTGAACCCACACGTCAAAGACACACGCACCTCAAACGTGCCTGTCTGCCTATTCCAGCACTCTCGCATATTTTCTGACCTGTTTAATCAGTCAGCTTTTATATTATAGCACAGACTTTTGTACTTGTCAAGCACTTTTTTAGATTTTTTGCATTTTTCCTCTGCCATTTGCATTTTTTCTCATTATATGATACAATAAATATAGTGAAAATCTCTTATTAAGGCTCAAAAAGGAGGCATGCCCATGTTTGAAAACTATCTTGATATGCTTATACCGTCGGCTGATGCCGCTTTTATGGTCAAGACTATCCTAAGGCTTGGCGTGGCGACCCTGCTGGGCAGCTTCATAGGCAACGAGCGTGAGCACATCAACCGTCCAGCGGGCATACGCACCCATGTGCTTGTCTGCATCGGCGCCGCCCTTATGACTATCACGTCGGAATATGTGTGCCGAAAATACATGGGCGTGATGAACGTTGACCCCACACGCCTTGGTGCGCAGGTGGTCAGCGGCATAGGCTTCCTGGGCGCAGGTACTATAATCAAAGAGGGCTTCAGCGTCAAGGGACTTACCACTGCCGCAAGCCTGTGGGCTGTATCCTGCGTGGGACTTACCTGCGGCACGGGCTTCTACGGGGCAGCTGTTATTGCGACGCTGCTCATATACTTCGCCCTCCAGTTCATAAAAAGGGCGGTCATGAAGCACAGCGAGACCCGTGTGATCTGCCTGATGGTGAGCAGTGCGGACGTGGCTGCAAAGGAAGCCGAGGCACTGTTCAGCAAGCTTTCCCTTGCCATAGTTTCATCGGAGATATCCGTGGCTGACGAGGGTCATCTGGAGCTGAAATATGCGGTCATCGTGAAAAAATCGGAGGAGCTTTTCGATTACGCCATCAACAAGCTGAAAATGACCGACGGGATAATGAATGTACACGTTGAATAATCCCATAACAACGGAAAATAATAAGGAAGGACTGTTCAGATGCGCATAGATAAATTTGCTGCCGAGCAGACAGGCATATCCCGCAGCGATGCAAAGGAGCTTATAAAACGCAGGAAAATAACCGTTAACGGAGCGTCCGTTACCTCGGCGGATATGCACGTTGACCCCGAAAAGGACGAAATAATTATCAGCGGAAAGCCCATATTATACAGGCAGTATATGTACATTATGCTTAATAAGCCTGCGGGAGTTGTGTGCGCCACCAGGGACGAGCTTTCCGAAACCGTGCTGGAGCTTATCCCCCCTGAGCTGCGCCGAAAGGGGCTTTTCCCTGCGGGACGGCTGGACAAGGACACCGAAGGCTTTGTTTTCATAACCGACGACGGCGCCCTTGCACACAAGATGCTCTCGCCCAGGAGCCACGTTGAAAAGGAATACGAGGTCACTCTGGAACGCCCTGCGGAAGAGAGCTACAAGGAGCTTTTTGCCTCAGGAATGACCATTGACGGCGGCGAAAAGTGCATGCCTGCGCAGCTTTTCTTCACCGATGACGACCATGTGGTGCGGCTTATCCTCCACGAGGGAAAGTTCCACCAGGTCAAGCGCATGATGGAGGCTGCGGGCAACAAAGTCACCTTCCTCAGGCGCACAAGGATAGGGGGCATAGAGCTTGACCCCACACTGCCTCTCGGAGGGTGCAGGGAAATTTTGCACAAAGAAGCCCTGAAACTTTATGCAAAATAGTAGCACGATTTCAACACATTTTTCCGAAAAAGTTTATTTTCGTCAAACTAAATAAATAACTTTTTGTAAGTTTGGGTAATAAGAGACTTGAAATTACTGTGCGTAATTTGGTATTATATAATCATAGCCGATATATGTATTGCAAGATAATATCCTCGGCAGCATTTTAATTAGGGAGGTCCACACTAAATGGCAAGCTTATCACTCAGAGGCATCTATAAGAAATATCCCGGTGGCGTTGTTGCCGTATCAGACGTAAACCTTGAAATCAAGGACAAGGAGTTCATTATCCTTGTTGGTCCTTCAGGCTGCGGTAAATCTACTACACTTCGTATGATTGCCGGACTCGAAGAGATTTCCGAGGGCGAGCTTTACATCGGCGACCGTCTTGTAAACGACGTTGCTCCTAAGGACAGAGATATCGCAATGGTATTCCAGAACTACGCTCTGTATCCTCATATGACCGTATTCGAGAACATGGCATTCGGTCTGAAGCTCAGAAAGGTTCCTAAGGACGAGATCGCAAGAAAGGTAGAAGAGGCTGCAAGAATCCTCGATATCTCTCACCTTCTCAGCAGAAAGCCTAAGGCTCTTTCCGGTGGTCAGAGACAGCGTGTTGCTCTTGGACGTGCGATCGTTCGTGAGCCTCAGGTATTCCTTCTCGACGAGCCTCTTTCCAACCTGGATGCGAAGCTCCGTGCTCAGATGAGAACCGAGATTTCCAAGCTCCACCAGAAGCTGGGTACCACATTTATTTACGTAACACATGACCAGACAGAGGCTATGACAATGGGTGACCGTATCGTAGTTATGAAGGATGGCTTTGTTCAGCAGGTTGATTCTCCTCAGAACCTTTACACCAACCCTGTAAACCAGTTCGTTGCAGGATTCATGGGATCTCCTCAGATGAACTTTATCGACGCTGTTCTCAGAAAGATCGAGGGCAAGTACACTGTAGAGTTCGGTTCCGAAGATACCAAGACCACCCGTGGAAAGAAGTACTATGTTGAAATTCCCGAGTCCAAGGTTGATGACCTTGCACTTTCCGAGCTTGTTGACAAGGAGATCATCATGGGTATCCGTCCCGAGAACATTCACGATGAAGAGATGTTCCTCTCCGCTGCTAAGACCGGCGTTATCGAGGCTGACGTTGAAATCACCGAAATGATGGGTGCTGAGACTTACCTGTATCTCACCTGCGAGGGTATTCCCCTTACTGCTCGTGTTGATCCTCGTTCCACAGCACGTCCTCAGGATACTATCAGAGTTGCTATCGATCCTAACAAGATCCACATCTTTGATAAGGAAACCGAGAAGACTGTTATCAACTGATAACATCACAATCGAATTTATTGAGCCGCACTCTTTTGGGTGCGGCTTTTTGTTTTATATGATAAAATATTTATCAAACTTTTTGTGCAGCTATACAAAAAAGTATGCTTTTATAATATTTTTGAAAGAAAAAGGTGCTTTAATGACGTTATATAATAAAAGCTTCCAAAAGTAGAAAACTCAAAGGGGCAAATATTTTTATGTATGATGAAATAGTAGATAAGTATTACAATGAAATATATAACTACTGCTGCACAAAGCTGAATTTCAGCCGAACAGCGGCGGAAGATGTTACACAGGAAGTATTCTTTGCATTGTATAAAAAGCTGGACCGTCTGAAACTGAGTGAAAATATCAGAATATGGCTTTACAGGGCAGCGGATCTGGAGAAAAAAATTATATAAGACACAATCCCTCATTTGTTTCTCTTGAGGAATGCTCTGATGAGATAAGCGCTGCTCCCATTGATTTCCCGTTCTTGTCAGATAATGATCTTGACTGCCTGTCAGATAAAGATAAGGCTATTATCTCTGATTATTACAACGGCGAGGATAAGGAAAGCATAGCAAAAGCCAACGAAATGACGCTTAACGCATTATATATCCACATACACAGGATAAGAAAAAAGCTTGCGGTCAGTGCGAGAAAAGCCAACAAACTAAGGCTGTAATTTTTGTGCACAGCTACAAATTAAAAAATTGTTTTGATGAAAGAAAAACTGTGCTTTCTGACGTTTATACATCAAAGGAGAATGAGTAATATGAAAGGGCTTGCACAAAAAATTATTTCCGATAAAGAGCTTGAAAAAAAGGCTTTTTTATATTTGAAGCGACAGCTTGATGAGGAAACAGCCAAGCCGTCAGGCAAGCGTGATTATGATAAAATTGCAGTCCTTACAAATGAACTGTGCGAACTGTCGGACGGACTTGATCAGTCAAGTGACATTGTGGGGCAGAAGCAAAGATTATACAGTAAAATATCCGAATACAATGCCGGGAAAAACAAAGCTTCCGTCAGGACGCTCAGAAAAATAATACCGATTATCTGCGCTGCTGCCATAGTATTTGCAGCAAACTGTATTTCAGTTTCAGCATGGAACATGAATATATTTTCTCTTGCTGTAGAGCTTACACAAGGCGGCGTGAAAATAGATTTCGGCAATAAAAGTGAAGAGATAGTTCTGCCTACATCTGAAAATGACCCTTACGGAATTATCGGAAAATGCGAGGAAATGGATATTACTGCCGAAACCCCACACTATCTCCCTGAAGGTTTTATGCTTGTATGTATGGAATCCGATAAAAATGATTATATGGATTATATTTTATTTACTTTTGAAAATGGTTCCGAAAAGATTTCCTTATCATATCAGTATTTCCATGATGGCGACCTGTCAAATATCTGTATTCCCAGCGATGAACACAATATTTCAGAAATAACCGTATGTGGTCATCAGGCGATAGTATCAAAGGAAGATAACCAAATGAATCTGATTTTCAACTCGGGTTATTGCGTTATCGATATTTTTACACAGAATGTTGACTATGCGGAATGCGATAAAATTGTTAATTCTATAAAATAACTGAGCAATTATGAAAAAATTTCCATTGTTAAGTTGTTTTATAAGTATAAAGCAGAAATCAGACCGAAAGGAAGGTTCATTATGAAGAAAAACAGAATATTATCAATCATCGCAGCGGCGGCAGTTGTGTCATCTCTTTCCGCATCGGTATTCGCCGATGACTACAGCAAAAGCAAGATCGAAAACAGCATTGCTCTGCTTACACAAAATGAGGAAGTGAAAACCTATTACGACAAGATAACCGCCGATATGTCGTGGCTGAGGACTACCACCGACTCCTTTGCTATATTTGACGTTACGGGCGACAACATTCCCGAGCTTATCGTTACAAGCACCGTAAAGGACAAAGCGGAAAAGGGCGGAGAATATGACAAAAAGCTCCACAAATTCTACAGCCTTAAAGGCGACAAGGCGGAATATATGTACTCCGCAAGTATGTCCTGTACCACGATCGCACCAAGCATGGTGGGCAAAAAGCTTAAATGGGTATATGACGATTATATGCTGGCTCAGGACGACAGCGGTCTGACCATGAACAGCGAATACGGATATATGACCTTCACCGATGAAAAAATTATCCGTGAGCCTGTGTTCAAGGCCACAGAGTCGGTTGACCCCGACACCGATACGATGGAATATTCCTACAAAGGCAATGGCGACAGCTACGGCGCAAGGACGGTAAGAAACTACTCCAAGAAAAAGAAAGGCGCAGATTCATCGGCATCATCAAGATACAACACATGGCAACACGCCGCAGAAAGCTGGGAGGGAACTCAGTGCATAAGCAAAAAGCTCTATCTGCTGGAGCCTGTTGATGACTGCTATCTGCTCATGGCAGACGGCAGCAAGGAATGCGTTTCGGCTTCAACCCCCATTGATGTATATGGCTATTCCGCAGAGAACGGAAAGGCTCCCGTAAAAAAGACCAAGACCATGTTCAGGATGAATGTGGCAGAGCTTCTCAATTACTATTTCAATGAGGAACTGTGGGCCTTTACAGTGGAGGGCTATAATGTGTACGGCGACGAAGATAATGTGCCCGCCGCAAAGCCAGTTATATATCTTTATCCCGAAAAGGAACAGCAGGTGTCGGTAAAAATGGAGCTGAACGGCAAGTTCATGTGTACATATCCCGAATATAAGGACGGCTGGGACGTAACAGCCAAGCCCGACGGAACCATAATCGCCGACGGCAAGGAATATTCCTACCTTTTCTGGGACGCTTCCCTTAACGCAAAGTGGGACTTTTCCACAGGCTTTGTGGTAAAGGGCAGCGACACGGCGGATTTTCTCCGTGAGAAGCTTTCGTACATGGGACTTACTCCCAAGGAGTATAACGAGTTCATCGTATATTGGCTTCCTCAGATGGAGAAGAATCCTTACAACCTTATAAGCTTCCAGACAGAGGCATATGAGAATGCGGCAAAGCTGCACATCTCCCCCGAGCCTGACAGCATTCTGAGGATATTCATGGCATATAAACCGCTGGACGAATATACCGAGGTAGAGGAGCAGAAGCTTGATACCTTTGAACGCAAGGGATTTACGGTTGTAGAATGGGGCGGCGGTCAGTGCTGAGGAAATGGTAAAAGGCTGAGCCACGCTGAAGCCGCAGTGGTAAACTGCGGCTACCTACAAAATCCGCTTGCTGACAGATATCGTAATTAGGTTTATAACGGACAATTTAGCCAATCCCCCACCGCAGAGCCAAGCAAAACAAACAGCAGATACTCGATATAACACGTAAAATCCAATAATAAGGCAAAGGACATTCTTATAAAATTGCTCTCAAATTAACCAAAGAACAGCAAATAAAAGAACGGATTGAAGCCCAAACCTGAAAACATAGCTATAGAAAAAGGTACAAACAGATGAATGGGGTTCGGTCTCCGGCGGCAAGCAAAATGTAGGGGGATAAAAAACGGTAGGGAATAGGGGTTCAAGGAAGAGGTGTGCAGAGGAGAAACCATCAGGGGGAAGGGGAATGCCGTTTTTTGCCCTTGCTTTAGTTTCCTCTTCCCCCTGGTGGTGTCTCCTTTGCATTCGGTACGGACA
>NZ_JAOQKB010000012.1:87560-91438 GCF_025567215.1 Huintestinicola butyrica
CATGAAAATGTTTTTGCTTAAATTGAAATATTATATTCATTTGCAAGCTTTTAAATTTTCGGTGCAGGCGGCTTTGGGATTTTTAATCTGTCGGCTTTAGTATTACAAGACTTTACCGCAAGTGAAAAGATTTCGTCCTCTGCGGAGGACGACCAGATGGCTCTGCCCTCTGGACACCCGCAAGCCTTTCGGGAAAAAGGCTTGACCCAAACCCTTTACCTTGCTCTCATTTGTGCTGACTTTTAACTTTGCTTATCACCCTATCATATGCCGACAGGCGCAGGTTTTTCCTGTGCCTGCTTTTTTTATGAATTTCTCCCCTCCGCTTATTGCAGAAGTTTCGGTTTGCCTCTGCAAACAGTTATTATAACTTGTCCGCCACAGAAAAACAGTAGTATTTCACAAAGAGACACGAAATTTGCATTAAAATTTGTCTTATATGTCGATTGATTTTTTTTCCAAGTTCGGATATAATTATTATATTGTGTCTCTGTATCATTTTGGAAGATGAACGGGCGCTTTTGAATGAGTATATTTTTTCTTAGCCGCTCAGCGGCGGAATGGAGTTCGTATATGGATACTAAGGTTGTAAAGTTCGGCGGAAGCTCTCTCGCCGACGCAGGACAGTTTAAGAAAGTTGCCGACATCGTTCTTGCAGACCCCGCAAGAAGATTCGTTGTCGCTTCCGCTCCCGGAAAGCGCTTCAGCGGCGATATCAAAGTCACCGATATGCTCTACGGCTGCTATGACCTGGCTGTAAAGGGCGAAAGCTTTGACAAGGAGTTTGCCGCTATCGAGGAGCGCTTCGACGGCATCATCTCCGAGCTGGGCATTGACCTTTCTCTCGAAACAGAATTTGCTAACATCAAGAACGCATTTGCCCACAGAGCAGGCCGTGACTACGCTGCAAGCCGCGGCGAATATCTTAACTCCATCGTTCTGGCAAAGTATCTGGGCTACGATTTCGTTGACCCCGCAGGCTATATCAGATTTGACGAAAAGGGCTCCTTTGACCTTGAGACAACACGCGCTCTGCTTGCTCCCAAGCTTGCTTCCCTTGAGCACGCTGTTATCCCCGGTTTCTACGGCTCAATGCCCAATGATACCATCAAGACCTTCTCCAGAGGCGGCTCCGATGTTACAGGTTCTATCGTTGCAAATGCTGTCAACGCTGTTCTTTATGAGAACTGGACTGACGTAAGCGGCTTCCTTATCTGCGACCCCAGGATCGTTGACCACCCCAAGCCTATCACAACTATCACCTACAGAGAGCTGAGAGAGCTTGCATACATGGGCGCTACCGTTCTCCACGAGGACGCTATCTTCCCTGTAAGACAGGCAGGCATTCCCATAAACATTAAGAACACCAACCACCCCGAGGACAGAGGCACTCTCATCGTTTCCGACACTGCCGAGACCAGCAAATACACCATCACAGGTATTGCGGGCAAGAAGGGCTTCTCCGTTATCCAGATCGAAAAGGATATGATGAACTCCGCAGTTGGCTTCGGAAAGAATGTTCTCCGTGCCCTTGAAAAGAGCAACGTATGCTTCGAGCATATGCCCTCAGGCATTGATACAATGAGCGTCGTTGTAAGCAGCGAGGCTATCATCGGCAAGGAAAAGACCATCATTGACGAGATAAACAACAGATGCCACCCCGACAGGATCGAGATTGAGAACAATCTTGCTCTTATTGCCGTTGTGGGCAGAGGCATGAGAAAGGCGAGAGGTACTGCGGGCAGACTGTTCAGCGCCCTTGCACACGCAAGAGTCAATGTTAAGATGATCGACCAGGGCTCCTCCGAGCTTAACATCATCATCGGCGTTGAGGAAGAGGATTTCGAGACAGCAACAAGAGCTATCTACGATATGTTCGTTCTTCCCCAGGAGTAATTTAAAAAGAAAGGCGGCTGAAAATATGGGCGATATAAACAGCCTGTATGAGGCATACACTGCCAACAACAAAATAGACCCCAAATATTACGAGAAGTTCAATGTAAAGAGGGGCCTCAGAAATCCTGACGGTTCAGGCGTTATGGCAGGCGTTACAAATATATGCAACGTTCACGGATACGTTATCAACGAGGGCGAAAAGTCCCCCGATGAGGGAAAGCTGGTTTTCAGAGGCTACAACATAAATGACCTGGTTTCAAATGTTGTTGCCGAGAACCGTTTCGGCTACGAGGAGATAGCTTATCTTCTCCTTGGCGGCAAGCTTCCCACTGAGCATCAGCTGGAAAATTTCAGAGAGCTGCTGGACAACAACCGTGAGCTTCCCGAGGGCTTCTTTGAGGATATGATACTCAAGGCTCCCTCCAAGAACATCATGAACAAGATGTCCCGTGCGGTGCTGGCGCTTTACTCCTATGATGATGTGCCCGATAATACCGAGGTAAAGCACGAGGTAGATACAGCCGTCTCCATTATCGCAAAAATGCCTGTTATCATGGTATCCGCTTACCATGTAAAGCAGAGATATTATAACCACAAGTCAATGTTCATGCACCCCCTTATCCCCGGTCAGTCCACAGCGGAGACCATTCTTTCGATGCTCCGTCCCGACAGGCAGTTCACCGATGAGGAAGCAAAGCTCCTGGATGTTATGCTCATGCTCCACGCAGAGCACGGCGGAGGAAACAACTCCACCTTTACCTGCCGTGTGCTCACATCTTCGGGCACCGACCCCTATGCGGCATATTCCGCAGCTATCGGCTCACTGAAAGGCCCCCGTCACGGCGGCGCTAACCACAAGGTTATTCAGATGCACCAGTACATAAAGGAAAACGTAAAGAACTGGGACGATGAGGGCGAGGTCGCAGATTTCCTGAGGAAAATTCTCCGCAAGGAAGCAGGCGACGGCACAGGACTTATCTACGGTATGGGTCATGCGGTATATACCCTTTCCGACCCCAGAGCCGTTATCCTGAAGCAGAACGCAGCAAAAATGGCTATCGGCAGCGAGTTCGAGGCAGAATACCGTCTGCTGGAGATGATCGAGCGCCTTACTCCCGAGCTTTTCAAGGAAGTAAAGGGTGACGAGAAGAAGATGTGTGCCAACGTGGATATGTACAGCGGCTTTGTTTACAAGATGCTGGGCATTCCCGAGGATCTGTTCACACCTCTCTTTGCCGTTTCCAGAATGGCAGGCTGGTGCGCTCACCGCTTTGAGGAGAGCATGACAGGCAAGAGGATAATCCGTCCTGCATACAAGAGTGTAAGCAAGGAAAAGGCTTATATTCCTCTTAACAACAGATAAAATAAGCATATTGGGCTTTTGCGGCATTGAACTGCAAAAGCCCTTTTTGGTTTATAGGGGGCGATTTGCCAGACTTACGTGTGATAAGCAAAATGGAAAAGTCAGCACAAATGAGAGCAAGGTAAAGGGTTTAGGAAGTCCATTGAGGGCAGAGCCATCTGGTCGCTGTTGCCGCAGTGGTAAACTAAGTTTACTTGCAAAATACTTTTACTGACTGGTACAGTAATTAAGCTTGTAACGGACAATATATCCAATTCCCACCGCAGAGCCAAACAAAACTAACAGCAGATACTCGATATGTAAACGCCAGACCGCAAATGAGAGGGGCGGCGGTGAAAGGTACGAAACAATATTCGATATAGAAGGCAAACAAAACAGTTAAAGACAAACTGCAAAAGCGGGCTTAGTGGGGGTGAGAGGGTAGGGAAGAGGAGTGCAGAGGAGAAACCGTAGGAGAGAGGGGGGAATGCCCGCTTTTGTTGGGTTTTGGTTTCCTCCCTCTCTCCTTAGGTGTCTCCTTTGCATGGTACGGACATATTAAATTGAAATGTAGAATAGTCCGTACCTGCGCCTTACGGCGGAAACTGAATTGCAATTTCTGCGAAATTGCTCTCAGTTT
>NZ_JAOQKB010000013.1:0-56038 GCF_025567215.1 Huintestinicola butyrica
AAAAACAAATCCCCAACATTCCGCAAGGAAATGCACCATTAGCTCAGTTGGTAGAGCAACTGACTCTTAATCAGTGGGTCCTGGGTTCGAGTCCCCGATGGTGCACCAAACGGCCCGTTGGTCAAGTGGTTAAGACTCCGCCCTCTCACGGCGGCATCAGGAGTTCGAATCTCCTACGGGTCACCAAAGAGAGTTGGAAAGCCACCTCTCGGGCATAGTCGGTACAAATAGCTATGAGGTTCCACCTGTTCCCATTCCGAACACAGAAGTTAAGCTCATACACGCCGAAGATACTAAGATGGCGACGTCTTGGGAAAATAGGGCTGCGCCGACACCCTTTGTGTCAGCAGCTAAGTTATTACTTAGCTGCTGATTTTTTAAAGGGCCATTAGCTCAGTTGGTCAGAGCAACCGGCTCATAACCGGTCGGTCCTGGGTTCGAGTCCCCGATGGCCCACCAATTTTACTTTTAGGGGTATAGCTCAGCTGGTAGAGCAGTGGTCTCCAAAACCACGTGCCGAGGGTTCGAATCCTTCTGCCCCTGCCAAATTTAATGCTCTCAAATGACGTAGATGCGTTGTTTGAGAGCATTTTGTTATATTGTGTTTTTTAGTGTTAAATGCGGTTTTGGACGGTATTTTAGTACGTTTTCGTCCCGTTTTCGTTGAGAACTGTTGTATTTTTGTCGTATAAAGTCGTAGAAAAATGTGTAAGTTTATTACCTGTAAATGATGTATTATAGGGATTTGTTTATATATTGTTTTTGTGTTTTTTTGTGTAAAACAACCGTTTATCCTGATTTTTGCGTGTAAATAATCAACTCTACTGACAGTCGGTTGACTTTTTCAGCGTATATACAGTATAATTATGACATAATAAACTTCAAACAGGAGGACGATATTGTGGATATGCAGAAAATTGGCGGCTTTATTGCTGAGGAGAGAAAAGCTAAATCTTTTACACAAAAAGAATTAGCCGCAATGCTTAATATCACTGACAAGGCTGTTTCCAAATGGGAACGTGGACTTAGTCTCCCGGATATTTCTATGCTGAACCCTCTTTCGGAATGCTTAGGGGTATCTGTCAGCGAGCTTCTGAACGGGGAAAGGAACGTTACTTCAACGGACTCAGCGATAGAACTTGACAGTGTCATTACTTATGCACAGCAGTCATCACATAGCATAAACACTACATTTCGCAGAATGGTCGGAACGATTTTTTCAATCGTTATGCTGTTAGGAATTGTAGTATGTATGATTTGTAATTTTGCGGTTACAGGTGCGCTTACTTGGTCACTTTATCCAATAAGCTCAATTATTTTTGTATGGGCTGTAACCTTTCCAATTATAGTTCATCAACAAAAAGGAATGCTCATATCTTTATGCTCGGTTACTGTCCTCCTTTGCCCATTTATCTGGGTATTGAGCCGCCTCACCGATGCGGGAATGGTTTTTGTGGCTGGTTGGCGGATATCTGCAGCTGTTATTTTGTATTTATGGATCGTTTATGTGACAATGAAAATTTGGAGAAAAAGAAAATGGTTTGCGGCAGGAATTGCAATCTTTGGTGGAATTATACTTTGTATAGTAATAAATCTGATAGTATCTGCCTTGTTTTTCGCTCCTGTTACTGATGTATGGGATATTATTGCATATGTAATAATGGGTATGTTGGCAGTTGGTTGCTTTGTTTACGATAGAATAAAGCAGTGAGTAATTTGTTTTTTATGATATGTTATAGCCTAAATTATAACTTTCTAATATAACAAAAGCCGTCCGTTCATAAGTCCGGACGGCATTTTCGTTATAAGCAAGGTCCGTCATTGCTGCGGCTTCTGCTTTTGTCTTTTTCTGTCAGACGGTCATATTCCTCGGCTATGCTGTCACCAAGTCCATATTTGGTGTCTATCTCCTCGGCAAGCTCGGGTTTTTCAAATTTGCGGCAGAGCGCAGAGCCTGCATTGCATATAGCATCAATTACTCTTTGCTGCTGTTTTGTAAGGTCAGCTCTCCATTCATTTTTGGCAAATATGAGTGTTGCGACAGACATACACATATCCCTTATAAACTCCATTGCATCGTTGAATTTGTTCGTCAGTGCTTTGAGGGTAGTTTCCAATATGCTGATTTTTTCGTTCAGTTCCGAAACCTCTTTTTCGTGTTTTTCGGTAAGGATATGTTCCTGCTGTTCCAATGCAGCAGTCAGTCGTTGTTCGTGTGCGTTTTCGTTGCTTACTATCCTACAGTTTAGAGTTTGTATTTTGCTTTCCTTTTCATCAATAAGTGCGTCCAAATTTGCAATTTTGCTGTTTTTCTCGGATATGGTATTGCAAAGGTCGGCAATTTCCGCTTCTTTGCTGTTCAGCTCAACATTTTTCTCAAAAATGATCTCGCCGTAGTATTCGTGAGGACTGTTCTTCTGATTCATCAGTTCACGCCGTTCTTCCTCTATTTCCGATTCCGTCTGTTCAAGCTGAGCTGCAATGGCAAGGTTTCTTTCGGCAGATGCTTCGTTGATTTCAGCCTGCTCATTTACAAGCTGTTCTGCCCTGGCAAGCTCCTCTGACCTTTCCGACAGCTCCTTTTCACGGTTGTCAAGAATAGTCTGCTGTTCGGCACGTTTCTTCTCCCATTCGGCTTTCTCGGAGCTGACCTCAGAGGCCATATTGTCCGCTTCGGTCTTTGCATCTGCTATGATACAGCCTGCTTTTTCCTCGGCAGCCCGAAGGCGTTCTTCTGCTTTTTTATTCTTGCGGTCAGCCTTGTGTTTCTGTTCGGTTAGATCGGAGATTATCGAATCTTGATTGCTTGATATGAGCTGTGTGTTTTCAACAGCCCTGTTCACTCGTTCAAGCTCGGAACGCTTTACAACTACCTTGTCTATTCCGAGGAGCTTGTACACGGCAGAATTTTCTTCGATAGGTACAGCCTTGAACGCTTTAAGGTTTTCGGACATCTTTTTGAGCTGCTTGATTGTTTTGTTTCCGCTTACAGTCGCTCCGTTGAGTATTCCTATATCTTTTCCGAAAACGGCTGTCATATGTTTTGTCAGATCTTGGTGAAATGTACTCAGGTCTTTTCTGGTGATGCGCTCCTTTGCGGAGAGCTTGGGTATTCCTTTTTTCTTGTCTGTCACCACGGGAATAAAACTGTAATGTATATGCGGTGAAGTTTCGTCCATATGAACCGGAGCGGTAATTACATTTTCTCTTCCGTAGCGTTCAGTCAGAAATTTGTAGCACTCATCGAAAAATACGGGAAGCTCGTCCTCTGTCAAATCTTCGGGGGCGGTTATTACCCAATCGCACATTACATTTACATCCGCCCTTTTCAAAACCTTGATCTCACTCATTCTCTTGTGCAGAAAATCAAGGCAGGAGAGGGGCTGATCAGTTTCTGCAAGATTGTAATTGAGGTGTATTCGGCTTTCGTCAATGTTGCTTGTACTGCTTGAATGTGTGCGGTCATAATGTGCAAGCATATGTCCTGTTGCGGCCGCTGTATATTTTTCTAAATGAGCCACTTGCATATCTCCTTTCGGTTGCGTGGTGGAAGAGGGTGACGGCTCGTCCACCCAAACTCCGTTTTGGTGGAGCAAGTTATACCAAAATTCTGAGCCGTCAATTTCGCCGGGGCAATGCTGCCCCAGGTGATCTTGACTGAATTTTGGTTAACTTGCTCTCAAACGCCGAGGGCTTTCGATGTTTCCTGCGGAAACATCGCTTTGGGGGAACGGGCGTGTATCGCCGATATGTAGGATAGTTAATATAAGTTATTTAGCGTCATAACCGCAGAATGCTTCTGCTGCTCTATGACATGATGATAAGTATTCAGAGTAGTTGAAACATCTTCGTGACCGAGAATTTCCGAAACCGCTTTTATGTCAACTCCGTTGCGAATGAGCGTTGTAGCGAATGTGTGACGGAGTGCGTGGACAAGATTTTCCTTGTCGGTTATCCCGCACTTTTTCAGAATACACTCCATCGTCTTGTAAACCTTTCGGGGAGAAGTTATGGTGTGATTCTTTGTGGCGATAACTCTGTCCTTGTCCTTAATGATCTTGCGGAGATGTTCAAGTGCATCAACAGCATTGTCATTTAGCGGAATGTAGCGAGTGGACTTGTCCGTCTTGGGGGTGTCCTGTTCAAGAAGAACGTAACTGCTCTCGGCATTTTCAGCACGATTTTTCACTTCCACAACATTTCCGTGAATGTAGATATGACGCTTTTCAAGGTCAACATCCTTCCACTTTAGATAAAGCGGTTCGCCCTCTCTCATTCCCGTGTTCAGAATGAGAATAATCAGATAGCCGTATCTGTAAACGGGAGCGCCGTTCTTGTAAGTGCGCTTTGCTTCTTCCACGATTGCGGCGATCTCTTCGGGAGTGTATGCAGTGATCTCCTTTCTCTCCTTGGTCTTTGAGGACGGGAGCTTCACACCCTTGACGGGATTTTTGAGAATTTCCCCACGCTGAACGCCCAGCTCCATACAGGCGTTCAGATTGTTGTACGCCTTCTTTGCGGTGGAGTAGGATTTTTCGTTGATGATAGTGTTTATCATTTTCTGAACATCGTTTGAGGTCAGGGCGTTTATCTGGATATGACCGATTGCAGGGAATATCTGATATTTCAAAGACTGCTCCACACGGTCGTATGAGCTTGGCTTCAGCTCGGGCTTTTTTATATCTTCGAGCCAATGGGTCATATACGTTGATACCGTCATTTTTTTGACGTTGGAAATATCATAACGCAATGCTTCTGCAATAAGCTCACGGGCTTTCCTTCGTACTTCCGCTTTTGTTGCTCCGTACACGGACTTTCTGTTGTTGGGCGAAATGGTGACCTTCTGCTCAAAATATCCGTCCTTGCGCTGTTTTATTTCGGGAGGTTTCCTGGACATTGGATTCTCTCCTTTCTGTATCGGGATATATGGGATATGCCCCGATATAATAGTCGTTAGGTTTTCAGCCGATAATGAATGACTTGCCTGCATAGGTGTTCAGCCACTTTTCAAAGGCGGTCTTTTCGATGCGGAGGATACCGCCCATCTTAATGGAAGGAAAGCCCTCGGAGCTGAACAGCTTGTAAACGCTGCTGCGGCTGATGTGCATAATTGCCATAATGTTTTCGGGTGTGTAGAGGACAGGGGCGTTTTCCACGGGTGCTGCGGTTGTCTTTGTTGCATTCATAATGATTTACCTCTTTCTTTTGTGATTTTTATGTTTAAGGGACATTGGGACAATGGAGTATCTTATTGTCGGAAAATCCCTTATTTACATTGGTTTTGCCGAGTTACTCGGTCGGGACAATGGGGGGACGATCATCGGTTTGTCCGGGACAATGACCGTTTTCGAGCAGTATCGGATTAAGAGCATAGCTTTCCTTCCGCCTGTTTCCGCTGTTATGTTCCGGTGGAACATATGATATGTATTTGTGAGCAGTCAGCATTTCAAGAGCGTCCTTGACCTGTTCATCTGTCAGCTTGCGGACGGAACGTTTTATATCCCGAAAGGAAATGGTTGAAATGCCGTTCTTCAAAGCGTGTGCTATCATTTTATCAAGGACAAACTGCGGAGTGTCGTCATAATTATCCGCACACATCATTTTTAGATATTGCTGTCCGTAATACTTTGAGATTTCTATTGCAGCGGACATTGTTTCGTCCGATATACATTTGGAAGGGGAATGTTCACAAAGGTGAAGAAGTCCTGCTATTCTCAGCGTTTTGCCCGGCAGCTTACTGAAAAACTCTCTGTGATCGGCAAGTTTTTCGTTTTCCGACATCTGATATTCGATCTTGTCCGCATAAGCGGTAAACAGATCTGTTGCCTTGCAGGTCAGCTCAATGTACTGCTCGGGGTTAGGCGGCATATTCAGTAGGCGGTAGATAAGTTCCTTGTACCGCTTTGTGACCTCTGTTCCGTTTATATCCTGTATGAGCTTTCGGTGTCCAATCATACTGTCGGGCAGGCAGAACAGAAATCGTTGCGTCAGACCTTTTCCGATAAACTGCTGATTTGATATGACGTTGTTCAGCACTTGCGGTTGGGCGCATATCCCGAAAGTTAGCAGAGGGTGCGAAAGTGTGACAGAGCCGTATTTGCGGTCTATCTTCACAGGCTCGCCGTCATAGCTCGAAAGGAATATGTTCAGATTAATAATGCTGTTGGAGTACATTCCCGAAATTACATCGAAGATACCTCCTTCGGGTGACATAATTCCCATTGTGTCGTTGTTGTCGCTCATAATGGCGGCAAGTGCTTCGGCAGTAACGTCTGTTGTTATCAGCTTCATTTCCTTTACAGGCTGCAAATTATTGATCTCCATTTGAATGTCACGGATAACTGAACTGTCCTCACCTTTTTCAATCGCCTTATTCAGCTTGGAATCAAGCATTTTCTTGGAATTGAAATAGGTCTGCACATCAATGAGGTGAAGTGTATTGTATTCGTTGACAAATTTGTTTATCGGTGAAGTCATTGCTGAAAATACTGCTGATTTGCGTTCTCCCGGAGGTGCTATTATCAGCATATAAAGGTTAAGCTCCTCCGACCAATAGGGGCTGAAACTGACCTTTGCTTTGCCCTGCAGGCAGACAGATAATGCTGCAAGTGCTACTGATGCGGGCATATCGGGATAGACTTGGGTTGTTTCGGAAACGAAGTTCACCATAGCCTGTATTGTCGGTGGCAATGCTCCTATCGGGAATGGCGGCGGAGATTTTGATGGGGCAAGCGGTGTGGGAAAAATATGATCTTTTTTGTTTTCCATGTCAAACTCCTTTTCAAAAATTAATTATTTTTATTTGGGGTAGTGTATTACTTGATTTTTTTTATAAATTGTGGTATGATTTTCTTAATGCGTTTATTTTTGCTTCTTCTAGAACATTATATGCTACAATGTGTAAAATGTCAATATAAAAACGCTAATTTATGTTGCATAATTATAAATTTGTGAAACAGTCACATAAGAGAGGAAGATATATTTGTATGTTTTGGCAAAAGTATGTAGAACTATGTGAGCAGAACAATATTAAACCTAGAATGCTTGCTAAAGAATTAGGGGTTTCTCCGGCTACTGTTACACGTTGGAAGAACGGAAGTGTTCCGGGTAAAGAAACACTAGAGACAATTTCAAAAAAATTTAATGTTACAGTTGATTACTTAATTAATGATGCTGAAATATCGATAGATATCAATAGCAAGAAAAGTACGTTGAAAACCTTAGCAGCTCTTCCGCAAAGATGGGCAAGTCTTAGACATGGTCCTGATATAAATAATGATATTCCAGAAATAATTAAGTTTGTGCGATGTAATCAATTTTTCTTAACAAATTTAAATTATAAAGAGTTTGAGGGTCCATTGTCAGATCGTTCAGATAATAACGTATTAAATCTTTCTACCCTTGATTTGATCCTTGGTATTATGGATAGATGCCCAGACACAGATGAATTGCGTATTATTCAAATACAGTTATCTCATATCGTTCGATATTGGCTTGGTGAATTTAAAACAATTGATCATCCTGAAGGGATAAATTATAAATCGCTTCATTCTCCTGATTTTCCTGGAGTGAGTAATGATAAACTTGATTTTTTATATGATAAAGAAACAATTTTAAACAAATATGATTCAACTTTTAAGTATGGCTTTAACTTTACTGAATTAGATGCGATTCGTGAAGTGTCGGGTGTTTCTTTTTTATATATGTTTACCGGTATAAAATATTCAGAATTATCAAAATACGTTATAGAAGATGATACACTATAAATCGTATGTTCTTTGTCCCCATTGTCCTGAATTGTCCTATCATTGTCACGAATAGGGAAATGACAATAAACAATGATGATAAGCCACTTGACGGTGTTTGAGGACTTCATTGTCCCATTGTCCACAGGATATAAGGGCGAGCTAGGAGTATAGATATGTATGAAAAAGAAAATAAGAGTTTCAGTAGGAGATTATGCTGAAAAAACATATAATATAGTACGAAACAGCGTTATAACTAAATAGGATTGAATTCTGTATATGTCGGATAATTGCTTAAAAAGCTACACATTGTGTAGCGAATTATAAGAATTGTGAACGCACTGTGTTCGCAATTGAACAGTTCGCATTTGGAACACAGCGTGTACCGAATTGAGCAGTTAGCATTATCGTGTGCTGATGTCTATTTACATTGAAAAGTCCGTATAATGGCTTTCTTTGCTCCTGTGCAGGATTTCGACAGAAGTAGTTGAAAAAAGCATCGAGATTATAAGACATTGCGCTTCAGACACAATAAGCACATAAGATATAAGCTAATAACAGCATCAACTGATCATTATGGTTCAGTTGATGCTGTTTTGTGTTTTTGAAAATATTACTATTTTGTAATTGCTTTTTTTGTCTGGATATGATATAATATAAATGGTAGTCAACGATCCGACATCTGTCGGTGCTAACAGTATTTTTTACAGACTGCCAAGTAATATAGCGAGCTGGTCTATTATGACCATAGGAGGGCTACAATGAAAAAAACGATATGTGAGTTATTTGCTGGAGTCGGCGGATTCCGGCTTGGTTTCGAGCGCCTTGATTCAGGTTGGACGACGACCTGGTTCTCACAATGGGAACCAGGAGCAAGAACACAATGGGCGCATGACTGCTATGTAAAGCACTTTGGCGATAGTAAGAATCTAAATGGTGAATCACATACTTGTGATGATATTGGCTTAGTTGATAAGGCTTCTATCCCAGATCATACTCTTCTTGTTGGTGGATTTCCCTGTCAGGACTATAGCGTTGCACACACTCTTGCATCTTCAAAAGGTATCGAAGGAAAAAAAGGCGTTCTTTGGTGGCAGATCAGAGATACGCTCATAGCAAAGAAACCTCCATTCTGTATTTTTGAGAATGTTGATCGTCTGTTGAAGTCACCAGCAAAGCAGAGGGGCAGAGATTTTGGCATAATTCTTTCCTGCCTTGCTGAACTTGGATACAGCGTAGAGTGGAGAGTAGTCAATGCGGCGTTATATGGAGCAGCTCAGCGTAGAAGAAGGACATTTATTTTTGCATATTATAATGGTACAGAGTATGGAAAAAGAATGGCTTTGTTATCCTCAGAGGATATTATAAAGCGGGACGGACTTATGGCTAAGGCTTTTCCGTTAAGTGAAACGGATAAAATAGTATCAACTAAGATAAGTACGGATATAGTTGAGGTAAGCGATAATTTCTCGTTTGGATTTGAAAATGCAGGATATATGACAAATGGCGAGATATACACCGTGAAGATTACAGAACAGGAAGAGCAGCCTATCGTTCTTCGGGACATTGTGGTAGAAAATGCCGAGCAAAAATACTATATCCCAAATGAAAAAATGCAGAAATGGGTTTATTTGAAAGGCGCAAAGAAAATACCCCGAAAATCTGCCGATGGTCATGAGTATGTGTTTTCTGAAGGCCCTATTGCTTTTCCAGATCCTTTGAATAGACCAGGACGTACTATGCTGACTAGTGAATCAACTCTCAATCGTTCAACACACGTCGTATGTGACCCATATACAGGTAGTTTGCGCTTGCTCACACCTGTTGAAGCTGAACGACTGCAGGGATTTGATGATGACTGGACTAATACGGGTATGCCAGATAGAATGAGATATTTCTGTATGGGCAATGCTCTTGTTGTTCCGATGATAACCCGAATGGGAAAAGTTCTAGATAGTATTATCTCTGCTGAAAAATAATGCTTTTGTAATGGATCTTATGCGACATAGCATAGGGTCCATTTTTTGTTTGCAGGAGGGGCTTTTATGGAAGGAACGAAATACACCACTAAGGAAGAAATTCTGAAAAGAGCGCAGGAAGTCATAGGTATACCACTTAAAGAAGTGGACAAAACAGGCCGTCTATCTACCGGAAAGGGTGCTATCGGTACTGTTATCGAAGAAAGCTGGTATGGGTATTCACCTAACTCCGAAGCAGAGCCTGACTTTCCCGAGGCTGGTGTTGAGCTAAAAGTCACTCCATATATCAAAGTAAAGAATGGAGATATAAGGGCTAAAGAACGTCTTGTATGCAATATCATCAACTATATGGAAGAGTATGATAAGACCTTTGAAACAAGCTCTTTTTGGCATAAGAGCCAGACTATGCTCTTAATGTCCTATGAACATATCAAAGACATACCCAAAGGTGAGTTTAAGATAGATAAGGCTATCCTTTTCAGCTTTCCCGAGGAAGATCTTATGATAATAGAGCGTGACTGGAGCATTATAATGGATAAAGTGCGCCGTGGAGAAGCAAATCTTATCTCTGAGGGTGATACACTTTATCTTGCTGCTTGTACCAAGGGTGCTAATTCTTCAAGTGTGCGTCAGCAGCCGTTTTCTGATATTCCTGCTAAGCAGAGAGCGTATTCTCTTAAATCGTCATATATGACGCAGATACTCAATAGGTACATATTTGGTAATGCAGAGAATGAGCGAGTGATAAAGGATCCTAAGCAGCTGCGTACTCGTTCATTTGAAGATATTATCGTTGATAAGCTCCGTCCTTATTTTGGAAAAACGCAGGCACAATTGAAACAGCATTTTTCTGTTGAAAGCACGGCAAAGAATCTTAATGAAGTATTGCTTGCTAAAATGCTTGGGGTAACGGGTAAAATCGCATATACTGATGAATTTCAGAAAGCCTGCATCATTCCTAAAACGATAAGAGTACAACGCAACGGTAAAATAAAAGAGAATATGTCATTCCCCACATTTGACTTTATCAAGCTGAGTAAAGAAACCGAGTGGGAGGATTCTGAGCTTTATAACTATCTTGCTCCGACAAAATTCCTTTTTGTTATCTTTCAAGAGAACGATGACGGAGAATTAGTCCTGGACAGAGTAAAGTTCTGGAATATACCATATGACGACCTTGAAGAAGTGCATCGTGTATGGCAGAGGACAGTTGATACTATCCGTCAGGGAGTAAAACTTGTTCAGACACCTCGTGGAGCATGCAATAATTTGCCTAAACAGTCAGAAAGTCCGGTATCACACGTTAGGCCGCATGGCAAGGACGGAAGCGATAAACTTCCTCTTCCCGATGGACGTATGATGACAAAGCAGTGTTTTTGGCTGAATAATACTTATATTGAAAAGCAAATCAGGGGATGAGTCACATGATTTTCGAAACTTTTTCACATAGACATGCAGAGGCGATAATAATGTCAGATCCAATCTTGAAAAATCGGTATTGTGAGTTTATAAACGTGATATCGAGTATTACAGATGATGATCTAATTAAGGACTTCTTAATCAAAAAGGCAGAACATTCAGAAAGAAATACTGCTTTTAAATCGCTGACACCAAGCATAAACTCTTTACTAAAAGACAGATTAACAAGGATAGATGGATGGAAATCAGAAGTTGATATTTTCAACGATACAAAGGGTGTGTTAGGGAATACTGAATGGAGATTAGATTTTGCTTGTGATAATACATTTTGTGTAGAAGTGGCGTTTAATCATGGAGAAGCAATTGCTTGGAACTTATTAAAGCCTGTTTTATCATGTGAATTAAATCATGTTAAAAAAGCCATTCAGGGACAGATCGGTATATATGTATGTGCTACAGATTTGATGAAAGTAATTGCTAATATAGATTCAGCAAGTGGTTCTTATGAAAAGGTGCTTAGATATTTACCACCAATGATGAATCAACTTACGATTCCTATGATGATAATAGGACTGAAGCCATCGGGAAACTTTAAGATTTCAAAGGAAGAAAAGGAAGTTATACATAGAATTGATCCAATAGATAATCCAATTACAAAAGAGTGGGTCAACAAAAAGGTTATTATTACCAAAAATGACTATACTACACTAATGGGCAAGGTAGTTGATGTTATACCTTCAGATAAAATCGTAATAAAAAATAGAAATAGAAATGTTGATTTGCAAGAACAAGATATTCGATTTATTGAAATCTACAAATCCAAATAAAGCAGCGAAGTAATTCTTTCAGATAACTTAATATATAATTATTTGGAGTGGACTATAGATGAAACACCCTAAAAGTTATGACTCTACACCTGAGATAAGAAAACGAATGAGCAAAGTTCGTCTTAAGAACGGAAAGGCTGAAACTATCCTTGCAAAGAAGATATGGCATAAAGGCTATCGGTACAGAAGAAATTATAAAAAGCTCCCCGGTTCTCCAGATGTTTCTATCCTTCGTTATCGTGTCGCAGTCTTTGTTGATGGAGAGTTTTGGCATGGCGAAAATTGGGAAGAACGAAAAGCTAAGCTAAAGCACAACAGAGAATATTGGATAGAAAAAATTGAAGAGAATATGGCAAGAGATAAGCGTGTTGATGCTCAGCTCCAAGAATTGGGCTGGATCCCTATACACTTTTGGGAGAAACAAGTGCTGAAAAATACCGATGAATGCGTAAATACGATACTAGAGCTTATAAAATAACACGAAGCAATAGTATATCTGGGTAGGTGATGAAATGGGCGATATAAGGACAGTCGAACTATTTGCCGGAGTTGGTGGATTTCGTCTGGGGCTTGAGGCAGCTTCTGAAAGATATAAAGTAGTATGGGCGAACCAATGGGAGCCGCATAAAGCTGACCAATGGGCGTTCGATTGCTACACCTATCATTTTGGACACAGCCCTAACTATGTCTGCAAGGATATTGCACAGGCGAAGAATGATATACCCGATCACGACCTTCTAGTGGGCGGATTCCCTTGTCAGGACTATTCCATAATGAAGAAGAATTCCAAAGGCATCGAGGGTGCAAAAGGCGTTCTTTGGTGGCAGATAAATGACATTTTAAGGGATAAGCAGCCGAGCTATGTTATTTTGGAGAACGTTGACAGGCTGATACGGTCTCCTGCCAAACAATGCGGACGAGATTTCTCCCTTATCCTTCGATGCTTTTATCAAAACGGGTATGCTGTAGAATGGCGTGTCATCAATGCTGCCGATTACGGCCAAGCTCAACGCAGGCGCAGGACTTTTATCGTTGCATATCATAACAGGACACGATTATTTCGGGAATTTGCTGAGCAAGTCTGTATCAAAGGCGTGAAAGCTATGCACAAACAGGTGATGGAAGATGGCATTTTGTCAAAGGCGTTTCCGATAGAATCACATCAACGTGATTATGTTGACCATTGGATAGATGAGATGAAGTTTGAGGACATGGATACTCTTTCAAGGCTTCAAAAGGTGTATTTGTATAATTCCGGAGTGATGATGAATGGCAGAGTGTACTCTGTCGAGGTGATTCCGAGAGTTGAGCCGTTTATCCCTCTAGGAAGGATCCTGGAGCAGGGGGATATAGATGAACGCTTTTTTCTTAAGGAAGAGGATATGGCGAAATGGATATACTTAAAAGGTGCGAAAAACGAGCAGCGACAGAGAAGAGATGGGAGCATATATTGGTTTTCCGAGGGTGCTGTCGGCTTTCCCGATGCTCTGGAAAAGCCGTCACGGACTATGCTTACTTCTGAAACGCAGGTCGGAAGAGCTTCTCATGTTGTCAGGGATATCCAGACAGGGCGATTACGGGTTCTTACGTCTATTGAATGCGAGCGACTGAATGGATTCCCCGATAATTGGACTGATACGGGAATGCCTGAGAAAATGCGGTATTTTTGTATGGGGAATGCGTTGGTTATAGTTTTAGTAAAACGTATTGGAGAAGGGCTGATTGAATATTTATAAAATGATTACAAGAATATCGTGAATATATCTATGACAAGAAATATACAATGGAGGAATATATATGTCAGTATTACATAGTTATGCATTATGGAATAATAAAGGTGGAGTTGGAAAAAGTACAATTACATTTCACTTGGCTATAAGATATGCCGAGTTAAATCCAGATAAAAAAGTATTTGTAATAGATTTATGTCCCCAATCAAATTCAAGTATGATGTTATTGGGCGGAGGTGAAAAAGGAGAAGATATATTAGTAGGGTTATGTTCTGAATCCGTTCCTAAGTCAGTAGTAGGTTATTTAAGTACTGTTATTACCAATGGACGTGGAGCACAGTTGCCAAAGATTGATGACTTTGTAATCAATGTAAGTGAGTATAATAATCAGTTGCCGAATAACATTTACTTGTTATGTGGCGATGGAAATCTTGAGCCTATGGCACCAGCAATAAATGAAACTGCATCGGCTAAAGCACTTACCCCACAAGCCCAACCGTGGAAGTGGACGTTAGAGATTATTAAACGATTAATTCAATCCATAAATGATGATACAGAGAATGATTGTATTGTTTTGGTAGATACTAATCCAAGTTTTAGTATTTATACACAAATTGCAATTTCTGCTGTAGATAGATTGTTGATTCCTATAAATGCAGATAATTCATCAAAAACTGCAGTGTCAGCATTAGTAGCTTTATTGCATGGTACGGAACCACCGCATCCAATCTATGGCTCATGGACGTATGCAGCTATGGCAAAGGAGCAAAAAATTGAAATTCCACAGATTCATTTATTAATTGGTAATAGATTAACGCAGTTTGAAGGACCAGCACGGGCATTCGGAGCTATTTCGGATTCAACGGCTTCCGTTCTATATGGAGTTTTTAAGTCGCACCCTGAATATTTTGTGGCAAGGGATCAATCTATTCAGGATAAGCAAATGTTTATAAATCAGTATTCAGTACCATTGAGAGATTTTAATACAGCTGGTGTTGTATGTGCACATATGGGAAACAAATTATCTGCAATGAAGCAGGGATATTATAATGTGTATTCTGCACAAGTTAAGGTGAATGCTGATAAGATAAAAGAGTGTATAGAAGCTATTGATACTGTTGTTGAAATGCTGTAAACTATATATGAACTAATGCACAAATATATCTTTTGTTTTCGGTAAAATTAGTTCTTTTACATTATCAAGTAATTTCAACTGTGTTTTCCAAATAAGAATAACAAGTGTCAGAAAATAAAAGCCTCAAACGATGTAGAATCACAGATTGAGGATAATAATAGTTTTGTTGATTTTTTGGATTATTAATACAAAACAACGTAAATTGCTGTGTAGTCCAGTATAATACTAATAACCAATAAAACTGTAGACAAAAAATCATCGCATAATCCATATATGCAAGATTATGCTCGATTTTTTGTACAGTTTTTAATTGGTTCTTAGTATAAATCGTCGTAAATTCGTCGTATTTTCCCAAACATCAAAGCCACCAACAGCGTAAATACGTCGATTTCAAGCGATTAGGGACACCACCTCCAAAACCACGTGCCGAGGGTTCGAATCCTTCTGCCCCTGCCATGATTAGTCTGTAAAAACGACGTACTAAAGCCGTTTTTACAGACTTTTTTTATGAGGCAGTGATCTGTCCGTTGTTTGTCCGTTTTTTCTGAAATACTGAAAAACGATGGTTTCATCTGAATTTCTGACCGTCTGTATTGTCCGTTCCGAGAATGCAGTCTGCTACACTGTCCATTGCCATAGCTTGTGCTTTGCGGAACGAGTGAGCATAGATCTTCAAAGTCGTTGTAGCATCATTGTGTCCAAGGCATGCCTGCACAGTTTTTACATCAACACCTTTAAGGATCATGATCGAAGCATTAAAGTGACGGAACGAATGAATATTAACGAATCGTAATCCTGTTCTTTTGCAGAACTTTTCATAGAATTTGTAGGGTGACCGCAAGCCCATAGGCTCTCCATTGATTTTATTAAACAGACGGTCGTTTTCTATCCATTTGGAACCAATAGAATCTTTGTAATCATTCTGCATTTTTCTGAAGTCACGCAGTTTTTCAATAATTACATCGGGAACCTTGATAATGCGTAAGCTGCTGTTGGTTTTAGGCGTATCTGTATATATACCCTTTTCCTTTGTCCATGCAGATGTCCTTTTGACAGATATCAGATGATTATCCCAGTCAATATCTTTCCATTCCAACCCAAGCAATTCTCCTCTGCGAAGCCCTGTGAAAAAAGAATATAACGTATTTCAGGTTGGCTTCGCTTTCCTTTTCAAAAAATGAAAGCATTGACTGCACCTCTTCCAAGGTGTAAACAGTACGTTCTTTAGCAATAAGTTTGGGCAAAGTAACATTGCGGCAAGGGTTGTTCTGTATCATCTGCATTTTGACCGCATAATCAAATACAGTTGAAATAAAAGTTACATAATTTCGTACTGTTTTCGGAGCAAGTCCTCCTTCCGGTATAGGCATATCTGCTTTGTCGTTGGCTGTTCCGTTTCCTGAAAGTACAGATACAAATTTCTGAATTGTTCTTATAGAGATCTTATCCAGTCTCATATGTCCCATATTGGCATATACACGCTTTTTCAATGCATTGTATGTACGGATAGTCTGTGTTTTCAGGTTAATAGATGCATAATCGCAGAACCATTGTTCAGCAAAATCTTCAAACTTTGTTGAAGCGGTAAGATAACCATTGTTGCACGCTTCCTCAAAGAGCACGGTCTGACGTTTCAGTTCCTTTTCAATCTGCTTTGCTGTCATCTTAGGGTCAGGCGTCCATGTCATGGAACGTTCTATTTGTTTGCCGTTAACATTATATCCTTGCGATGTTCTGATTTGATATGAGTTTCCTCTTTTTCTTATTGTTGCCATAATCTGAATCCTCCTATTTCAGATCTATGACACTTCTGTATTTATATATTATCGCTTTACTATCATAAAGCCAAGCTTGCTTACAGAAAAAGTCATATTATTGTTCTACAATTTTTCGTTCCCAATGCAGATATTGCACCGGGAACATTTTTATTTATCTGATGTTATTTATGTAATCAAAAAGCGTTGCTTTACTGATAAGTATCTTTCCACGCTTACCATTACCTGTTCGGATATACGGAATCTTTTTCTGCGCTACAAGCTGACGTATGGTATGCTCCGATAAGCCGGTTATTGCTGCGGCACACTCTTTTATCGTCAGCATCTCAAAAGAACTTTCAGTATTTTTCTTAGCAGGTGATTCCTGATGATTATCATTGTCATCAACAAGCTGTGACAACAGCGCAGCAATCTGCGCAATAATTTCGTTTTTATTTTTCTCCATAAACTTCTCCATTTATCTCAGGCAGATATTCTGATTTTTCAATTTCGGCAATTTTTCTGATTTGTTTAAGTGAATCACCGCAGCAATAAAATGCTCTTGTGATTTTCCTCAGCTCATAAAGATCATATCTTTTCAGATTTCCCTGAACAGCAATTTTGCGAATGAACCTACTTTCAGGAATTTTCAGATATGCAGCTTTTTTGCAAATAGACTCGTATTCACTTTTTGAAAATCTCAGATGACGCATGATATTTCTGCTCATGGAATTTCACACTCCTTGACAATTTCAGGAATCGGAATGCGGAACCTTTCTGTGAAACTTTTCAGAATGTCAAGCTGCGTGCTCAGAGCGTTGATGTTTTTGACGCTTATTTTTCTGTAAATGTTTATTTCTTTGGCAATAGCGTTCAGTTTGTTCCCAACCATTCGGAAACTTATCAGATTGTCATGCAGCGACAAAAGGTCATACCGGAGAATATTGCCGTTCACAGCGGTTCGGCGTATGTATTCGCAGATGCTCACATTTGATTTTGCGGCTTTCCTTCTGAGAATATCATCTTTCTTTTCATTTAATCTTATATGCTTTTCTATATATCTTTTAGCCATAAATATAGCTGCTCCTTTCATAAATCATGGGGCTGGGGATATGCCTCAGAAACGATTTTGTAGGATACAAAATTTACGCTTGCTATCTTCCTGACCCGCCATACCTTGCAATATTGTTGCATCTCTTCTTTCAACACGTTGCAAGCTATCTCTTTCCAAGACCGAAAATACCCTTGCTGACCTTTGCCGCAGCAAGTGCTTCTTTCAGTTCGGAGCATTTATCTTTAAGTGCTGTTATCTCAGATTTCTGACTATCGCAAAGCACCTTTAATGATGCTATCTCACGTTCCAAATCTGAAATGCGGCTGTTCTTTTCATCAACTAATGCAGTAATATCGGATATACGATTTTCCAGCTCACTTATGCGTTTGTCCTTTTCTTGAGATAAGTGAAAATACATGTTCGAATCTGACCTAAAGCTTTCCGAAGCAGTCTTTTCTTTCTGCATCTGACTTTCAATTGCAGAAATATGTTTCTGTAAATTTTCATTATCCGAAACAAGCAAAATATTCTGTATTTGCAGTTTGTTGTTTTCTTCACAAGCTGAATTATACATTTCCGTTGAAATTTTCTTAGGTTTCAGAAAATTGACTGCGTTATCATCAAGTATTTTAACTCCATTGTTGTTTTTGGAAATATGATTTTTCAGTTCTTTTTCGTGTCTGCGGATTGTGGCATAAACGGCCTGATGCGAAATATGATACATTTTGCAAAATTTATTTATAGTCACTTCCTTTGTATATGCCGCCCCGAAAACCGCAGCTGCACGGAGTCAGAACCGCACCCTTGCAGCTCATGAACCGCAGTAGTATAATGATAGTGGCACACGGAAGTGTGACTACTAACATTAGGAGGTTCTGATATGATAGATTATCGGGAAATATTGCGGCTTCATAGCCAGAATCATAGTCAAAGGCGAATTGAAACCAGCGTACACAGTTCGCATCAGACAGTAAAGGCAGTATTGGAGAATGCTGCCAAGTATGGTATCTCATGGCCGCTTGATGATGATATGACAAATGAAAAACTTGATGAGATTCTGAACAACTCTGCAAAAAAGCATGGATTCATTCCTTATGCCGAGCCGGACTATGCCTACATCCACAGGGAGCTTTCCAAGAAGGGCGTAACACTTACCTTGCTCTGGAGCGAATACTGTGAGCGTTGTTATGCAAACGGAGATAAGCCGTACATGAGCACGCAGTTTGGTGACAAATACCGCAGCCGGGCGAGAATCACTAAGGCTACAATGCGTATCAATCATAAGCCGGGCGAAACTATGCAGGTTGATTGGGCAGGCGGAACTATACCCTACTATGATTCGGTAACGGGCGAAGAATACAAGGCATATCTGTTTGTTGCTGTGCTCCCGTGCAGTGGCATAATTTATGTGGAAGCGTGCACGGATATGAAGCAGGAAAACTGGCTGCTTTGCCATGTTCATGCCTATGAATACTTCGGCGGAGTTACAAAAATTCTTGTTCCGGATAACCTTAAAACAGGTGTTACAGCCAATACACGCTATGAAATACAGCTGAACGCAAGTTATCGTGAACTTGCAGAATACTACGGAACAGCCATTGTTACCGCAAGAGTTCGTAAGCCGCAGGATAAAGGACTTGTAGAAAAATCTGTCGGATTTTCAACCACATGGATCACAGCGGCACTTCGTGAGCAGAAGTTCTTATCGTTTTCTGATGTTAAAACAGCTGTTGCGGAGCGTCTTGAGGTTATCAACAACAAGCCGTTTCAGAAACGACCCGGCAGCCGCAGAGAAGCATATGAGAATGAAGAAAAGGAGTTTATGCTTTCTCTTCCTGCACATCCATATGAGCCTGCAATATGGACTCAGGCTACTGTCGGAAACGATTATCTCATAAGTGACGGCCGCAACAAATACTCTGTACCCTTTGATCTGATCGGCGAAAAGGTTCTGATTCGTCTCACGAAGAATACGGTTGAGGTCTATTTCAATGGCAGCCGAGTCACGTCACATAAAAGGCTTGAAAAATACAGTGTTCAGCCTGTTGTCAATCCCGATCATATGCCCGAAAACCATCGTAAATATCTGCGGTACAATGCAGAAGAATTCAGGCGTTGGTCTGCAGATGTGGGTAAATGTACCGAAAGCGTTGTTAGAACCTGTCTTCATAAGAAATGTGTGCGGATTTTCGAGCATAATTTTGTTGCAGAGTAGGCAAAAATCCGCAGGCGGGCTTTCGCCCGGCAAGGATTTTTAACGCAGTCTGCGGCAAAATTTGCCGAAAAGACGTGCGCATATGCTTGTGAAGACGGGTTCTTAAGCATTTTCTGGAAACGGGCAAGGCTCCCGAGCAGGGGTACAAGTCCTGTGTCAGTCTTGTAAAACCGGGTGAAAAATATAGTAAAAAGAAGCTTGAAAGCGCCTGTGAAAGAATGATCCCGCTCTCGTCTGCACCGTCGATCCGTACAATAACCACCATTCTCAAGAACAGCAGACAGCCGTCGGAAAATACTGATGCAAAGTCTGATGCCGAGGACAGTTGCAATAAATATGGCATTACCCGTGGAGCCGCATACTTCAGAAAGGGAGGTGCGGACAATGAATGATATATTCACAGTGCAGCGTTTGCGCAGCATGAAGATGAACGCTTTTGCCTCTGAACCGGAACGTCAGCTTGCGGATAATGCTAACTTTTCAAGTCCTGGATTTGAAGAACGTCTGGGATTGCTTGTTGACTGCGAATGGGACCGACGTCAAGCGAATAAGCTTAACAGATATATACATAATGCACGCTTTTCAGAGAGCAACGCTACTATTGAGAGCATTGAATACCTTGAGGACAGACACCTTGACAAAAAACAGATATTACGTTTCTCCACTTGCAAATACATTGACGATGGGTATCATATCATTCTCAAGGGTGCATCGGGGAATGGAAAGACGTATATTGCCTGTGCTCTTGGCAATTCTGCCTGCCGTAGGTTCAGGACAGTAAAATATATCCGTATGCCTGAACTGCTTGATGAACTTACTGTTGCTAAAGATAACGGTGAATTCAAGAAGGTGATTGACGCATACAAGAAAGTTGATCTGCTTATCCTTGATGAATGGCTTATCCGCAGGCTTACACCTGCAGAATCGTACATTATGCCTGAAATCGCCGAGGCTCGCTGCAAAAGGTCAATGATCTTCTGCACACAGTATGAACCGGAGGGATGGTATGAAAGGATCAATCCTGATCCCGGAAGCAAAAGCCCCATTTCAGAAGCAATCATGGACAGGATCATTCACAACTCATTTATTATGCCGATAGACGGCAGGATATCAATGCGTGAACGTTATGGAGTATCATCGGAGGTTGAGTCATGACGGTGAATGAAGTCATGCTCGATGAACGCTATTCATGGTTATTTCTGCACTGTCAAAACGTTTCCGCTGCAAATGCTGAAATCCTTGAATTGTTTTCTGAAGAGCCTGTTGATGAGCACACCTGGGCGGAGCAGGATATTACCGAGCAGATTAGAATGATCGTTCGCAAGTATGAATAATTAAATGCTGTGGGTCTGTCCGGTGCTGATGTACCGGGCAGGCCTATGCTGACTAATATGTTGGGTAATGTTGATGCACTTTGACACTGCGGTTCTCAAGCGGCAAGGGTGCGGTTCTGACTCCGTGCAGCTGCGGTTTTCGGGGCAGCATATACATCCTTCCTCCTTTCGGTACTTTTTATATGTGCGGTACTCTTATTCCGGTATCATATCGGTACATTTCATTTGTTTAGGATTTTATGACTTGCTTCTTTATTGGTATCACTTCTTTCATTTTGATGCGGAAAAATTTTTTTGTCCGCTGAAATTATTATATCATAATGAATTTTCAAAAAACGCAGCTCTCTTTCGTAGCGGAAACATCGCCAAAATGCGCCAAACGTTGCGAAACGTTCTCAAACGTCACCTGAAATGCAGAATATCTTATATTTGTTAATGGCTTAGACTTAAAATTTGCGTGCCTGAATATTTTGTAAACTGTTATGCGGTATTGTGTTATTTTGTATCAGGCGGTTTACTATAAAGTAGGATGCAGTTTATAAATTTTGCCTATAAACTAAAACAAAGCATTGAAGATTTACGACCTTCAATGCTTCGTTTTTATGGCTATTTGATTGTATTATCCAACCTTTGAGCGTTCTATAGGGAGATACTAAATTTTATTTACAGCTGAGCTAGTTTGTTTTTTATTATATCCAGACTCTTGAAACCACTATGTTCAGATGAAAAGCCAGAAATAATTGCTTCCATCGTTTCGGAACTCCAGTAAATCGTTAGTTTTTTCTTTGTGCGAGTTATTGCTGTGTAAAAAACCCCTTTTGTTATTTTTTCAGAATTAACACTGGGAATAATCACTTTTACAGAATCATATTCTAAGCCTTGTGCTTTATGAATCGAAACGGCATATGCTAACTGGAAAGGTATAATAGTCTTCTTAGCGTCTTCCTCGTCATCAATTTCATCTTCATCGAAAGCATATACAATAAGTTTAATCCGAGTTTTTTCATCAAGTGTGTCAATATACTCAATCTGGTCTGATTTACACTGTTGTTCAGTGATTATAGTTTCGACATCAATAATAAATGCTATTTGATCGTCTGTCTTTTCTATGTCTACAATAATTCCTTTAAGGTTATTATAGAGGTATGTGAAACGAGAGTTATCATTAAAAAGGATTTTGTCTCCCTTTTTAAACCTCCAGCCTTGCCATATTATAGCTTCACCATTTGGATTTGCATTTTGAAAATAACTGTTTATATTATTTAGCCCAAATTTTCCGTCATAGTTTAAGCACAGAACAACTTCATCTGTTACATTAGAAGTAAATATATCTGATCCTATTTCCTTTGAAAAGGGTCCATCTATGACGAGTTTTTCGGTGATCCTAACATCATTGTTCCTTACTTCTTCCCATAGACTCAGTAGGCTTTCTTCCTGAGTCCGCCAAGTATCAAGTAATTCAATATTAGCACCATGTGTAGTTATGATGTGCTTGGCATAATAAAACCAGTTACCAAAATCAATTGATTCGATTTGATTGATGTCTCCTGCAAGGACAAGCAATGAATCCGAACTAATTTTACTAATAAAGTTAAGCATTGTTCGATTATCTATTGTACTGCACTCATCTACAAAAATAATATCATAATCTGGCAAATTAACTCTTCTTGTAAAACTATCAATACAAATAAAATCAGAATCTGATCCTGGATTATCAATTCTTCTTTGAAGGTGTTGAATGGCAGCATGTGTTTTAGTAAGAAAAAGCTTTTTTGATTTGGGCATAAGACTAGATATATAATTAATAAGTGTTGTTTTACCCGTTCCAGCAGCACCATATATCAACAGTATTCTTGAATTAACAAAAGCATATTTAATTGCTTTTTGCTTGGAAACATCAACCTTCTCAAAGAGTGCTGAATGATCTTTTATAAATCGTGCGTTTAGTTCTTTTTGACCTTTAATTCCTGCTTGCGTAAAATCTAACAATCTCTGTAGAATCTTAAGTGTAATGGTTTCATAGGCAGATATTGTAACTAAGCCGCTATCATTTACTATGCTATATCCTTGATCTTGCTCCCACTCAACTAAATACTCATTATAATCGTTAATGGATTTGTCTGAAGCAATTTCGCTTGCTTTGAAATATAATTCACCCGATTTATTTATCGCATTTCTTATTCTTAGATATGGTAAAAGAATATTGATTTTTTCTGTTCCAGATGCACTAAGTATTTTTGTTATACTAACTTCAGCTGTTTTACTATGTGGTAAATTTGCTAGAAGCGGATTGCGTTCAAATGGACGACATCCTGATGCAAGGTAAAGAGGGGAACCAGCTAGCATTTTTGTGAATCTATTAGGCATTACATCAATTAGACTTTTTTCACGAAGATTAATCAAAAGATAACGAACAACATTTTTTCCAAATATTACGGAATCGGAAGAATAATCTCTTCTCAATATCTCAATCACTTCTCTAAAGTGATTAGTGTTTGTATTACCATATATTTGATCGCGAATTGAATGGAAATCCATTTCTTGTAAATCAATAATATCAAGCAACGTCATTCCCGTTTTGGTGAGAAAACTCATTAATTCAGCATACTCGCCATAGCTTGCATTCAACCTTAATGGAATATTTAATATTCTTCCAAGTTTGTTTAAACAAGTAGGTGCAATGGATACCCTCCAGTTTGTGATGATTTTTATATTTGAAGCAATACCCCATAAATCAATCGTTGTGTCGGTATAGCCAATATTAATTGAATAAGCAGTTGAAATATTCTGCTTTGAATAAACAGTTATTCTATTAAATTTAGTAGCATATTTATTGGCTAATTGCAAGGTGATTTCATAATAGCGTTCGGTGCCAACATAAAATGGTGTTTTCTTTTGAACATAAAAACGTGTGCTTTCCAAAGAATGAGGTGATAAATCTGTAGATTCAATTGCTTTTGCAACTATGTTATAGTACTCATTGTCAAGTTGGTCTGTGTTAAGTGGGAACTTTTCAAGATTTTGAAGAATAGATATTCTATTGTTATCCCAGAAGTATTTTCTGATCTGCCACATGAAGTTATAGTATTTTAACATTAAGCGTTCAGATTGACCTTCTTCCGGAATTCGGCAATCAATATACTTTAAGCATCGTAAGAAATTGGCAAGATATTTAGTCCTCAAATCGAGTTGAGCTTGTTCATATGCTAATTGAAGATTTGGCTTTGTGCATCTAATATTATAAGAGTTTTGTAATAATGCAGCTCTGCATAGGTCATTTAATCTTGGTAGAATATCTTGAGATATTTCATCTCTGGTTGCACTACGGTTTTCTATTGTATCAATACTTCTGACTATCGACCTATCACAAGCCATTACAATTCTTTTGATATCATCAAGATTAAGCTGAGTTGAACTAAGCTTATTTACAAATGAATGATGTTCAATTATACGATCAAGTTTTTTACAAAAATCAATAATACTTTCATCGGTATTAAAAATTTCCTCTTCTGCCTCAAAAGCAACAGTTGTACTACCTTTGGAAAAATCAATCGAGTTTATATAGTCCACTGACATATATTTCCAGAAAACACGCTCAGAGCCTCTTTCGTCAGGATCAAGTACAACAAAGAGTATTCCGGGGTCTAAGGTGACATCCATAGCCATCGTTGCTGGGAAACCAAGGCTTTGCAACGAATACTTGATTCTCCCATTATCCTCTTTGTATGAATGTGAACCTTTTATCTGAACAAAGAAATTTTGCTTAGGTCGTCTTGATACATCAGGGTCTGCAACATATTCAAACGTTCCATCGGTGTTAGGCCATTTATCGTTAGATGCAAATAATGGGTTGATGCGTCCATTTGAACGAAAAAAGAATTCTAATGTAGAGACAGCAGCTTTGTCTTCTGCTGATCTTTCCGTATGCGTTTTTATATGCTTTTCTATTAGTTCTTTGGGCTGATCTAACATTTTTTACTCCTTTCTCTGCCTAAGGCAAGCAACCGCATCATTCGACCATATTATAATAATCCAGTCTTAAATCATTAAGTTCTTTTCGTACAGCCCGCCAATCCTTCATGTACAAATCCATATATGAAATAAAAGCTGAGTTATGAGTACGCTCCTTTAAATGGAGAAGTTCATGCAATATTACATACTCTAAACACTCGATTGGTTTCTGTGCAAGCTGTAAATTAAACCATAGTTTTTTCTTCTCTGTATTACAAGTTCCCCAGCGAGTTAACATATATTTGG
The DNA here is from genome assembly GCF_025567215.1 of Huintestinicola butyrica. Taxonomy (NCBI): domain Bacteria; kingdom Bacillati; phylum Bacillota; class Clostridia; order Eubacteriales; family Oscillospiraceae; genus Huintestinicola; species Huintestinicola butyrica. The sequence continues at coordinate 25,450 of NZ_JAOQKB010000013.1, forward strand.
TTTGCCAAGAATCACAGTATAGCGCGGTAAGCCTTTCCCACTTCGGAAGTAATCTTTCAATTTCCGCTTTTAGTAAGATACGGTACTGCTCTCGCACATAGTTTTCTCTTTGCTTTACTGTACTTTCTTCACGCATAGAGAGTATTACCTTATCTCCTTTTATTTTAAATCCGTTCTTTTGTGAATTAGGCTGAAAGGATAGATAATATTGTTTTCCCCATATGAAAAGCGTTTCTCCGCTTACATACTGACGTTTAGTGCTTCTTTCCTGATGTTGAAACTTTTCAATCTGTTTTTTGATCCAAATAAGATTTGTTCGGGCATATATTTCTATTGCCTTATCATCAATAGATGCCGGAGCAGAGATAACGACGTGTCCATCAGGAGGCTTGACCTGAAGATGCATATTCTTGATATTCTTTTTATGGATATCAATAGGTATGCCAGAAATCATAATTGTCATATATTAGTATTCCTCCTGCTTTTCGATGATTTTAAATAATCTTTCGACTTCAGAATCATCATTAAGAATAATGAATAAAGCTTTCTTTATTCTGTTTTCTTTTATAGGATCACCACGGAATCCGCTCATTTTACTGCTAAGAACAGCATTATGAAGTTTGATTGCTAATATTTCATTACCGTCAGTATTATCGTATAGAGCTTGCAAAGCCTTACTTTTTCTTATGCTTTCAGGATAGTCTTCATTTTGTTCCGGATGTTCAACATTTTTAGCAAGTTTTATTTGTTCCTCAAGGAGTTCCTTATAAGAGATAACGCCTTGCTTTCTTTTTTGAATCAGCTCATCCAGTATTGCTGACATCTTTTCATAATACTTAGGGTTGACCGCAACTTTTTCTACCATTTTACGACGAATATTATTTTCAATCGCTTCAGCTGCTCCTTCTTTTTTATCTGAGGGAGCATTTTCATCAGTCATGGTTTCTCCCTGTTCTGCTACGAAATCAAGCAGTGTTAGATCATCGAACTCACCGATTTTAACGCTATCTGAAGCTGTAATATAGTTGTCGATCAATTTACGCATATCCGGCTCATAAGCTTTAAAATCCAAGAAGTCTCCGCTTTTATTTCCGATTGTCTGTTTCAGCTCAACATAGAATTTTACTTTTTCATCGTATGCAGATACTTCTTTGGCAGTATAAATATCAACCATGTATGGCTTGGCTTCTGCAAATGCACGAACTAAACCACTTACAAGCTTATACAGCCTTTCTCTGAGACGAGAATAGATCTCATCAGTTTCTTCGCTCATGCCGGATTCTCCGCAGAAATAATGCATATACTGTAAATCACCCTTTGGAGCTTCTACGCCTTCGCACAGTTCTTCCAACTGATCGTACACTTCATTGAAATGCTTGATTGCTTCAGCGCTTCTATCTTTGATAAGTCCATCGACATCTTCCGGATCATAGTTTTCAAATGCACCCGATGTATAGGTGTCCATCGCATTCTTTAAATCTCCGAAAAGCTGCTTATAATCAACAATATATCCAAATTCCTTTGTATCACCATCCAGTCTGTTAACACGGCAAATGGCTTGGAACAAACCGTGATCCTGCATACTCTTATCAATATACAGGTATGTACACGGCGGAGCATCAAATCCTGTGAGGAGCTTATCAACCACAATGAGCAGTTTCATATTTGCAGGCTGGTTGATAAATTTATCTTTGACATCCTTTTCAAAATCCTCAACCTTTTTCTGAATGGATAGCTTTTCGGGAAGATTATCAGGATCAAGTCCTAACATACGGAGATATATCTCGTATTTTTCAAAAGTTTCAGTTTCATCATCGGCACTTACAGTATCAGTTCTCAGATCACCGGCTTGCGGAGTGTAAGAGGATATGATGGCACACTTTTTGAAACCTCTCTGCTGGAAGATCTCATAATACTTGCAAGCAGTATAGATCGAATCTGCGACAAGAATTGCGTTTCCGTTGCCATCCATAAGGCGTGGCTTTAAATCAAAATCCTGAATTATATCCCAAGCGACACGTTCAAGCCTTGAACGGGAACTATAGATTTTCTGCATACTTGCCCATTTCTCTTTCAGCTTTGCTTTAGCTCTGCTTGAAAGAGAACGTGTTTTAACGTCAAACCATTGGTCAACTCTGTCATGTGCGCTGAGCTCCTGTGGGATATCTCTGTATTCATATCTCAGATCAAGTACAACACCGTCACGCACTGCTTCGTTATACTTATAGGTATGAATATAAGTGCCGAACACCTCTATACTTGTCTTCTTATCCTTTTTCAGGAGCGGTGTTCCTGTAAAACCGATGAATATCGCATCCGGCATGATTGCCTGCATTGCAGCATGAAGCTTGCCCGACTGCGTTCTGTGACACTCATCAACAAAGACAAAGATTTTTCCTTTCGCCTTAAAGTCAGCAGGGAGCGACCTCTTCAACTCATCAATATACTTGTCATAATCGGATTCAGTAGCTTCTCCGCCACGGCGACCAAATTTATGCACCAATGAACATAAGAGTGAACTGTCATAGGAATTCAGCTTGCGAAGCAGATCATCACAGCTCTTGGTTCTGGTGATCTTTTCATCAACACCAATGTATGTCTTCTCGATCTGCTCGTCCAGCTCATCACGGTCGGTGACGATAAGCACACGAGGGTTTTCTTCTTTACAATTGGCAAGGATCCATTTTGACAGCCATACCATTGTCAGCGTTTTACCGCTGCCCTGAGTATGCCATAGAATACCGCCACGCTGTTTTGCTAATCTGTTCTGAGTACGTTTTATACCGAAATACTGATTATAACGGCACACCTTTTTGATGCCCTTATCAAAGACAACAAAGTTCTCAATGAGGTCAATAAAGCGTTTCTTATCGAACATCTGATACAGCTGCTGAAGCAGAAGATCATCTATATGATCGCAGTATTCCATAATACGTGCATCTTCAGGATCACGCTCGTCTTCGTTTTCATGGAATCCGTCAGGCTTCCATTCCATATAGTATTTTTCACCTGTCAGAATAGTGCCGTAACGCAGACCTTCTATTTCATTGCCTGCCATACAAAACTGCACTGTGGTAAAGAACGATGCAATAAAGCCGTCCTTCTGATTGGTAAGGTTCTGCCTGATACCGTTTGAAACGGACACACTGCTCTTTTTAAGTTCTATAACTGCCATAGCGATGCCGTTGACATAAATAACAAGGTCAGGTCTTTTCTCCTGACGGTCAATAACCGTTACTTCCTCGGCTATTGCAAAATCATTATTTGAAGGGTTATCAACATCAATGAAGTAAACCGTCTTAGGGGAGCTTTCGGGAGTTTCCTTGACCTTGGCACCGTATTTCAGCAGCGTATAGACCTTATGGTTAGCATCATAAAGCCCATGTGTCATATCATCAGCAGCCTTTATAAGTTCGGAAACAGCACCGTCTATCAGCCTTTCACTATAACCGCTAAGGTGAAGGTACGCACGAAGTCGGTCTTCTCGGATATTTTTATTTGCTCTGTCTTTCAGGTTGCCAATATATTTATAATCGAGGATATTTCTGTTCTTAAAGAAATCAATTACACGATTTTGCGTGGTTCTCTCGGTATCACCGATACTCATACGTACATTCCTCCTTAATGTGTTTGTTATTTCATGGAAAAAGTTTTCTGATCAATCCTGCTTTTATGCTTTTATATTTATCACACTTACGCTGATGAAGGGTGATAAGGGTGTCGAGGTTATCAAAAAAGGCACCTATCATCTTTTGCTCTAATAAAGTCGGAACCATAATGTCAAAGTTCTTGATGTCATTTAAACTTAAATGTGGAACAGCAGTTTCCGTCTTGTTCATGTTTATATATGTCAAAAAATCACGTTGAATTGTTTGATACATGAAGTTAGAATCAGCAATCTCATTGTTTGTTCTTGCTCTGGTTACACGTTGCACTAATAACGCAGGTAAGTGGCTTTTTTTGATTATACCGTAGCTTTTTCCAATTAAAGCACCGTCCATTTGAATTATTATATCGTTTTCTTTAAGCAAGTAGCTTTCTAATCCTTTTGACGAATTCCACTTAACACATATTTCACTTGATAAATCAATGTACCCTCTTTTAACATTCATTCCTCGAATCAAGTTTATACCTGTTTCAGAAAAATACTCACTTTCAAATGGATGGCCTGTAATCAAATCATTCTCGTCCCCAAACTTACGCTGTTCCCAAGCGTCAGTAAATCCTTTGAATCTTATTTCAGGCTTATCAGCACCATTTTGGGGAAACATTTTTTTCAGCATAGCCGCTTTGAATTGAATCAACTTGTCATACTTACGCTTATGAAGGGTGATAAGGGTGTCGAGGTGGTCAAAATACTGTCCGATTCTTGCTTGTTCTGTTCTTGTTGGATAAACAATATTTACTGTTTCCAAGTCACTATTATGGAGATGAACGACAGACTTTCCTTGTGCTTTTTTTGCGAGATTTTTCTGTTGCTCACCATTGGAAATTGAAAGTGCTAAAAATGTCGGTTCAATGGTATCATTTGGATAGATTATATTCAAGTCACCACCAAGCAGAATGCCCGATTTTGCGACGTATGAAGCCCTTGCAATATCCTCCGAAGTTTCACCGGAAGCAGGCACGATTACCTCACACCCTTTACTGTAAATCGAACCTTTTTGTGGTTCTGCAAATGTATCAACCTCATATATTTTGGTTTCGTATTTTGTATAGAGCCTACCATACAAAATAAGCGGTGTTCCTTGCTCTTTAATATCGTTTTTAGAATAGCCTGAACCTTTAGCAAATGAAGCAAGCTCTTTCAACTCACGCTGTTCCCAAGTGTCAGTAAATCCTTTGAATCTTATCGCCGGAGTTTTGTTATTATTCGACATTGTTTGAACCTCCGAGCAATTTTATTAACTCTGCAAAAGCTTTCATATCATAATCATCGCCTGTTAATTCACCAAGCATATCTGACAGTGATGATTCTGCTTCGTTTATCTTACTGTCAAGGTCTGTAAGTGTAAGCTCATATCTTTTTGAAAGCTCGGTGATACGCTCGGCAAGCTTATGAGAGATCGCTGTGTACAGATCAATAATTTCCTTGCCTATGGCATAATACCACTTCTTGTTGACAAGCAGTTCCATGATCTCTTCGTCGGTAAGTGAAACATATCTCTCACGAGCCTTTTCATCAAGCGCCTTATCCATTTCTTTTATAAGCTTAGTCGATTCCTCAGACCTTTGTGCAAGCTCAAACGCTTTCTTTAACTCTTCATAGTCATCGGCGTATGCAGCAGGTGCAGGCGCTTCTGCACGGGCTGCACTTAAAGCATTATTTATGGATGCATTGGTTACAGTTCCTTTATCGGTATACGCAACTTTCAGTTCAGTGTGCTTGTCGATATACTGTGTATATTCCTTCTTTTTCATTGACGGAAGAAGATTCAGAAGCGTTACAAGGCTGTCAATAAGCGGAGTATGGACATTTTCCATGATCTTGTCGATTTTCTCCTGAATGTCCTTGCTCTTGACTTTTCCACCCTCTGCAAGTTCTGATAATGCCGAGTCTTCTGCCGATTCCTCGATCATTGCCATGAGTCTTGAATCGGTCTCTGCGACAATATCCATAAGGTCATCTATCGCCTTTTTCTCCTCGGGGAATAGCTCTGAGATAACTATTTCCTTCGGAATAAGCTTGCCTTCCCAGCCTGCAACCTTTAACTCAGGGTTGCCGTCGGCATCGGTTTTCTTTGTCTCCTTCATGATGTTCTCGGTCTCTCTTGCAATTTCATAGCCCTTATCATCCGAGATTATCAAAGAAACATCATCGTTAAGCACTTCGTTCCAGTATGCAAGAAGTATCTGGTAAATATCATACTTGTTGATAAGCAAGATATCTTCAAATGCTTTCATTATATTCTCTGCCAACTCGGATATGAGAGTTTTGGCAGAAACGGAGCTATCAAGTTTTTTCAGCTTTGTATCTGCAAAAGATTTCCAGCCTGTAAATGCCTTGTCGATAAGTTCTCCGTATGCCGAGAATTCATCATTAGCATATATCGTTCTGCGAATGTCGCTTTCTTCCACATTCAGCTTATAATAGCTATCACTAAGCGAACTGAGCAACTCATCTTTCAGCGTCGGGAATGCATCCCAGTATTTACTCAGTGCATCTATATCCACGGCAGGGATACCGCCGTGAATATGAGCATAAATATCCTGAATATCCTCAGGCTCGGAAGAATCTATGTAACGGGAAATATTCAGGTTATAGCCATTCTTCTCTTTGATCTCCTTATTGGGAACAAAGCGAGCATATTTAGGATCATCTGTAATCTGCTCATTGAATGTTGTGACAATACGATAGATATCCTGTTCACGCAGTCTGTTCTTGTTTCCGTCCTTTACAAATCCCTTGCCTGCATCTATCATAAAGATTCCGGAACGGTTTTCAGCACCTTCTTTATCGATTATAATAATACAAGCAGGTATTCCCGTACCGTAAAACAGGTTAGGCGGCAGACTGATTATGCCTTTGATCCAGCCCTTATCAACGATAGCCTGACGAATAGTACCTTCGGCATTTCCACGGAACAGAACACCATGAGGGAGAATGACAGCAGCTTTACCCGTAGATTTCAGTGTTTTTAATATGTGCATCAACCAGTCATAGTCGCCGTTTTTCTCAGGTGGTCTATCTCCATAACCTGAGAACCTTCCATACTCCTTCAAACCATCTGACCAGTTTTTGAGGGAAAAAGGGGGATTCGCAACAATATAATCAAATCGTTCCAGTTCGGAAGCATCTTCATTTTTGATAAACTGAGGATCAGAAAAAGTATTACCTGCCATGATCTTGATAGTAGCTTTATTATGGAGAACGGCATTCATTTTAGCAAGACCTGCCGTCGAACTCTCTTTTTCCTGTCCATAACCTGATATCTCGAAAGGGACCTCTGCAAGTGCTCTGATAAGTAATGAACCACTACCACAAGCAGGATCACATACTGTGGCATCATGATCCGTACATTTATCTATGCCTATGACCTTTGCAAGAATGCGTGATACTTCTGCCGGGGTATAGAATTGTCCTTTACTTTTGCCGCTTTCGGTGGCAAAATTCCTCATAAGGTATTCATAAGCATCACCTATGATATCGTCACCATCGGCTTTATTGTTTGAAAAATTCAATTCCGGGCGCTGAAAAATAGCTATAAGCTTTGTGAGCTTATCGACCATTTCCTGCCCTTTACCGATTTTTGCTTCGTCATTAAAATGTGCGATGTCAATTACACCTTTTAGACTGTCATTTACTTCAGCAAGACGTGCAATAATTTTATCTATACCTTCGCCAATATTCTTCTTGTTTTTGAGTGCAATAAAGTCATCAAAAGAACAGCCTATTCTTTTTTCGGGATCAGGATTGGGATCATGTTCTTTATCGAAAACGGTCAAATCTCCGTATTTCTGTCCCTTATACTTATCCGTTACATACTTCATAAACAAAAGGGTTAGTATGTAATCCTTATACTGTGATGCATCCATTCCTCCGCGCAGTGCATCACAACTTGCCCATAGTGAACTATATAATTCCGTTTTCTTAACCGCCATAATACGAATCTCCTTACAATTAAGTTGCTATATTTCCTACTCAATAGCACTTTTGCCGCTCTTTACCCATGCATCAAGCTCCGAACGTTTAAATTTCCATTGCTTACCGATTTTGTGGGCAGGGATATCTTTATTATTTCGGATCCAACTTCGGATAGTAACAGGCTTTATTCCTAAGTAATCAGCAGCCTCATCAATACTTATCCATTTTTCATTAACAGCGCTATTTTCCATTTTGTCACCTCTTGTAGTAGATGAAATATATAATAATCCACTATAATTATACTATATCGGTTTGAAAATCACAAGAGGTTTAATGTTATTTCGTGATATTTATACTAAGTTTATGTATATGCATTGTGCATTTTCTTAGAGTAAGGAATAAAGCTCTCAGAACCATTCTGAGAGCTTTGCTAAATACTTATGGATATCATATTACATTTCCATTGTCAGCCTATTTATTGCCTACACTTTTAGCACTCGTAGTGACATTTGTTTTTGAAATAATCATTTAAATATATTATATCAAATTATTCCCCAAATACAATAATATTACTCAAACCTAACAATAATTTGCGCTATTAATCTGATTTCAACAGTGATATAATAAATATGAAAACAGCCGTAGTTACCTCAGTGAGAAATATGGCTGAAAAGCAGAAGTGTCATAGATCCTGTCCGTTATTTGTCCGTTAAAGTTATAAAAACATACTCATAAATATGCTAAACTGCCGGAAGCACATACTCAAAAAAAGTACGTATTATAGGCATTTGCGGGAATGTGCAAAAGATACAGGAAACGAAATGCGGAGTTCGATTCCTTCTGCCCCTGCCATTCAAATTCTACAACATAAAAAATGTTGTAATAAGCCAATACGGAATAGTCATTCTATCATCTCTGCTCTCCGTATGAATAAAGCGTCGGGAATAACTTCTCGGCGCTTTTACTTTTCACTAAACAAGAAATCTCCCGCCCTCAAACGAGAGCGGGAGAAAATTTTTACATCACCTTAATAAATGCGCCCGGATAATATTTTTTGACTTTTGCCAAATATGCCTCAGCATTTTCCCTGGAACTAAAAGCCCCGACCTGCACATAGAACAGTTTTGTGTTGTTCTTGCGGTATGACTTAACCAGTTCCGTGAAGCTGTCCCACTTGGGGCGGATATACACGGGGCAGTTTTTATATCCATCGTCCAACTTGTTTAAGGCTTCAATGCTGCCTTTTTTTTCGTTGCGGACATTGCACCAGTAGTTGTGGGTGTACAGATCTCCGCCGTATGTATCCAGCAGATATGCTGTCAAACGTGCGGCATTGTCACGTGCCTGGCAGTCTTTTTTATCGCCGCTGCCGTTCATAATACATTCAATGGATATAGTTTGCATATTTCCGGCAGCACTGCCGTATGCGTCTGCCTTTCCCTTTTGCCCTGCGTGCCAGGACGTGTAGTCAATGGGCAGATTCTGCCATGTCCCCACATCGTCAACATAAAAATGCACACGTACAGTGCCCATGTTTCCGTTAACTGTGGCACGTGTGTACTGCTCAGCGGGCGTTGTGTTGGCTGCTGTGCTGATGCGGTCAGTGTTGTGCAGGGTAAGCTTCTTCTCAGCGTCCGCCCTGCCATTTTCGGCAGCGGATATCTTTTCCTGTGAAAGCTGTTCGGCAGTTTTCTGACTGTCCTGCCACTTGCGGAACGCTTCCATCTCTTCCTTTGAGGGCTGTCCCTTTGCCTGCCTTTCAAGTCTCTGCTTGACTATTGCGTCAAGCTCTGCCTGGGTAAATGTTTTTGCCGTCTGCTCAGGCTCAGACGTAGATACAGCCTTTTCAGGGAGATTTGCTCCGCCCTTTACAGCCTGTGTGGGATCACCTCCGTAGGCTCCCGTGGAGCCATTTTCAGCCTTGTTGGTTTCGGTTACGGTTGTGTTTGTTTCTGCCATTATGATTACCTCCGTTTATAGCCTGTCGGCTTGTTTTTTCCGTCCTCAGTTTAACGCCGTAAGCACGTTTAGGGCATAAAAAAAGCAGCCGTAAAGCTGCTGATTTACTGTTTAACCCCCCTTAATTTCGAGGGGGATATGTTTTGTCGGCTTCAACAAAATATGATTTATAGCCGTTTGCGATATCATATCACATAATGATAAACTCCACATCGTCTTCCGTAAAACGGGTTACATCATCACAGGATTTGTGGGAGCCGTGAATGATATAGCATTCATCGGGCGACATATGAAGGTCAGCGATAAGGCAAATAGGTTCCTTGTCTTTAAGCTTGACCATAGGGTTATGCCTTGCAGTGACCAGCTCGCCCTTGCTATCGAACTGATATGCAGGGATATCATAAGATATTGCGGAAATAAATTCAATTCGGCAGCCCCTGGCAGCTTCCCAATTATCACCGAGAATAAGCATATCGGCATCGGCAAGCAGTTCAAGAGCCTTTGAAAGATATTTCAGTGGGATACAGCCGTTTTTAGGGTCATAATCCTTGAAATAGCTGTCGATAACCTCCACTTCATCTCCGAGTTTTTCCGAAGCCTTGGCGATCATATTGTTTCTTGCTGCGAGGATCTCTTCCTTGCTCTTGCCATTCATCGGCTGAGAAATAAAAATCTTTTTCATAACATCATATCCTTTCATCTTGACATAAAAACAGCGCATATGTTACCGACAAAATGTCGTGAACATACACGCTTGTGTGAGTATAAAAAATCACCCTACTTGTGTAAGGTGATCAAAAGTCGATTATCTCTATATCTCCGCAAATTTCCGATAAGCATTTTCCGTCAAAAAAAGGGCGATCCATAACATCGTCAATGCTGTTGACGGTTAAAGTGTTATCACCGCACCACATATCGAATTTGTTTTTTGAAAACGGGTCAACGCCACAGGATTTGCCGTTGAATTCAAATGTGAAATGTGATGCTATTTCACTTATTCTGCTTTTTATTTTTTTAGCTGTCATAGTATATCACCATTTTCCATGCGTTCCTCATCTGTTAAATTTCGGGCTTCACTACGGGTTACATCTCCGTTTTCATCATATGAATAATCGTGAGCGTGTTCACCGTTTTTGCCAAACGGGTGGTTTTTGGGATTGCCATGATCATGATTTGAAACTTGCTTGGTCTGCTTGCCGTTTCCATCATAATAGTTTCTGTCGATCCCGCCCTTGGTATTTTCTCTTTGGGTAATGCTGTTGGGTTCGCCTGTAAGGTCAGTCCTTTTAACGATTTTTACAGGGGTACCGTTTGCGTTTGTGGTCATATTCATTATACCACTTCCGCTGCCATTGTCAAGCCCTGATTTCGCCTTTCTCTCCGCCCAAACCGTCTTGCTGCTCTTGCTCCTGTCATACCCATAAACCTGAGTGCGGTCATTGTGCTGCTTAAGCCCCGTCTCCTTGCAGTAAGCCCTGTATTTCTCCCTCTGATTGCGAAGCCGTAAAGAAGCCTTCTGCAAGCCCTCAGTGTCGCCCACCTCCTGCAGCATCATACATTCACGCTTGGCGGCTCTGATGCCCCGTTCCATAGCTCTCTGCTGCTGAAACTGCATATACCGCCTGTCATTTTCCTCTTTCGGATAAGGAAAATACCGCTGGAAATTTATGCCCGGAACAAACGGATATTGAACGTGCCCGCAGTTGATACCGAGTATTCCGTCAGGCTGTCCGTAACTCGTCTGAGAAAAAGGCGTAAAATGTATTTTATTTCCTGCGCCGTCTGTGGTTACTCCGCTTGTGCCGTCACGGGAATAAATTTTTCCTTGGTCAATGGCACATTTGGGACGTGCGCCCAGATGTGCGCTTAGTTCGATAAGGTTTATCCCGTATTCATCACAACGTGCATTCTGCGCCGCCCTCGCAGTGTTTCCGAGAGTTGACCGCATATCCATCATAACGTAAGCCTCGGGAGACCATTCACGCCCACGCTTGTCAACGAAAGCGGGAATGCCCTTTTGAGCAAGCTCCCGTATGGTTTTCCTTGTTGCTTCCTGCAAGGACATCTGCCCCGATACAGCCTTGGCCGCACCCTTGCCCATAATGTCAAGAGCGCCCTGTCTGCCCTCGGCAGTGTCACGATAAATGGCATTGACCGCATTTACATACGCCGAACCTGCCTTGTACTGCATAACCGTGTTTACAAGGTTAAGGTCACTCGCCGCTTGTTTCCGGAAAGCCTTAGCCGCACCGAGAGCCGATTCCTCCGCAGGAATGTCCGAGAAATATTCCGACAGCCCCGCAGCATTCGCCGCCTGCACCGCATTGTCAAGATATCCTATCTCAGTCTCAGCCGCCGTCAGAACAGCGTCCATAGCCTGACCGCCCTCGACCTCGGAATATCCCGCAATGATAGCCGCCGCCCGCTTGTCGAAACGTCCTGCCCTTGCAAGCTGCCTTATCCGCCATTTTGACGTGTCGGAAATATCCCCGTCCCGTGAAAGCTGCGCCGCAATTTCCCGCAGGATATCGTCTTCCATATCGAGAAGCACCCGCACCAGAGGCGCCGAAAGCTCGTCATACTGTTCCCTTGTCACCTGCATCACCGCCCGAAGTTACAAAGCCGTCACCGTCCGAAACTCCAAGAACAGCGCTCTCCGCATTTATCCTTTCAAGCTCTCGCCTTGCCGCCTCTTCATCACACTTCATAACCTCCATAATGGCGGAAATCTTTGACTTTAGCCCCGCCGTTACAAGACTGATGTTGTTTGCGATAAGCGTGTTGTCATCAATAACAACGCTGTCCTTAAACGCCACAGTGACCTCAAAATCGCCCCGAGGGACTTCACCTGTTATCTGTGCCAGTTTCAGCACAGCCCTGCACATTTCCTCAATGAACTCAACAAGGAGATTTTTCTGACAGCGTATCGTAACAGCCGTCTTGTTTTCCTCGGATACAACTTCGGTCGCAGTCTTAACACCGCCCGCCTTGTCGAATGACAGCGAGCCGGGAGAAAGCCCCACCTGAAAGCACAGAATATTCAGCAGCGCATTGATACCGTCAACGTGTTCCTGTATTCTCAGCGTTACCGTGTTGTCCGTGATTTTCAGATCCTTGTCTTCATCGCATTTGAGTGCCTGATAAACCTCGTCATCAGCGTCAAAATACCGCTCTGTCTCACCCGTTTCGGGATTGACCACAGTACGAATGCAGGAGCTTGGCACGATTATTCTCTTCTTTCCGAGAACAAATTCCCTTGCAAAGCTGTCAAACGCCACATCAAGGGCTTTGAGCGTGTCCTCGCAGTTTGCAAAGCAGCTTATGCCGAGAGGCAGCTCCATGGGGATGTTGCTTGGGAAATCGGTCTTGAAATACTGAAACAGGGGAGTGTCCATAGCATATGTGAACGTGTCTGCCATATCGGGATAAAGCACCGACAGCGGCACTCTGTCACCCGGAGCATTGAGGTCAGAAGAACGAAACAAAAAGCACTCCACAAGGATATCATCATCCTTGACGGAATGCTTCTCGAATAACGTGTAATAATATTTGCCCTTGGCTGATACCGTGCCGAAAATGCCCTCGGTAATGTCCCTGTTGTCCCATTTCAATGGGTAGAACTGCCGCCCCTCAACAAACGAGAGCCGCACCCTGCCCCGTTCTATGTATTCTCTCAGAACACAGCCGCCCTGAGCAAATGCCGAAGAGAGAAGCCGTGGAATGTTCTTCCAGAAGCCCTCACGGCATAAAAAATCACGAATGAATGTGTCATAAACCTCCGAGCCGCAGGTTATGTCCACCTGCTCCGCAAAGCACTTGTGTGAAAACTCGTCGCACAGTATCTTTGCCGTGTTCAGCATATTCATCTGCCGCACAGTGCCCCTGTTCAGCCCCGCACGCTTTACCTCACGCCATTTGGGGCGACCCTCGTAAATGTCCTGCCACCTGTCCATATATCCGCTGTAAAAGCCGTTATCCCCGGGAAATTCTTCCTCGGGAAACGCCTGCCGCATTTTTTCTATCATCATCTGCCTGTCACCTCATTTCAATAATATCGCTCATATACGGCTCAAAGCTGTATTCAAAAGCGTCAAGGCTGTCAATGTTGTAATTGCCGTCATCGACACGTATATCCTCAGTAGGATCCTTGTCCCACACCGCCGTGCTCAGAGCCGCAATGAAATTTTTGCACCCCGATATGACCTGAAAACGCATTTGGGACATAATCATATTCGTAAGCCGTATGCGCCCGAGTATCTCCGTCTTTTTGGCATTGCGTATCTGAACGGGAAGCTGTTCTTCGGCACAACTGCATTTGATGCCTCTCAGAAGCGTTGTCTCCGCATTATCGAAATACGCCTCGGGGACATTGAAGCGAGCCTGACAGCGGCGGATAAACTCCACCACATCATCTTCAAGTTCTTTCGGCGTAATAACTTCCTTGCGGTAATATTCATCAAGCACAACGATTTTTCCGAAACGGCGGCTGAACCCCGTGCATATTCCTGCGTGAGCCGAGCCGTTGCCGCCGAAGTCGAAGCCAATGTTTGCAAACAGAATATCATCGGGAACAGTGTCAATTACATACAGCGCAGGATTATCCGCAAACTGCTTGTAAATAACGCCCTCTGCAGATACCCATAAACCCTTGATGTACCTGTCGTGGAATACCCCCGAAAACTGCCTGTCAGCATTTTCAAGCTGTTCAGGGGTAAGAATGGGATTGTCCGACATTAGAAAATGCAGGTGCAGAGCCTTGCGCTCATCAGCCTTTTTTACCCACTCAGTGTAGAACCAGTGATTAGGCGTATCGGGATTGCAGTTGAACCACAGCTTAGCACCTTGCACCGACAGCGTTCTCGCTATAGCCTGATCCACGAAAGAACGGGGCATAAGTGCCACTTCATCGAACAACACCCCCGAAAGCGTAATGCCCTGTACAAGCGTATATGAGCTTTCGTCCTTGCCGCCGTAAACGAAGAAATTATTCTGTACACCGTTGCCCTCTACGGTCAGCAGATTTGCCGACCGTGAGTAAGATATGCGGAAATAACAGGTAATGTCGGCAATGCTCTGAATAGGGATAATGATGTTTCTCTCAGCAGACCGTACCGTTTTGCCGCATATGCCGAAGGTCGCCCCGTTAAAGCGTCTCATCGCCCACAGAATGAATGAAGTGACCATACATATGGTCTTGCCCGAACGAACCGCTCCATCGCATATGATAGCTTTGTATTCGTCCTTGTAGCACCATCTGAATATCTTCTTCTGCTTTGCCGAAAGCTTTTCAAACGTCATTCGTCATCAGCCTCCAGTGCTTTGTAAAGTGTCGGGACCTCAGAAGCCGCATTGCTTTCACTTGCAGCTTTCTCCCAAAGCCCTAAATGCTTTCCGAGAAGCTCCAGAGCCTTGACCTTATCGTATGATGAGACCTCAGTTCCGAATTTGCCTTCTTTTATGCCCGAAATGATTTTCTTGACATCATCGGGCAAGCTGTCAGTAGGGGTAAACTTAACACTGCCGTTCTTATCCACCTTAGCAAGCTCTGTACGATCAGCAAATGCAATAGCGGCAAGCTCTGCAATTACCTTGTCGGCAGTAACTTCAGTGCGCTTTGACTGCTTGGAGCGGAGCAAAGAAATACGTTCTTGAACCTTAACATTTACTAACAGTCTTGCCGACTGAACATCAGCCGTTTTTGAAGAATATCCCGCCCGAATAGCTGCCTGAGTAGCGTTTAAGTCGATGAGGTATTCCTCGCAAAAACGCTCCTGCTTCGGCGTGAGCTTTTTCTCTGCAATAATACCTCACCTCCGCAAATAAAAAGCGCCCCGAAGGACGCATAAGTTTTTTGTCAGCAAAGGAAGCCCGCCGATAAGCGAAAGCTAAGGCTCCCGCCCTCGGCTTGGCTTCATTATGTTCTTTGCTGATTATAATTATATCACAGGGTAATAGTGCCATTCAATGCCATACTTTGAAGTGCTGCGCCGTGGATTTTGTAAATGTGGCGGATATTATAATTCATCACAAATGCAATATCCTCCCACCTCTGCCCGATTATGTATCGCCGTGTAAGCACTTCACGCTGAACAGCGTCGGGAACAGTGCCGATAACCTTTTCTACCCGCTGACGCACCCCCAGCATTTCCATCATCAGCCTGTCCGCCTCTGCCTGATAATCAGCGAGACAGCAGTATGTGCGTTCTACAGTATTGCCGTTCTTCTCGTGTGTGCTACCGTCGCTGTCGTATCTGACGGCTTTGCCTCCCATAATCAGCTGAGCGTAAGAATTTGCCTTGTCTCTCGCCAGCCTGTACGCTCTTTCCGCTTCTCGGGCTGAGCTAAGTATTCTTTTCACTTCCTGTACTGTCATCTTCAGCCCTCCTGTTTTTAAAATACCTAATAATTATTTTTGCAGATTCTTTCGGGTGACGGAAAATGAGATGCACGATTGACTTACGCATTACCACATCGCTGTCTCCCTCGTAGGTTTTTCCGCAAATCTTGCACCGTTGCGTGACCATGAAAGATATGCTGCCGTTGAATTTAATCATCTTTCTCACCGTCCTCTAGCAATTCGGGATTATCGTAAATGTTGCCGATGACTTCTGCTGCAAATTCGTCTGTCTTACCCAGTGAAACACATCTCAAAATAGATGAATTTTCCCAAGCGGTAGGATTTGGGGCGTTGACACGGCGCACACCAAAGCTTGAAATTTCATCAATCCAAACAATCACACCAATTGTTGTAGCAGAATATGCAGTGCCCTTAACGATATCCCCCTCGAAAATCATTACACCGTTCTTGTCGGTATGCCCTGTGTACTGTCCGACTGTTTTGGGAACTACTTCAACACCTGTAACATCGTTGTTTCTGCCGTTTGTGTTGTCCACGATACACAGGATATAACCGCCGTGACCGTCAGATATATGACGTAAATCGCCATATATCCACTCGCCGCTATTCTTTTCTTTGCCACGAAATAATATTTCACGCATCTGTTATTCTCCTTCTTGTCAGAATGGATATCCATTGTCATAGATATTGCCTATGACCTCGATTTGCCTCAGGTCCTGATAATGCCCAAATGGCAGGGTCTCACTTTTCGAGTAAACCAGCCCAAAATATGCTGTCCCGTTTCGTTGCTCAAAAACCACTTCATGGATTGTATCGCCGTACCTTACAATATCCCCCTCGAAAATATTTACACCATTCTTATCGGACAATCCCGTAAACTGTCCTATGGTTTTACAATCAACCTCTATTCCGCTTACGCCTAACGTATTAGTCATTTCAGCGGGTAAATCATACCTTTCATTATAAGGTCGAGTTAATAATCCATAGACCCAATCGCCGTTCTTATACGTTGTTCTGTGATACCCTTCATCGCGATTTATGGCTTTTCCTCTGAACAAAATTTCACGTTTGAACAAAATTTCACGTTCCATTGTTTTCACCTCCATCCATCTTCGCCCCGCAGGTGGGGCAATATCGGTAAGACTGCCTAAATGCGTCAAACAACATTTTATTGCTTTCACCCTCAAAAGTGACCTCAAAGCATTCTCCGCATACATCGCATTCGGCTGTAGTGTAATTTCCGTAAAAATTCAACCATTTGCCATGCTTCACGGGTGTATCTCCCGCAGCCATCACACACGCAATAACCGCAATTACATCTATACCGATGATAAAACCTATCAGAAATCCGCCCAGAAACATCATTCTTCACCGCCTTTTATCGTTCTGAGCAACTCCATAAGCATTGTCCTTCGGTCACCGTAATTCATTCTGCGTTCCTCAGCCTTCGCCTTTTCGATATCCACTTTGCGGATTTCATGATTGCAGATCGCAATCTCACTGCTTATAGCATCAGCAATGAAATCATTGCGTTTAACCGCATCAATAGCAGCCTGCAGCGCTTCTGCGTCCTGGTGGAATATTTCATCATCGCCGTCATCGGTAAAATGACCCTCAGCTTCTTTTTTTAAATTCTCAAGATGACTTATGATTTGATTTGCATTCATTTTTGCATATCCTCCTAATTTCAATTTAAATGCCATTTTAAGACGCTTTGTACTTTGACGTGATTTTACCCTACCCACACCCATAAAGCCTCATACAGTTCATTTTTGCGGGCTTGTCGTTGATTTGATTGCACTCATGGCATTCAGTTTCTGCAAAACAGTCTTTTCGGTGACGTTTTCGCTTCTTGCCGCAGATATCACAGCAAGCGCAGTCCTCAGTGCCTCGGTAACATCTTCGGGAAGTTTCAGCGGAGCCTTGCAGAGAGCTGCGCAAAGGCTCTCAGTCGCCTTGATAGCCTCCTGGTGCTTTCGGCACGCATCGACATAAAGAAATCGCTGCTGGATATCCTCGTTGTACTGAGACAGGAGGCGCTGCTTTTCGGCAGCAGCCTGCTCCAGACTTATGGCTTTGCTTTTGAACATCGCATATACGCCGCAAAGTCGTGCAAAATATCTGTACTCAGCCGCAGGAAACTCAGAGTAATCAATTACCTGACCCTTGCAGCCTGCATTATAGCAGTCGGTCTCCAGCTGCTTGAAAACAGCCGGATCAGAAAAGCATTTCTTCAATTTACACCTCCGGTTTATTGTTTTTTGCATGCTCCATTATCCGCTCAATGTCGAAGGACGGCTGCCGTTTAGGTTGGATATTGTCTGATGTGAGCCACTTGACAATGGTTTCATAATGATTTGGGAATGGCTTCTTGCCGTTTGAATCGAGATACTGCCCGATCTTGGCAATGTAACGGTCTATTATTTCCTTTCCGTATTTTCCGCAAAGATCATTATATTGCTTTTCGGTCAGGTGTACGTTGGTGGTGGTTGTGCCCGTTCCGGGCACGGTATTATTATGTAATACACTACCACTATCACTATCATTTACAATATCAATGTCATTTTCAATATCAATATCACTACCAATATCACTATCACTATGCAAATTGATGCAAGTCATTGCATTTGTATGCTTTTGTATGCTTTTGCACTCTTTTTCGACGTCATTGTTAATAGCCTCGGCATCGTCATTTTTCTGCCATCGCCTTTTTGCGCTTTCGGCTCTTTTTTGGCATACTGTCTCATACTTCTGCAAGTCGCTGTCAAGCTGATTTGAAATGAAAGAAAAAGCCATTGCCGCCATTCCGTCAAGGTCGGGCAGCCTGCCTTCGTTCACATATTCAAAAATCGCCTTGAACAGCTTCCCTGCTTCATCGTCTGATAATCGTTCTATATGCTTTATATAATCCGCATAAAGGATAAAGCTCTTCTTTTTCGGCATTCATACCACCTCAGACTCAGAACGGAAGATCGCTGTCGCTCACAACTTCCTCAAAGTCCGAAAGGTCGGCAGGAACGGGAGCAGGTGCAGCCGCTGCCGTATTGTTTCGCTGAGGAGGGGAAGAGCTTTTGTTTCCGCCGCTGTCACCGCCGAAATATGCGTGCTCCGCAAGCACCTCAGTGACATAATGCTTTACATCGGGGTAACGCTTGTCATCATAATTTCTCGTTCTGATAACGCCCTCAATGCCTATCATCTTGCCCTTGGAGAAGTATCGGCAGATAAATTCAGCCGTCTGTCTCCACGCCGTGCAGCTGATAAAATCGACCTGCCGCCCGCCGTTCTGATCCTTATACCCCCTGTCAACAGCCACGCTGAAGCTACAGGACGATATGCCGTTTACGCTCTGCCGCAGCTCAGGGTCTGATGTAAGACGTCCCATTAAACACACTCTATTCATGTTGCACCTCCTAAAATTTTGGCTATCATATAGCCTGTCATACGCTTGTCGCAGAATACGAAATCAACATCATACCGCTGACCAATGGTAAAGAGTATCTTGAAAAGCTGCTTTCCGCTGACAGCTTTGGGAGACGTTCTGAGGCGGGGATTTACCCACCCCTGAACATCTGCAAGTGTCTTGATATTGCTTCCGTGTTCGCAAAGAATAATGATCTTTATCCCATTTTCCCGCGCACGTTTAAGCTCATTGATGAACCTTTCGTGCTGCTGGCAGACATTACCGCATATTTCCTGTAAATTCTGCTTGCGGTCAATTACGACCCTCGGATTGTCAAGGCTCATATAATCACCTACATAAAGCTTTGACGTATAATGCTGAATGCCTGTTTCATCAAAATAGCTCACTATCTGTTTAATGGCTCTTGATTTTTCTCTGGTATCAATCTGTATAGTCACTTTTAAACTCCTCCGAGGTCAGGACCTTGTCAAGCTGTTTTGTAAATTTACAGTAATCACAGTGTCCGCATCTGGTCGGTTCTTCCTTTCCAGACTTTATTGCCGCATATCTTCCGATATTTGCCTTGACGATCTCCATAGCCGCATCAAGCTCAGCCTGATCCAGACTTATGACCTGTAAGTCGGTCTCCTTTTCCTTTGTGGCTGCAGCAAGGACAAAGGGGAGAGTTTCCCCTGTGTTCTGCCTTACTATCTCCTGATATACAGCGCCCTGAATGTCATAGCCCCAGGCTTCATAAAAGCTGAGCCTGCCTCTGCCGTTTACAAATATGGGGGAAAAGTCCTTTATGACCTTGAGGTCAACTATGGTCTTGTGCTCCCGATAGCTGTCAATTTTTATCTTGACAGGCACGCCTTCAATCTCGCCCACCATAATTTTCTGCTTTTCTCCGTCCATAGCCTTCATGAAAAAGCTGTCTCGTTCGATTCGGTTGATTATGTAATCCGCCTGATTATATTCAGCTTTCAACGCACCGTCACGCTTGAATATTTCGGGGTTCTTTGCCTTGAAAATATCAAGCGTGCCCTCGAAATGCGCATCGACATACGAGCCTACAAGAAGTGCGGTAGTCTTTTCGGGAGCATATTCACCGTGCAGCTCCGCAAGGGCTGCCGCCTCACATTTTTCAAAGCTTTTGAACTGAGACACGCCCATATATTTCAGATTGTTCTCCGGCGAAAAATAGTCGGTCTGAGTTATGCTGTGGGGTATCATAAATATGTTACCTCCATTTCCGCACTGTCAGTTGTCCTTGTGGCGATGAACTGCACACCCTTTTCCCTGCACTTGTTGTACAGCTTTTCACGGTTTTCCGCACTGAGCTTTTCAGCGCCGTCGATGAGAATTATCTGTAAATTGTTGGGCTTGCTCAGAGCAACGTCAACGCAAAGCTCAAGCTGTTCACCCTCTGAGAGGTTGGAAACGGGGAGACCGTGTATAAGGGGAATGCCGTTCTCCACCGTGAAGCCCTCAATGGGGATAGAAGCGGTTTCGAGTATCTTTCCGGGAAGACTGCGGGCAAGCTCTATCTTTGCTGTAAGCTTATCCGAAGCGGCGGTAAGCTCCTTGACCTCTGCCTGCATAGTTTTCATACGGTTGTATTCGTTGATATACTTCTTCATCTGCTCGGCATATGTTGCCTGCTGTTCAAGGGGAGCCGTGTCAACGGGTGTTTTGTCAGCATATTCATCTGCGACCTTGATGTCAGAATCAAGCCTTGCCACATTTTCGTTATAACGGCTTTCCGCAAGTGCTATCTTATCCGCAAGTATCCCGTCAAGGGAAGCAAGCTTGCTTTCGTTGGCAGCGATCTCCGCTTTCATGCGTTCGATAGATTTCAAAATAGCTTCACGCTGGTTGGATATCGCCATCTTTTCGGCAGCTACAGCGGATTCCTTTTCGCCCTGAAAGCCCCTTATCTTGTTGGCATAACTGTCCTTGAACGCCTTTGCACGCTGAATACGGCTGTTGTGTTCCCTGGCGCTGTTTATCTTCTTATACGCTTCCGCAAGGTCGAAATTCTCCCATTCCTCCGCATTGAAATGCTCGGGTATATCTTTGGCGATATCCTCGATGAACGCCTTCTGATTGCGGATATCACGGTTGATGTCCTGCCTGCGCTTAAAGTAGTCCCCATTTTCGGACTGGATATCCGAAAGTACCTGCAGTATGTTCTGGCTGTAATCAATGCCCTGCGGTATCTCACCGAACTGCTGATTTATCCAGTTAAGGTCCCAGGGAAATTCGATGAGGTCAAGAATGGCCCTGTTCTGCTCCTTTTTGGTCATCTGGGTAAAAGCTACAGGGTCAAGCTGCAAGGGCGTAAAGAGCTGCTTAAGAAAGTTTTCGGGAGAAGATACTTCCTTGCCGCAGTCCTTTACGGATTTATAATCAGCCTGCTCGGTGCGCTTCTTACGATTGATGTAAATACCTGTGTCAGTCTCAACAATGATCTCGCCCTCTTTTTCGCCCTTGTGGATAACATAATCACGGGAGCTTCCATTGGTAAGAGCATATCTGATAGAATCTATTACCGATGTCTTGCCTGTACCGTTTGTACCTGTGATCTCGACAGATCTGCCGTCAAGCTCGGTCTCGGTGATGCCGAAAAGGTTCTTTATTTTTATCTTGGTAGCCTTCATTTTTCATATCCTCCGTTACAGTTCAATTCTTTCAACGGGCTGAATGTCCTCAGCCTCGCCCTCAACGTGTACGCCCATAAGGACTTCGGGGCAATAGACCCTCGCAAAGAATGACGATGCCCTGTATGCAAGCATAAGCTCGGGCATATTCGTCCATTTTGGGTTTTTACCGAGCCACCCCTCAGCCCTCGCCATTTTCAGCGTGACCTCGGGACCTTCCACTCTGTCACCCGTGTCAGCCCATACAGCCGACAGATAACAGCCTCGGTCATCGGTGCCCTTTGTGCCGATATATACAGGGCGGACGCTGCCCGGCTTGAATTTGCCGCAGCCTTCAATGAGAGCCTTGCAAGCCTGCCCGCTCCATGAGGGCTTTCCTTTGACCACATAAAGGTTTTGCATGACCATCATTGGAGATACACCCATTCTGTCAGCCATATCTACAGCGATGGCGCAGTCGGCAGGCTTGTTTTTGTAGTTATCGGGTATTATATCCGCTGTAGAGATTACCTTTGCGAGCTTATATGCTCTTGAAAAATCAGCAACTATATTTGTGGAAGGCTGCTGCACAATTTCCGATATTGCGGCGCTGCTCTGAGCAGGAGCCTGTATTATGTCGTTTGTTTCCATTTTTATTCCTCCTCAAAAAGTGAAATTTGTTCGTTGCTTTCGGGGATATCCTCCCATTTTACGCCTATGTAATCAAGGACACGTCCCCAGCCGTATTCTGTGCCGTCCTCGTCTTTGCAAACATGGTACATCCAATATTCCCAAGCTTTGGGATTGGCTTCCCTCAGACGGTCAAATCTATGCGGACGGGCTTCCATATGTATTCCGAAACCGCATATATCACAGCCTGTCCTTTGTGCCTTGGTCGTGTACAGGGTGCCGTTTCCTTTGCGCTCAATGGTGCCGTATATCTCGGGAACGGGGACGTGCAAATCTAACGCCAGCTGCAAAATATCCTGCCTGTTGAATATGGCAAACGGAGCGGAACGGACCGTATCTTTGCCATAATAATTACAGCCGTGCATTTTTAGTGATTTTTCACGCCTGCCGCCCTCCGAAGCCATAAGCCCCAGATAAGGGAAGCTGTTATGCTCTTTCGCCCAATCGTCGCATGGCTTTTCTTTCAGCCAATAGCAGCACTGCGAACTGACTTTGAACGGCGGCGTTTTGTAATTAACGCCCTCGTTTTCGTTTTCATATCCGCCGAAAAGATACAGCCATTTTAACGGCAGCTTCATTCGGCTGTTCTTCTGCCAGCCGCCGTATTCTCCCGTTTCGCCCGTAATGATAGCGTGTCGGATAGTAGCATTATTTTCGGTCGGGTTCTGCAGATGCTCGATTTTCGCCGCTTTTTCCTTACTGATAACGGGAAATCCGTATTCCTGCAAAATCCTGTGTTTGGAGTATGGCTTTCCGTCCTTGTCTCGGGACGTTTTCAACTGTATAACACCGAGCTGTTTATGTATGCGCTGAATGCTCCTGTCCTCAATGCTTGAAACTGATATTGCAGGAACGTCAATGCCTATACTGCGAAGAAAAAGCAGCAGGGTAATGCTGTCAAGTCCGCCCACAGACACATGACAGTTTGCGTAATATTCTCCCACGGGAGAAGTGATGGTATTATAAAAATCCTTTGCCATTTTTGCGGCGTGAGACAATTTCGATTCATACGGCAACTGCTGTAACTGCAGGAAACGCTGAATATTTTCGTCAATGTGCTCCCGTTCCTTGCGTTCAAGGACGTTTTCCTTGTACTTCTTTGCGCCGCTCCTCGGGGTGATCTGCTCGTCCTCGATCAGGGTGAGTTGTTCCATCAGTCCCTTGCCTCCCCGTAAATCCTGCGGTAACATGAAACGCAGTAGCACAGCCCGAGAGACTTGTAAAACGCCTTGCGCCTGCCGCATTTGCGGCATAGGCATATTTTGATTTTCATCTTGACATTCTCCTCATTATCTGCTATAATGCAGATGATAATATATCTGTTTATTATTTTTCCTCCGCCTGACCTCGGCTGCAACCGAATCAGGCGGATTTTTTATCCCTGCACAGGGCACTCGCTGATTGACAGTATCCGAGCCGCACCAACAAACTGCTGAGCGCATTCATTCGCCATCTCAAAGCTGTGTGCCTGAATGCGGCAGCTGTACTTCCTGCCCTCATAGGCGTATCTAAGGATATACCATTTCATTTTTACACCTCCCTGCAAACATCTGTGATAACCGCCTCGACCAGATCGTCAAGACTGTTTTCAGCGAAAATCCTGTCCTTTGCCTTAGCTTCGGCAGCTTCTCTCGACCCAGCCGATACGCTGTACACATCGTTGAATGCGCCGCCCTTGAACCTGAGGTGGACATATACGTTGTATGTGCTCATTACTTTACACCTGCCTTTTCCTTAGCCGCTTCGAGCAGCTTCTTGTCGATGATACGCTTGAGACATTTTGCCATAATCTCAGGGCTTGGCTCGTTCACGAGTATGATCCTGCGTCCGCTTTCGGACATCATTTCTCTGGTGATGGGCTTTGTGGTTTCATTCATATTTATTTCTCCTTGGCAAAATTTAGTTTTCTTTGGCGGAGTGCGAATGTACTTCGCCGCTTTTTTTGAACAGTACCTGTACCGGAACATCTGAAAAGTATTTTTCATGTATTGCAAGAGCTTCATCAAGTGTGAAGCCTGAACGCCCCGTCAGTTTTTTGCTCAGGTAGTCAGCGCTGATCCCAACTGCTTTCGCTATGTCTTTCTTCTTTATTTGCCTGCAGGCAATTTCTACTTCCAGTGCCGGATAAGCGGGTTTAACGGTTCTGTATGGCAACTTCTCCTCATCTCCTTCCTGTCCCGGACAGATAATAAGTTTACTGCTCAATGATCTCCATATGGTCATAAGCAAATTTGATCATATCGTAAGTGGTCTGAGCTTTGGTGTGATTGGTGATCTGCATGACCTCCTCAACCATTTTTGCGGCTTCGGGGTAAGTTCTCAGCTGGGCAAACTCGATAGGCGCTTCCTTTGGCGCTCTTTTGACTTTGAATTTCTCTTCCATGTTTTCAACTCCTTGACAATTCCCTAGTTATAGCTGTATAATTGTGGTAATAAAGCGGAAAGGGGCTACATAATTTTGAATGAACTTTTTGAAATAGTTACTAATGATTATGTTTGCACATATATAGCATTAGCGGGATTTATTATATCAATAGTCAATTCAATTTATTTGGTTTCGGTCAATTCCTTCAAAGCGGCTCTCGTTCAAAAGAGCTATGCTTTTTGTGACAATCGTAACGGACATCCGGCATATTTTGAATTAGCTATCGAAAATAAATCCAGGATTCCTATGTCAGTCTCACGAATGTTTTTGATTATAAACAATCAAAAGTATGAATTTCAATGGGAAACAGAACGTATTGGACACTTTGCGTTTAAAACCAATGGTAAAGTTACAGAAGAATATTCAACCTATTCATTAACATTACCACAGAACATATCCGGAATGGGAGCTATCGGCGGATTTTTCTTTGTCCCTACCGATGATTTGATTTCCAGAAGTGACTTTATAAATTCGCAACTTTGGATTGAGATTCATACTAATCGTGGCAAGAAAAAATTTAAAATTGACTTGTCAAAGTTATCTGACCACCCATAATGCGTATTCGTTCTTTGCATTCGTCAAGAATTTCGTAAGAGACCTCAAATGTTATATGGTTTGCTGCAAGGCAGTTCAGAATTTCGGAAATACACTTTTCGCATTCTGAACTGCTATTTTTTTCACTTGAAATGTCTCTCTTTCCGCTAATGTCGGAACGCACTTCAACCATTGTTCTCACTTCCTTTCCTTAGTGCCGATAACCATCTCAGCAATGGAATCGGGGTTGATTTCCAGCGCCTTACACAGGGCAATAAACTCATCTCCCATGATTTTTCTCTTTCCGTTAAGTGCGGAGCAGAGCTTGTTTTTTGCATCCTTGACATTTCCTTCCCTCCCGCAGTATAATTGTGGTAATTAAATCGGAAAGGAGGAATTTTGTATGAGCTTCTGTCCTTTTATGAGTAATGGTAAGGACATAAAGAATTGGTGTGGCTGTATAACTTCTTGTGAGCTTCGTATTAACAATAGTTGCGCATTGAAGATATTGGCTCAAAAGGCGTTATTTGATGTCAAGCATCAAAAGTCACAGATTGAAGAGAGCAAGCAGAGCGTTGCAGATAGCAGCCGTTAATCTGTCAAGCCCCTCAGCGGTATGCTCCCTTTTCGCCTCCTCTGAGAGCATTTTTATATGTTCCCAGAGGAGATTTTTTGCTTCCGTGGCTGTAAAGTTAGATTTGTTCTCCATTTTCTCACTTCCCTTCATTTTTGTCTGTCCTAATTTTCGCCCAAATGCGGTGCTATACTGATATAGAAAGGATTTCGTTGATAGCTGAAACAACCTTACCGCTTGTTATATCCCCCACAAGAATTTTGTACAGGTTGGAACTGTCAACATAGATGCCGGGATATCGGCGTTTGATTTCAGATATTAGCCATTCCTGCCTTCGATTTTGCTCCATAAGAGCAAGCTTGACCTTTTTACCGTAATTGCATAATGGCTTTTTGTATTCTGACAAATTAACACCTCCCATATTGTAAAATATCACGATTGACAGTTACGGAAAAATGTAATATAATATAGTTGCAAGATATTATTTTTACGTTCTGCCGTAACTGTGATTTTATTATATTACGTTTAGGCGTAAATGTTAATAGTAAAATTACGGATTGGCATAACTTTGTCAGTGTGTATAAAAGCAGGTGCATATTTATGTCTAAATTGTATGAAACTATCGAACAACTTTGCAAAAACAAAGGCGTTAATATAACGAAAATGTGTAAAGATGCAGGAGTGAGCAGGGGATCGTTAACAGACCTCAAAATGGAAAGGTCAGCAGAATTGAGTACAAGCTCGATGAGTAAACTTGCAGAATATTTTGGCGTATCAACAGATTACCTTCTTGGCAAAGACGCTAATAGCGTAAAAGCCTATGATGAGCACGGGGAGCCTCTATTTATAGATGACGAAGTCAGAGAAATAGTTGACAGCCTCCGCACCCGCCCAGAAATGAAAATCCTCTTTAGTGCCAGCAAAAAAGCAACTAAAGAGGATATATTGAAAACTGTAAAAATCATTGAAGCTTTAAGGAATGGTGAGAATGATTGATTACATAATCAGGTACATAGATCTGCCGTACACCATTAAAGGCGTGACAGTAATGGACTCTGACGGATTTTATAATGTTTACATAAATTCTCACCTGTCGTGGGAAGAACAGAAAAAGGCAGTCAAACATGAACTGGAACATATACGCCGAGATGACTTCGATAATATTTGTGCATCGCTTGAAGAAGTCGAGGCTATGTAAAATATAACAATACTAACTAAGGACGTGATTTTATGGGACTTAAGTTCAGAAAAAGCGTAAAATTGGGCTGTGGCGTTAGAATAAATTTTAGTAGTTCAGGCATAGGCTATAGTATTGGAACAAAGGGCTTTAGAACAACCATAAGCCCTCACAGACGAGTTACAAGCAGAATAACCATACCAGGCACGGGTCTTTATTATACTTTAGGCAGCAAGGGGCGAAAAGGCGGCGGAAGGCCGTCCCATGCGTCACAACCATCGCCAGAAACCGAAAACATTCAAATAGGGCTTGGCGTTACATCAAATACCACAAGTGCAGATATAACTAATTTTCAGCCAGCTGAATATGATGATTTATTAAAACGTCTTAAAATCGCCTATTACTCGCAGATGCTCGCCATTATTTTGGCTATCTTCGGTCCCTGTATATCCGTGGGGTTATATGACCGATTTTCTTTTTCCCCCGTTATAATGTACATATCTATCGCTGCTTTTTTAGCGGTGTCTATTGCAATCCTGCTTCTCGCTGTTGTTGATATGGATTATAATCTCGATGCCGAATCCAGCGAAAATTATAATAACTATTGTGCATCATGGGATTTTGTAAATACAAGCAGAGGGAAATGGCAGCAAATTACATCAACAGCTGTAACAGATAGAAAATATCACTCAGGCGCAAATACTGTTGTAAATTTAAAACCATTGACAATGACACATAGATGTCCTCGCTTTATGCGCACAAACATCGATATATGTTGTATAAATATGTTTTCAGAAAAACTGGTCTTTCTTCCTGATAAACTACTGATTATACGCAGCGGAAAAATAGGCGCTGTAAACTATGATGATATAAAAATATCGTATTCCAAGCGTAACATCACTGGTGCACAAGTTTGCTCCGACTCTGAGATAGTAGGATATACATGGAAATATGTAAATCGCAATGGCAGTCCAGACAAACGATTTAAGGATAATAAAAAACTTAATATCTGCAAATGCGGAGAAATAACATTAACGTCAGCTTCTGGCTTAAATGTCATCATAGTATTATCAAATAATAAGGTAATCGATGATTTAATGAAATAAAAAATCCCCCGAACCATACGGAACGGGGAGAGAGGAAATGTTCAGGAGATGAAAATATGGTTGACAAATTAAATGAGATTGTAGATTCTGCAAATAAAGCAAAAAAGATTGAGTATCGTGATTGTTATGTCGCTTTTTTAGATATTCTGGGTTTTAAGGAGCTTATTAAGACAAGTGAATGTTCTGATATATTTAACCTTATGGAAGAATGCGTGAATAGCTGTAAATTTTATATTGATGATGTGTCGGAAACTTCCAGGATAACTAAAGAATATCTGGATAGTGTTTTTGAGGAGATAACTTTAAATCTTATTTCAGACAGTGTTGTTATATCAGTTCCAAGTGATAGGAAATGCTCATTAGATGTACTGGTATTTGTTATATGCTCATTGATAATTAAGTGCTTCAAAGACTATGGCGTTCTATTCAGGGGTGGAATATCCAAAGGAGATTTTTTTGCATTTGAAAACAAAGTATATGGTCCTGCGTTGAATGATGCATATTTACTTGAAAGTCAAAATGCAAAATTCCCACGTGTTATTTTTACTACGGAACTTTTAGAAGATTATTTAGTAGAAAATTTCAACAGAGATTTCAATATTCTTTCAACAGCGATAGAAGTAGATAAAAATGATTATTTCAATTTTGTTGATTACTTATTCTTCCTTATGCATCAGGGAAAAGCCAATGCCGAAACCGAGGAACAAAAGAAAGGATTTTCAAACTTAATTGATAAATTTAATAAAAAAATATCTGATGAACTTGCAACTGAAAAGAATCCGGGAGTAAGAGAAAAATACGTTTGGCTTAAGGAATATATGAAAAGAGCAAAGAAAAGAGATTCAGAACATACCGCTTTTACCCATAATGGTGTCACCCTCTAAGCTTACAATTTTGTGAATTGGTTCTTTGCCCACATCATCAAAGCTTTTGCTCGGTGGTACAAAGCCAAGATTTATTGATGCAAAATCCAAATTTGCATCTTCGCATACCAATTCAGCTAATTTGTTGATAAACGGTTTTAGCTGTTCTACTGTAATATCTTCCCGTTCGCTTACATTTTTAAGTCGTGATACAGTGCGATATAATGAATAATCTGCGGAGCGTGGAATAGTTATTTTCATATAAAACACCCTTTCAAATCTTGTAATAGCGATATGTATATATTTATATTATATCATATATTTTATTACATATCAAGAGATAAATAAAAAAAACGCCCCAAAAGATGCTGGAACATCTCTCGGAGCGCAGGAGAATGTGGTACATTCACCATTCATACAATGTGAATTATACCATATCCTCCAAGAAAAGTCAAGGAGGAATTAAATGAAAACCGCCGTAATATACGCCCGATATTCATCGGACAAGCAGACGGAGCAGTCCATCGAGGGACAGCTTTATGACTGCTACAACTACGCCAAGCAGCACGGCATAACAGTCGTGCAGGAATACATAGACCGAGCCATGACGGGCAAGAACGATGACCGCCCTGCGTTTCAGCAGATGCTTCATGAAAGCGCCATGCACAAGTGGGATAGTGTTATTGTGTGGAAACTTGACCGCTTTGCACGCAACACCATAGACAGTGCCGTAAACCGTCAGATTTTAGCTAAAAACGGCGTGAAGCTGCTGTCCGTCATGGAGAGCTTCGGGGACGATGCCAGCGGTCAGATGATGACCCATATCATTGAAGCAATAAACGAATACTACAGCGCCGACCTTCGGGAAAAGACTATCCGAGGAATGAGGCAGTCGGCAATGAAGGCCCAGACCACAGGGCATATCCCGTTAGGGTACAAGGTCGTTGACAAGAAGCTGGTCATTGATGATGAGACCCGAATTATCCCCGAAACTGTGTTCAGGATGTACGCAGAAGGGGAGAGGCTCACCGACATAGCCGAGCATCTGAACGCCCAGGGCTATCGCAACCGCCGAGGCAGGCCGTTCACCACAAACAGTTTTTACAATATGCTGGCTAATGAAAAATACATAGGCATTTACAAATACGACGATATAGTGATCGAGGGAGGAATACCGCAGATGATACCCAATGAAGTTTTTGAGGCTGTAAGAGAAAAGCTGATAACCAACCGCAAGAGAGCCGCCAAGAACACCGCCAAAGCCGATTATTATTTG
>NZ_JAOQKB010000013.1:56370-73425 GCF_025567215.1 Huintestinicola butyrica
GTTTGATAAGGTCAGGGAGCTGGAAGAGCGCAAGGAGCAGCTCAGCTCCGCCCTCAGGCTGTCTCAGGCAATGACCGACAATGTGCCATCTGTGGAGCAGATCACCGTGTTTATAGATGATATCCTTGCAACCGACATCAACACCACCGAGGGCAAGAAAGCTATCGCCGACATCATGATATCAAAGGTGTATGTTTACGACGACAAGCTCACGGTCATTTTCAAGGACAAGGACGGCAAAAGCGTTGATATACCGCTATCAGCCGTGTCAGATAGCTCCTCAGCGGATTGTGCTCCCTCTGCGCTGGGGAGCCAAGCAATTCTAAGCACTAACCATCGAGAAAAGGTATAGAGAGTGATATTTGTGAATCTCTTCCTTTGAACGATGGTTAGTGTCGTTTTATACAGTTTTATTGTATTTATTTGAAGTATGGAAGGTTAAGCCTCCGTATGCGTACATTTTGTATGCGTACGGAGGCTTTTTTGTTGCTCCCAAAAAGGAGACTAAAAATGGCTACAGATTATATTAACCGTCCTAATATGGAAAATTATATAATAGATGATATTTTTAAAATACTCAGTGATGATACAATATATATTCCCAAGAGCGTAGCACAGCGCAGTGATGTATATGATGTCAGCAAGACTTTGTTTGGAGTGATATTCACCGATTGTGTTGATGATCTCAGGGCATACGGAAGTAGTATCGACGGAGAAACAGTCGGTAAAATGATGAAAGCATACGTTATGGATATGACCATTCCCGATATACAGTGCGAATGTCTGTGTTCGCCGACAATGGCTTCGGCTGCAAGAAGCGAAACTGTCATGCTTATCAACAAGACAGACCTTTCGGAATGTTTGCGGGAAAGACAGGTAATATGATATGCAATACCTCATAACACCATTACTTGAAGTGCTTAATCCTACAAATACGGTTTCAAGGAACAGGCTGCTGTCCTTTGCGATAGGAAATGTTGAAGCAGAGATATATAACTGCCTTATCGCTAAACACGTCTATTACAATAACCTCGGAAAGCTTACAGAGGGCGGCTGGTTCTATTCGACTGTTAAGGACCTTCATCTTAGCAGCGGTTATGCTGAAGATGCGCAGAAAACAGCTATCCGTCATCTTATTAAGCACGGTCTTATTGAATCGGAGCTTAAAGGCTTACCTGCCAAAAGATATTTCAGGATAGTTCCAGATGCGGATAAGTTTGCATCTCTGTTGAGATTGGGTGAAGAAGCTCAGGAAAATATTGCAATGAAGTATGATGAAGAGCTTGAAAAGAGGAAGAAGCGCAGATACAACAGAAAGCATCGTCTTATAGAGGTAACAGCATTTGATTCCGTTCAGAGCGTTCCCGGCGATGAAAAGTCCAAGGTTGTAACGAACCTGAATTCCGTTTCAGGCGCTGATGAATCCGATTCCGCTCGGCTCATCGGTAACAGCAGTGATAATTCTGTTAGCAACTCTTTTTCTGCCGAAAATGCTTGTTCCGCTGATTATGGGGGAACAAGGTCAGCCGATGCACGGGGTAAAACTAAAGATAATAAAAATCAAAGTAATTGTTTTTCAAATCATTCATTCTCTCCGTATGCGTGCGATGAAAAAATTTTGAATGACGGAATGAAAACGGAAAGCAAATTATCTTTTCTTGAAATTCTCTCGGCTATGAGGCTTGACCTTGACAACTGGCATTACATTTACACCCGTGACCCGACTTCTGAGAGGGACTTAGTGTTTGTTGACGAGGAAGAACGTAGGACGAAAACTCTTCATATTCCCGAATCATTCCGAAGTGACAGCAGCTATGTTCTGACGGCTTTGCAGTATCTTTCGGCATACAGCAATTATGTCTTTGACGATGATATGAAGCCGATGCCTAACAAGAATTTCATAGACATAACGTTGAAAATGCTGACTGAGTTTATTATGGCTGACAGTTTCAGGTTCAACGGGCAGATCGTTCGTTACACGGAAGTTCTTGATACGCTGAACAGTCTTATCCGAGAAAATTCGCTTTATGATTTCATTCTCAGCTTTCAGTACGAATGGGAAAAGATACTGAGAGAAAAAACGGAAAGCAGCATTCGCAACAAGGCAGCATACATGAAGGTTTGCTTATGGGACTGGCTGAAACGCTGGAAAATTGAGGAGTACAATCAGCTTGTGGGATTGGTTTGAGGTGGAGAGTATGATTGAACTTTTTATTGTTGCATTGGTTTTGGAGATTTGCAGGCAGGTGACTTTGTGCAAACTTTATGGCAGAAAAAATCACAGCACCCTTTAAAGTGCTATGATTATGAACTGCTCGATAAATGGGAATTTATCCAATTCGTTTTAAGACTCTTCCTTCCCAAGCCGCTCGAACTACGACAAATTCATGATTTGGATATTGCTCAATTTCATAGATTGTCCGGACCTTATCCTTTTTTTACAAACTATTCTCCAATTCTGCATGTTTTCCAACATGAACGAAATAATCCTTAAGCATTTCCACTATGGTTGTCTTACCGCAGTTATCTAATCCCTCAAATACAATCAACATTGTTTTTCACCCTCTGTAGATAGGACATTTTCGTAAATCCACTTAATGTCCTCAATAGATTTACCTATATTAGCACGTCCGTTTCCGACAGGATAAAAGACTGGAAAACACTTAAAAGCCTTACCACCAATATCTTTGGCAAATTGTTTCTTTCTGCACTGAGAAACAGATATGTTCTGGTTTAGGAAAACAGTACTCACTTGATTCCCGAAAAGCACAATTACTTTTGGTGCTATTATTTCAATTTCCCTTTCAAGCAACGCTAAGTACTCAAAATATATTTTGTTAGATATCAATGTCGCGTCCGTCTGGGTACATTTTCCTAAATTTGTTAAAAAAATCTTATTTCTAGTTATCTCCGAATATACCTGATTTGCAAATTCTGGTGTCCAATCCTTTGGCTTTCGTTTCTTTATTTCCTTATAAATTCCTTCATCAAATTTTCCAATAGCGACAAATAAATCCCAAATATTCTTAGTACCGATCCATGGTGCCCGTATGCCTGCCCAGTCAGGATATGAGGCTATATTTTTCCCTGTTGGATTCATAAAAACAAAACATATGTCGGGCTTTTCATTACATCCGCCATAAAAAATTGATTTTAAGTTCGGGTCTCCATATTTGAGCTGCATTTCATCATATTTCTTATTTAGTTCAGTTAAATTCATTTTATCACCACGCTGGGGCGGCACCCAGCACAAAGGAAAATGAAAAAGCTGCCGCAGAATTTGCCCTTTCATAAACCTGTGCTAGTATCCTGCCCCACAGGGGATAGGCACACGCTTTTTCCTTTTTTCCATAAGCCCATTATTGAGAAAGCTAGGTGGACACAAATGCTGCACTTATAATCTGCTGTACATAGACTAGAATCTCTTATTATGAAAGCAATAATTATTAAAATGATAATTGATAGTGTTATAGATATTGCAACAATTGCTTTCTTCTTTTTCGACATCTTTGTTTCTCCACAAATTCCGATTTGTCGAGCAGCTTATGCTCGTTAAATAGATTATACCATACTCATCACAAAGATTCAAGAAATATTTCCGCAGAAAGACAGGTGATTATTTGAAGAACAAAAGCTTAGAGGAGATAGAAAAATCAACAAAAAGCTTTCTGAGCACATCGGAGGCGGCAGCAGTTCTGGGCATCTCTCCGTCAACGCTCAGAAAAAGAGCAGATGAATATTCGGAATTGTTTCCTATACAAAGGGTGGGAAAGAAATACAGGATACCAAAAGCACCGTTCATCGCATACGTCAGAACGGGAAAATCTTTTAAGTAGGAGTGATGCTTTATGAGTAGGAGAGTCAGGGATTCGCTCTTGTTGAAAAAGTGTTAGAACGCATGATTTTGGTGCCGAGAGGTCAGATGCATGATTTTGAAAAATACGGCGGAGTTGGAAGATAGCAAGCGTAGAAAAAGTAGCCACTTTTTCGGGACGGATATCGCAGAATCCGCATTTTAGGGGAAATCCCCCCTATGACCCCAACAACAGAAAGGACAAATATATGAGCAGTAAATATATAGAAAAACATATAAAGTTTACTGAGGAACAGTACGCCATAGTTTCACAGAAAGCAGCGGAACTTGGACTTCGTACCGGTGCTTACGTGAAGCAAATGGCAATTCAGGGCAAGCTTATCAGATACGATCTTGCCGAACTCCGTGAGGTAACAAGACCGTTCCGAATGATCGGCAACGAGCTGAACCAGATCGCAAAAAAGGCGAATGAAACGGGCAAAGTCACAGCTGAAATGGTTGAAGAGATCAGAGAACAGTATGCGAAACTGGAACGGATATTTGAGAAATATCTCAAGCCATTGAAGCCTACGGTGCTTATGGAGTGAACAAATGCCGATCATCAAGTATGTTCCCGTACATGGCTCCCCGTTGAAACTTCTTGAATATGTGACCAATGAAAACAAAACGAGCAACACGCTCACGTCATCAATAAATTGCTCAACTGATCCGAATATCGCATACAAGGAAATGGAGCAGAGCTTTGAACATTTCAGCGGTCAGCGGTTTTGGAAAAAATCACTTTTTATGAAAAATGAAATTCTCGTCGGAAAAGAACGTGTGCGGCTGCATCATTACATTCAGTCATTCAAAGCCGGCGAGCTTACGGAAAGTGAAGCTCACCGCATCGGAGTGGAATGGGCGCAGGAGGTTTTCGGTGATAAGTTTCAGGTGCTTATCTCCACCCATACGGACAAAGGTCATTACCATAATCATTTCGTTGTATGTCCTTATGATGATGACGGAAAGCTTTGGAGAGCCGATAAAAAATCTTTGAACCGATGCAAGGCAATATCGGACAGGATTGCTCTTAAACATCATATCAGTATTATCGAGCGTCCGAAGAAAACTTACAACCACAAGTATGGCGATTATCTGTCACGGCAGCGGAGAAACTCGTGGAAAGAAAATCTGAAAGCCGAGCTTGATGAACTTGTTATGCGTGATGATGTCTGCAGCATTGATGATCTTACAGAGAAGCTCAAAGAAAAAGGCTACGGCGTAAATCTCTCATATCTGCGAATGCAGGGTAGGACACTTGATATGGGCGAGTATCGTGGGTTCAAGCTGTCGATTTTCTTTGATACCCTAACAAAGTACGTTATCCAAATCTGATTTCAGACGGAGTAACTCCATAGCATTCTCTGATTTTTCTGCTCATGTCACTCTGACTGCAAAATCCTGTGTTTGCGGCAATATCGGACAGCTTCATGCCGGTATATCGTATAAGCTCACAAGCTCTTGTGCAGCGTATGTGGGTAAGATATTCACGGGGTGACATTCCCGTTTCCGCCTTGAATGCGTGAGAAAGATAACCCTCGCTGATAAAATTATCGGCGGCAATATCCTCAATTTTTATGCTGTCCGCATAATTTTGCTCAATATACGTCCTGACCTTTTCCGAAAGAATTTTTCCCGAACGCTTAGCAGTTTTTTCATTCTGTGGTCTGCAAACATCGAAAAATTCCGACACGATATCAAGTGCCGCACTCAGCTCCGAGTAAATATTTCCGCCATACAAAAATATATCAGCCATTTTTTCAAAGCCCGACCGAATTTCGGGCTTATTTTTTATCACGATGATACCGCCCTTGCTAATGTCCGTCAGTATTGAAAATAGATCGGGACGGCTAAGCTGATTTTTCAGCTCCCACGGGTTTATTATTGTAATAAATCGCTTGTACTCTATATCCTTTTCTACAGTTACATCATGAAGCTGTCTGCTTTTTATAAGCGCAGAATCTCCGTCTGAAAGAACAGATATAATATCTCCGGTGACAATGTTCACTTTGCCGCTTACGATGTGCATGATCTCGCATGACGTATGAGTATGACAGACATTGTACATGGGATTTTCATAATATCCTGCGTGTTCTATAATTGCCATTTTATCACCCTTTTTATCATATCACACATCGGGATAATTTACAACAAAAAACAGCAGATTTTCTATAATAAATAGCAGATAATATAATGCAGTATTCCATAAATTCAGCTAAAATATTGCAAATAACCCTTTTAAGGAGATGCGCTTATGAATATCAAAAAAATTATAGCGTCCGCAGTATGTACAGCAATGATTCCCATCGCTTTAAGCGGATGTACGGACAGTAAAAATCAAGCTGAAACGGAGGAAACTGCTATGCAGACAACTGAAACAACAGCAGAAAAGGAAATACCGCTTGCAAGTGTGAACACAGCTTACAAATCTGTTACTGTTGACGGAAACACAACAAATATGGACAAGGGTACGGTGTGGCGTGGTCTGGGCGTTATAACGGGAAACAATTCCTCATGTCTTCTTATGGACTACAAAACGGAAAATCCCGATGCATATTGGGAGATAATGAACCTGCTGTTCAAGCCCGATTACGGCGCAGGTCTTACTCACGTTAAGATTGAATTCGGCACGGACGTTAATTCTTCATCGGGTACAGAGCCTTGTATAATGCGTTCAGCCGATGAAGAAGCGGACGTTACAAGGGGTGCAGGCTTTATGTTTGCGGCGGACGCTCTCTCCATAAATCCCGATATTACCGTTGATCTGCTCCGCTGGGGAGAGCCAAAGTGGGTAACAGACGCATTTGCTGAGTCCCTGGAGGCAGGCTTTGAAGCAAGATACAAATGGTATAAGGCTGCTATTGAAGGTGCGTTCGATACATACGGAATGAAATTCACCCACATCAGTGCCGACGCTAACGAGGCAGAAAAGGTGGACACCGATTGGATAATATATTTTGCCGACAGGCTGGAAAATGAAACTGATGAGCGGTACGATTACGGTGCGATAAAGATAGTTGCTTCCGATGAGATAGGTTCATGGAAGATTGCGGACGAAATGACAGATAACGAAGCTCTGCGAAACGCAGTTGATATTCTTGCCGAGCATTATAACACTTGGGCAAGCGAAAAGGCTAAGCTTCTGAACAAAAACTATGGCAAAGAGATCTGGTATTCCGAGGGAGTTGCTTCCACGAATATTGCAAAGCTGGCGGTGCAAAGCAACGGCAGCGGCATTAACGGCACAAACGGTGCTCTTGACGTATGCAATCGCATCATCAACGGTTATTACAACGGCAGAATGACCATGTATGAGTATCAGCCTGCTGTGGCAGCGTATTATTCGGGAGCAAAATATTTTCCAAAATCACTGATAAATGCACAGAACCCTTGGAGCGGTTATTATGAAGCAGACTGCGGTGTATGGACTTCCGCACATTTCACCCATTTTATAAAGAACGGCTGGAGATTTATCGACAGTGCCTGCTATGGTGACGGCAAGGAAAATCACTACATTTCCGAGTCAACTAACAATTATATGGCCGTTACCGATACGGAAACGGGAGATTATTCTATCATCATCTGCAACGACAGCGAGGAGCAGCGCAATTACACCTTTACCCTTGAAAATATGAAGCAGGCAGAAGCACCATTCACAATTTGGGAAACAAGAGGTCCCGATGAGGGTCAGGCTTACAACGAAAATTATTTCAGGAACATCGGCACCTTCCGTCCCGTTGAAGCCGAGGGAAAATATTCCTATTCTATCGAGGTAAAGCCTTATTCCATAGTTACTGTTACAACTCTTGACAATACCGCAGATACTTCCGTTTACAACTGCAGGTATGATGATATTCCCCTTGATATAAATTATTTCGATGATTTTGAATACTCCGAAGAATTTCTCTCTGCAAGAGGAAACGCTCCCCTTTACACTACCGATCAGGGCGGAGCCTTTGAGGTTTCGGAAATTGACGGAAACAAGGTGCTGATGCAGATGATAAATGCCGATAACAAGCCTACCGATTGGCGTTACAGAGGTACTCCCAATCCCATTACCTCTCTCGGCGATGACCGCTGGGCAAATTATTCTGCGGAAATAGATTTTAAGCTTGCGGATAGTGCTGCGGATAATTATATTGCGCTTGGCGTTCGCTATCTCACAGCAGAGCTTGATTCATGGTCAGCGGAAAACGGCTACAGCATAAGAGTATATCCTAACGGAAAATGGGAGCTTAAAAAGAATGCACAGACAGCAGACAGCGGAGAAATTGACGGCTTTGACAGTTCGGTATGGCATACGGTAAGAATCACCGCCGCAGGAAAGCATATATCCGCAGAGCTTGACGGTACAGAGCTGACCGCCTTTGACGATGATATTGCTTTTGCAAATTCGGGACGAGTTTCGATTGGCAGCGGTCTTTACAACAATATTTTTGACAATATGAAAATATCTCCTGTGGACGGTTACAAACCCACAATTACAAGAGTTGACGATCACGATCCGTCCGTTACCTATAACGGTGACTGGTACAGAACCGTTCCCGACAGCTATCTTAATTTCAACAGAACAATTTCCCGTGCGGAAATTGCCGAGGAAGATACGGGAGAAAAGAGCTTTGAGTTCAGCTTTACGGGCGATCGTTTTGCGATAATCGGTCAGACCGACCCTGCGGATATTGAAGTTTATGTTGACGGAGAATTGCTTGAAACAAAGAAAAATCCTTGGGGAGCACTTGCAAGACAGTGCAGCTATTCTGCGGAGGTTCCCGAGGGCGAACACACGGTAAAGATCAAGGTCATAGGCGGTTCCTATACTGTTGACGCAATAGAATATTGAGGTGCGAAATGTTTGAAATAAATGATAAATTCTATCTGAACGGAAAGCCGTTTAAAATAATTTCGGGAGCATTCCATTACTTCCGAACCGTTCCCGAATATTGGCAGGACAGACTTGAAAAACTTGTGAATATGGGCTGCAATACTGTTGAAACCTATATCCCTTGGAATTTTCACGAACCGAACAGGGGACAGTTTATTTGGGAGGGAATGCGTGATATATGCCGATTTATCGAAACAGCACAGGAATTGGGACTTTATATAATAATTCGA
Organism: Huintestinicola butyrica; assembly: GCF_025567215.1. Taxonomy (NCBI): domain Bacteria; kingdom Bacillati; phylum Bacillota; class Clostridia; order Eubacteriales; family Oscillospiraceae; genus Huintestinicola; species Huintestinicola butyrica. Next base: position 65,336 of record NZ_JAOQKB010000013.1, read on the forward strand.
CCTTCACCCTATATCTGCTCGGAATGGGAATTCGGCGGTCTGCCTGCATGGCTCCTTCGTGACAGGAATATGCGGCTTCGGTGCAGCTATGAACCGTATCTTAATGCTGTAAAGAATTATTACAGTGAGCTTATCCCGAAGCTGGTGCCTTATCAGATAGACAGGGGCGGCAATATAATTTTAATGCAGATCGAGAACGAGTACGGCTATTACGGCAACGATAAGGCGTATCTTGAATTTCTCCGTGATACTATGAGAGAGCTTGGTATAACCGTTCCCTTTGTAACCTCGGACGGTCCATGGAGTGAGCCGATATACAAATCTGGAATGGTGGACGGTGCGCTGCCTACGGGAAATTTCGGCTCCGGGGCAGAGTGGCAGTTTAGTCAGATGAAAAAATTCATTGGTGATGACAAGCCCCTTATGTGTATGGAATTCTGGAACGGCTGGTTTGACGCATGGGGAGATGAGCATCACACAACTTCTCCCGAAAAGGCGGCGGCGGAGCTTGACGAGCTGCTGAAACGGGGCAGCGTTAATTTCTATATGTTTGAGGGCGGCACCAATTTCGGTTTTATGAGCGGCAGAAATGGCGGAAGCAGAACAGGGGACGTGACCTCATACGATTATGACGCTCCTCTCACGGAGGACGGACAGATAACCGAAAAATACAGGCTTTGCAGGGACGTTATCTCAAAATATACAGACATAGCGGAGATACCTCTTACAACAAATATTAAACGGAAGGCTTACGGAAAAATTCCCTGCACGGGCAAAGCTGATCTGTTCTCAGTCCTTGAAAAAATTTCCGAGCTTGTTTGTTCAAATTATCCGCTGACAATGGAGGAGATCGGACAGAATTACGGATATATTTTATACCGCACCAAAATCAGGGACGGCGAGACGGTGAACGAGATACGCATGGAAAACGCTGCCGACAGAATAGAGTGCTATCACAACGGTGAATATGTTTATACTGCCTTTGCAGAAAATATTCACGAAAAATTTGAGCCGAATGAAAAGCGCTCAGGCGGAATTATTGACATGCTTTGCGAAAATATCGGGCGTGAAAACTTTGGAACGGGTCTTGAAAATCAGCGTAAAGGTATTTGCGGCGGTGTTAAGATAAACGATCACCGACAGTTCGGCTTTGAGATCTTTCCGCTCCCTCTTGATGAAGAACAGATAGGAAAACTAAGCTTTGATGAGGGATATTTTGCGGGCGTTCCTGCTTTTTACAGATTTGGATTTGAAGCCGATGAGCTTTGTGATACGTTCCTTGAGCTGGACGGGTTTGGTAAGGGCTGTGCTTTTGTAAACGGATTTAATCTGGGACGTTTCTGGGATATAGGTCCTCAGAAGAGGCTGTATCTGCCTGCGCCTTTGCTGAAAAAGGGAATGAATACGATCATTATCTTTGAAACCGAAGGCAAAGCCGCAGATGAGATATACCTTGCGGATGAAGGCAGACTTGGTTAATGGATTTATGATCGCATACATCAAGGGGCTGTTGCACGGACATCATTTATGGATGTCTTGCAACAGCCCTATTTTCGTTTTATAAATGTGCGTAAACGGCAAATATTGCGTTATACTAAAATTAGAATTAAACTCGTTTTCGTTTGAATTGTTTACGGATCTTTACAGGGCGTTATTTCAGCACCTCTCCGAAAAGCTTTGCAAGCTCCTCGTTTTTTCCATTTGGATAATCGTCATACAGTCCGAAAGGCAATTCATTGTACACATGATAATCAAATCCGATGTTGTATTTGCGGCATATACTTATCATATCTCTTACCCAACCGACACCGTTGCGGCCGTTTTCAAAGCCTTCCGAAATAACGCCGAATTCGCCGAGATAAATCGGAACGTTATGCTTTTCGGAGAACTTTACATACGGCATAAAGCTTTCTTCAAGATAATCCTTGTCAAAGTTGCGGATATTTTCGCTGAGTGACATATCCATTCTTATCTCGGGCGAGCTGCTGTCGGATTTTATATATCCCGATATCATATACTTATATCCCTTTTTCATCTCAAACCGCTTGAAATTCTGTACATACACCGAGGTGGTTCCCGATATCTTCAAGCAGCCCTTAGCATTGTTTCCGTCACCATCATAGTATTCGGAAATGCCGCTGCCGTCCTCGCTCCACGGACTGCTGTTCAAGATCCCACCGGAAAAATCGGCTTTAAAGAGCGTTCTGCGCTTTCCTTTCGGGGATATCTCAGTCAGCGTGATATCGTCGAAATATGCTGTACCTCCCTCTCCGAGGTTTGAAGCAGTCACGGCTGCAGCCACGACATTTGCCTTGTTCGATAAAGAAATGGTTTTGCTTTGGAAATAAGACCAGCCGTTTCCTTTGGACGATTTTTTCGAGGCGGCTTCGCAGTTCACCCAGCCGTTTACAACATCCTCATCAACTATCTCCTCGGTGGGGTATGTCATTGTGTGTCCTTTCGTAACTGCCCAGTCGGTGTTCTGGTGCGTGAAGTAAAAAGCATCGTATTTATGAAACTCATAGATGACGTTTTTATCGTTTATTCTTGCAAAAGAGTGTTCGGGAGTAAAGTATTCATACTCTCTTTCTCCGTCAGACTTAACTGCGCTGCCTACACCTTCAACGAATACTGCCTGATATGGTGAAACCTTTCTTATTGCCGAGGTGATTCGCTGCATAAGTTTATTATACTGTTCGTATGTTTGTTCCATAGTATCCTTCATAGGAACAACGGGTTCGTTTATAAGTCCGTAACCCCAGACAGTCGGCTCATTCGCATAACGCTTTGCAATCGTTTGCCAAAGTGCGGTCAGCCTGTCCTGATTGTTTTTATCCGTCCATAGCTCCATTCCGCCGCCCGTTGACTGATAGCCTCCCTGCGGACAATGCATATTTATGATTATGCCCATACCGTATTTTTTTGCCCATTTTATGTTTTTATCGAGCCATTCAAAACCGGATTTCTTATATTTATACGGTTTTTTATCGTCTTCAAACAAGCCGTAGTTGATATAAAATCTTACGCTGTTAAAACCCATTTCCGAAAGCTCTTTGTATGTTTTTTCATTATGATGCGATGTATCGGGAAGGGATGGATTGCCCCACACAGAATTTCCGAGAGCCATTCCCTGAATGTGGAGTTCCTTTCCGTCCGTTCCGATTATCCTGCTTCCCTCGGCATGAACGAAATCGTCTGCCGAATATTTCTGAGCCGAAACGGTAAATCCTGCCGCAGAAGTCAGCATAACCGCTGCGAAAAAAAGTGCGGTGAATTTTAACAGAAAGCTGCGAAGCTTATTCTTTTTTCCATTCATTTTTATCTACCCCTTTCAGAGGTTTATGTTATACATTTATATTACAATGCTTAAACAGTCCTGTCAAGCGTGTATTTGTTAATTATCATAACAATAAGCTTGATATTTCGTTTAAATCTGGGTGATTAGTCAAAAACGTCGTTTTTTGATGATTCTGTCCAAACATTGCCCTTACCACTTTTTCCTTACAGACCCTGGGCTTCTCATTGCCGCACCCATTACTGCTCTGGTGCTTATGGCAACATTCTGGGCACATCCCGATTGGAGCAATACCACAAAGATAATTTATATGTCGGTTACATACTGCATGCTTGTTCTTGGATATACCTGTGTAAATATACCATACGGAACGCTGTGCGGTGCTATGACTCAGAACATCGAGGAACGTGCAAAAATCAATACGTTCCGTTCGGTAAGCGCAATGATAGCCATTGGAATTATCAATATCATTACTCTTCCGCTTATTTCAAAGCTGGGCGGCGGAAATGATAAACAGGGTTATCTCCTTGTTGCGGTTGTTTACGGTATCATTTTTGCACTTTGTCATATTTTCTGCTTTGCAAAGACCAAAGAAGCGGTCACAGTTCCCGAAAAGGAAAAAATCCCTTTGAAGCTGCAGCTGAAAACCGTTATACAGAACAAGCCTTATCTTCTTGCACTTCTCGGACAGTTTCTGTTCGGTGTAACTCTTTACGGAAGAAATGCAGATGCACTTTATTATTTCAAGTATGTTGAAGGCAGCGAAGCGTTTTTTACCAAATATTCAATGGCAATAATTATTCCGTCAATAATAGGCGCAGGACTTTTCCCCATAATTTTCAAATGGACGGGCAATAAAGGCAGAGCGGCCTCCATTCTTGCTCTCGGAACGGGAGTATGTATGATCTCGTTATATCTGTTCAGTCCCGTAAGTTCACCGGCAGCGTTTTATATCTGCTCGGGACTTACACAGTTCTTCTTTGCAGGCTTTAATACTGCTATATACGCAATAATTCCCGACTGTGTTGAATACGGCGAATGGAAAACGGGCATCAGAAACGACGGCTTTCAGTATGCGTTTATTTCTCTCGGAAATAAGATCGGAATGGCAATAGGTACATCGGTACTTGCTGCCACTCTCGGAGCAGCAGGCTTTGAAGCTAACATCACGCAGAATGAAACAGTTCTTTCTATAATGAAGCACAGCTTCTCGACTATCCCCGGAATACTCTGGATTGTTACTGCTATTGTACTTTTCTTCTATAAGCTCAATAAAAGATCCTACAATAAGATCGTATCGGAAATTAAGAACCTGTCTTCATAAGAAATGTGTGCGGATTTTCGAGCATAATTTTGTTGCAGAGTAGGCAAAAATCCGCAGGCGGGCTTTCGCCCGGCAAGGATTTTTAACGCAGTCTGCGGCAAAATTTGCCGAAAAGACGTGCGCATATGCTTGTGAAGACGGGTTCTAAGGAAAGGAGTATGGAAAATGCGTGATATAGTTGCTTTAGGTGAAATGCTCATTGATTTTACGATGCAAGGAGTAAATTCACAGGGGCAAAGATTGTTCGCACAAAATGCAGGAGGTGCTCCTGCAAACGTTGCCGCAGCTGCTGCAAAGCTTGGAGCCAAGGTCGCTTTTATAGGAAAAGCAGGAAATGATATGCACGGAAGATTTCTTAAAGAAACCTTGGATAAATGCGGAATTGACAGCAATGGATTTATCCTCAGCGAAGATTATTTTACAACTCTGGCTTTTGTTAATGTAAAGCCTTACGGCGAACGTGAATTTTCGTTTGCAAGAAATCACGGAGCCGATAAGATGCTTAACGCTGCTGATATTCCTCTTGATATACTGCTTTCGGCAAAAATACTGCATATTGGTTCCATATCGCTTACCGATAACTATGTTTGCAGTCAAAAAGGCTAAGAAAACGGCGTAATCATTTCTTATGATCCCAATTACAGAGCGTCACTATGGAACAGCGAAGCTCAGGCGGTGGAGCAGATGAGAAGCATAATAAAGTATGCCGATATTATGAAAATTTCAGATGAAGAAACAGAGCTTCTGACAGGCGAAGCTGACTATGAACGTGCTGCTGAAAAACTGATCTCACAGGGAGTGAAAATTGCGGCGGTCACTCTCGGGAAAAATGGTGCTTATGTGAGAACCGCAGAGGGAGGAACCCTCGTAAGCGGTTTTAAGAACAAGGCTATTGATGCCACAGGCGCAGGCGATGCATTCTGGGGAGGATTTTTATACAGCCTTGCAAAGAGCGGAAAAGCTCCGGAAAACGTTACATTATCCGAAGCATATAGCTTTGCTGATTTCGGGAATGCGACTGCAAGCCTGTGTGTGGAAAGCTACGGTGCTATCCCTGCAATGCCTGATATGGAAGCAGTTTGTGAAAAGCTGGGGGAGGAACGTTTGTGAATATAACCGATAATTTTACGGGTTTACAGCATATTGGTATTCCCACAAATGATATTGAAGAAACGGTAAAGTTCTATAAATCATTAGGCTTTGAAGCGGTTCTCCGCACAATAAATGCCGAAGCAAACGAAAAGGTTGCGTTTATGCGTCTGAATGGTCTGACTTTGGAGATATATGAGAATCGGTCTGCTGTGATGTCTTATGGTGCTGTTGACCATATTGCATTAAATGTCAAGTCTGTTGATGAAGCATTCAAGTTTGTAAACGAAAGCGGCTTGAATAATACAAAGGATTCAATTCATTTCCTTCCGTTCTGGGAAAACGGAGTGAAATTCTTCACCATTGAGGGACCGAACAAGGAAAAAATCGAATTCAGTCAGTATTTATGATAGACAACCGAACTTGCAGGGCTTAGAGCTTTGGGAACAGAGTGTCCTCATCACAATACACATAGTGGAATTGAAGTTAAGTACGAAATAATTGAACTTATAGGGAGATGATTTTTTGAAAAAAGTAACTGTCAAGCTTGATACTATCAATGATGTCAAGAATTTTGTAAATGCTGTCACTGCCTTTGAATGTGATTTTGATATTGTGTCGGAAAGATATGTTGTTGACGCAAAGTCGATAATGGGAATATTCAGTCTTGAACTCAGTAAGCCCCTTGCTTTGCATATTAATTCAGATGATGAAAAAGAGATAAATGCTGTTTTGAAGACAATTTCAGCTGTGCTTGTTTCCGAATAAAGCTCTTTAACCTTTATATAAAGCATAAAAGCTTCGGGCGTTCTCCAAAATGTCCGAAGCTTTTTTCATTTGTATTCAAGTTACAAATGAAGATTTTATGAGAAAATTTATGTCAGCTTTGATTTCAGCCGTTTGGACAGATCCTGCAAATCCTGACAAGCATCAAAGCACATCCGGTTATAGCGGTCAATATCTTTGGTGCTGCTGTTGACAGTAAGACCACCCTTGAAAGCCCGAATTTTCTCACGCCGTTCGTCAAACGCCTTGTTGTATTTCTCCAAAAGGTCGGGATAGCCGGAGAGCTTCTTGCGGTAGCTCCTGCATTTGTTGTCGAAATTGAGATAGGCTTCTTTTATCGGATCAGCCATAGCACGTTTCTTGTAATCATCGTTCGCCTTGTATAAACGCTCTTTCTTACAAGTGGTCCTGCCACAGGTCAGAGAAGCATTTGAACGTTTGGTAATCATAAGCTGTCCGCAGTTTTCGCAGTTAGTGATAAGCCTGCCTGCATCGGACATAATATCGGAGTAAATATCGAGCAAAGTGAGAATGGAGTCGTTTGCCACATAAAGGCTAATGTTTTTGTTATCATCGTGTACCCTGTAAAGAGAACTGTCCAAAACATCATTGCTGCCCCGAATAGCTGTTCGTATATCAAAAATATCCGATGCCCTTGCCGAAATGAACGGACGAAAGATTTTCTCGCTATCCGCTTTGAATAATTCAATATATTTTTCCGCACGATCGTGGTTGCCCTTTATGGACAACCCGATTTTTTTATTGAAATCACGCTGGTGGAGCTTGAATTTACTGAATAAAAAATAGATAATATAGTTTTTAACGATATTAGCGTATTCGGAAATATCGTAATACTCCGACAGCTCCTCAAGGACACAGTTGCAGCTGCCGTCACATAATGCGTCCGCATTGCAAAGCCTGTCGCTTATCTCCATAATCTCATTAAGCTCATACTTTACCTTCATAAGCCGATTTATATCCTTAACAAGATTGCCTGCCTTATTGCCGTGCCGCATAAGCTCCTTTGGAGCTTTCATAGGGCAACCGCCGTATGCCCAAGACTTAATATCGGCAGGAGTACCGACAATATACGTTTCCGTATCTTCGGAAAAGTCAATTATAATGCCCACCGAAGCAATGTCGGCACAGCACTCAAACAAATCTATCATAACAAATACGCCACTTTCTGAAAAATCAAATGAAATCCGACAAGCGAATTTTATAGATTTATTATATCACGATTTGAACGTTTCGTCAACGGATAGTACGGAATTATCTGTATTTGTTTGATGTTTGCACGCAATGGTGTAATGATTGTATTTAAAAAAAGGAGTGTGAGTTTTTGGCTCACACTCCCCGATAAATTGGAATTTGACATTATGTAAAAATACGATTTCCATAACTATATAACATGAATTATTTCAGATATAAACCAAATTGCTAAAATAACTGATAAAATCGAAAATGCAATCAATATTTGCTTTCTTTTCTTAGTTATGTTGGGGTCGTTATTGTTTTTACTATAATCTTTATAGATTCCAAAATTACTATATACTTGCAAAATACAAAATAAAAAAAGAATTCCGCTTTGTATAA
>NZ_JAOQKB010000013.1:73743-86913 GCF_025567215.1 Huintestinicola butyrica
CAGAACGGGAAAAACATTTAAGTGAAAGGTGTGATGAGATATGAGCAACCGGATCAGAGATTCTCCTGATGATGCACTTCTGTTTTGTGCGTCATGATTTTGGTAATATTGTTGTGTAAATTTATTCTCCTTTCTTTCGTTGCAACCGGGTTGTTTGGGCGATTCAACCCGGTTGCATATATTGAGGAAAATGAGAGGACGCATGATTTTTGTGCCGAGAGGTCATACGCAGGAATTTGAAAAATACGGGGGAGTTGGAAGATAGCAAGCGGCGGAGTGACCTATTATGAGTATGACAAGATAGGCAGAAATACAGCTATTGTTGATGCACTGGGCAACTGCACAGCGTTCTTCTACAATGCCAAGTCCCAGCTTGAGAGTATGACCGACCCCATGAGCAGGACATACACCTACAGCTATGATGACAACGGCAACCGCATTAAGACCACATATCCCGACAGCACAAGTGTGTCTTCCGTATATGATGCAAGAGGACGTGTTACCCGTCAGACCGACCAGCACGGCTACAACACATATTATGTATATGACGGTGCAGACAGGCTTATCCGTGTGACAAATGCGCAGGGCATTTCCACAAGCTACACCTATGACGAAGTGGGCAATATGACCTCCGTTACCGACGGAAACGGCAATGTTACCGTATACGCATATGATGATTTCGGACGAGTTGTAAAGACCACAAACGCTCTCGGAAATTCCGCATACACCACCTATGACAAGAGCGGAAATGTTCTGACCTCCACCGATTATGCGGGCAATATTACAAGCTATACATACGACAGTCTTGACAGGGTTTCAAGTAAAACAACACCCGACGGCACGGTAAGCTTTGCTTACACCACTGACGGAAAAATTTCCACAGTTACCGACAGCACAGGCACAACTATGTTCACATACGACCTTATGGACGGTCTGACCCGTGTGGATTATCCCGACGGGAATTATGTGGCATACGGCTATGATAACGCTTGCCGTCTGACTGCTGTTACTACACCTTTTGGCGCTACAGCTTATGAGTACGACCTGCTTGACAGGCTTACAAGAGTAGTTGACCGCAATGGTTATGCAACTGTTTATGAGTATGATGCAAACGGAAACCGCACCGCTGTTCATTATGCCAATGGGTTTACTACCACATATGAATACGACTTGCTCAACAGACTTATTTGTGAAAAAACTATTGACAGCAAAGATAATATTGTAGTACAATATACCTATACTCTCGGCGCAGCAGGGGAGCGCAAGAGCGTTACCGAGCTTGACCGCACTGTTGAGTATACTTACGATTCTCTGTACCGTTTGACTTCGGAAACCATTACCGAGGGCGAAAAGGTTACTGCCTATACCTATGCTTATGACAACGTAAGCAACCGCATCTTGAAAACCGAAAATGGTGAAGAAACTGTTTACACTTATAATGCACTCAACCAGCTTGTTTCGGATTCCGAAACATCTTATGAGTATGATCTTAATGGTAATCTTGTAAGGATAATTGGCTCTGCGCAGTCTGCACTCTATGAATACAACGCTGAAAACAAGCTTGTAAGGGCTACTGTTCAGAACGGCGTTCTTGTTACTGAGGAAAGCTATACCTATGACTACGAGGGCAACAGAACTTCTAAGACTACACATAGAAGTGACGGAGTAACTGAGTATGTAAAGTACCTCAATGATAATTCAAGCCTTACCAATGTTCTGGCAGAGATTGATTCTGAGGGCAATGCTGTAGCTATCTATACTGTTGGTGCTGACCTTGTTTCGCAGGAGCGAAGCGGCAAAACTTCAATTTACCTCTATGACGGACACGGTTCTGTTGTTGGACTTGTTAATGAAAGTGGCAAGGTTACTGATACGTATGCTTATGATGCTTTTGGTAATCTGATTTCTTCTACTGGCTCGACTGAGAATAATTATCGCTATTGCGGCGAGCAGTTTGACGAGACTACGGGGTTGTATTATCTCCGTGCGAGATATATGGATACCTCTACAGGTAGGTTTATTTCGCAGGACACATATCAGGGCACAATAAATGACCCTGTTAGCTTGCATAAATATTTATACGCAAATAGTAATCCTGTGACTTACTCTGATCCGAGTGGGTATATGTCGATGGCTGGTTTGGCGGTAAGAGGAGCTGTAATAGGAGCACTTTCAGGATTGATCGTGCCCAATGCAGTCAGCATTATTCGCAACTTGGTGACTACAGGCGAATTTAAATCCGATTTATCACCTATGCAGAATTTAGCCAATATATTGAATGGTGTAATTTTTGGCGCTCTTTTTGGAATTTGTGCCGCAACATTTATTGCGTATGGCATAATTGCAGGTGTGGCAGTTTCGATTAATTTTGGACTTTCATATAAGTATTTCATTGATGGACAAAATGCTGCGGCTAATGGGCAGTGGGACATTGCAATTTATTCATGGTTTTTCTGCTTGTTCTATTTGATTACTGGATTTACTACTATTAGTTTGGCAAGCAATCTCGATTATTCAAATACGAATCAGAATAATTCAAACACTAATTCAAATGATTTAAATGCAAATGACCGTGTGAATAATGATAAAATAGTTGAATCAGCCAATAAACCGCATAAAGGTGGTGAAACAATCGCTGGTCATGCTTTACAAAAACACGCTGGACGCCATCCGGAAATCTGGGGACGGATTAAAGGTGGATCTGACGAAATAAATGAAACAGCGCTGAAGCATTTAAATGAAATACTTGATGCTGAAGGAGAGTTTACTGTAAATCAAGCACCTAATGGAGCCTATTTCTTGGAAAAGACGTTACCTGATGGCAGAGGTGTTAGAATAAATATGGATGGAACATTTAAAGGATTTATAGATCAATAAGAGGATATTAAAATTATGGAATATTATGATATTGTTTTTGAAGGATTATCTAGTTCATATGTTGATAGACTATTGAAGTCTGATTTAAAAGTATCTGAGAAAAATGTCATACATTCACATTTGTATGATAGGGAAAAAGGAGATATGATTTTTCAAGAGAAATATTCATTGAATGATTTTTTTTCGTATGCAAATACAGGAACTATACTTGTCAGTAATATGTTTTTGGACAAAATATACAATGATGTTTTGATACTAATTGTTTCTGACGAAAATGATGTGGAAGTCACGTTAAATGTCAGTGTGGACCAAATAAATATAAAGGGCAATAAGCAATTATATTCGGCATTAAGAAAAATACTGATAAATAATGATCTTAAATGTGTATATATCTGCGAAGAAAATGAGGTGAAAAGTCGTGCACTAATATATATAAAATAAACTTATTATTCACCATATTAATGATCGTATTAGTCAGAAACGCAACGGCAATGTGTCTGTTTATTTTATGACGGACACGGCTCTGTTGTTGGTTTGACAAATGAGAGTGGTGTTGTAACTGACAGTTACGTTTATGATGCGTTTGGCAATCTTATTGAAAGCACAGGCACTACTGCAAATAACTATCGTTACTGTGGCGAACAGTTTGATGAAACTACTGGGCTGTATTATCTCCGTGCGAGATATATGGATACTTCTACGGGTAGGTTTATTTCGCAGGATACATATCAGGGCACAATAAATGATCCTGTTAGCTTGCATAAGTATTTGTATTGCAGATCAAATCCTGTAATGAATATTGATCCAAGTGGATATTTGACAGTTGAGGATTTGGAAGTGGGAACAACTGGTGAAGCCATTCTTGATGTTTCATACCAAATGTCAAATCAGTCTGCAATGAGAATTGGTATGAAAATTCTTGCCGTTGCTGTAACCATATTTAATATTGTACTGGCGACATATATAATTACTGATGTTCTTTTGGATAATGTTAGCGGTATTGCAGATGATTCAACCAACTCATCAGATGCAAATGATGAAGCAAGGGATTCGGTAATTGATAATGCTATTGAAAATACTGGAACTGGAAGCGGTGGATCTAATAATGACGATGATGAATGGCGAAAATTTGTCAAGCAGGTTAAGGATTTAATTGAAAAATATGGCGTTTTAACATATGAGGAATTTAGGAAAGCTTTAAAAAATGCAGGGTTTGAAATTCATCATCTTATTGAAAAACGTTTTGCAAATTTATTTAAAATTGGTCAAGAGAAAATTCCCTCGCTTCCACTACCGCATACATTGCATCAAGTATTTACAAAATTATGGCGGCAAGCTATAGCATATTCCAATGCTTCAGTAGAGTTAACGACACAAAGTGCAACAAAAGAAGTTTTAATTCAAGCGGTAAAAAATATATATAGGGATTTCCCTGAAATAGTAGAAATATTGCTTGAATTCATAGAGAAATATTCTCGATAGGTGGTACAAATAATATGATAGAGTACAGAATTTTCATGTTATATCCATTGGTGGATTATTATAATGATCATGATTTAAGACTTAATATGTTGGCAGATGAATTAAATATAGATAGAAAAAAGATAAGACATTTTGAACCAAGCTATGCTAAAATTGAATATGGTGGATTTGCTTACCAGAATATTAAAATGATGGCAGAGAAATATGGATATAATGCCGTTGAAAATACATATGGCATGAAATATTCAAAAACTGAAATGTCAAAAGCAAGTTTATTTGAGATGAAATTGCCGATATACGGTAAAGGGGATTATACAGAATGTTATCAGACGAAATTCTCTGATTTTTATTGTGAAAAATGTGGCGTTCATCAATATATTCCGATGGGTGACATTTATATTAACAAGGCAGAGTTTCGTGGAAAGGATATTGCTACTTCGATGAAATGCAACAACGAAATAATTGTTTCTGACAAGATGAAAATTTTGGTTGAAGAATCAGTACTTACTGGTGTAGAGTTTTATCCGGCATATCATTACAATAACAAAATAAAAAATGATTTTCCTGCATGGCATATGCGGGTGAAAAGTATAATGCCGCCCATTGATAAGTCAATGCCTGTTAATATATTGGAAGGATATTGCTTGTTATGCAAAGGACATCATATTCTTCCATTATCATATGTTAGGTATCAACTTAATGAGATTAAGTCAGCAAGTGATTTTAATTTGTCTGTTGAAAAATTTGGACCAGGTTGGTATGGCAGCCCTAAACTAATTATTAGTAAAAAAGTTTATGATTTGATAAGAGATAATAAAATTAAGGGCTGTAAGTTTGAAATTGTTGTGGCAGTATAGCTTTATTAACAATATGACAAATTTGATTATCCAGACGAAATTTATATATGGCTTAAAGTTGCGATAATGTTTTCAAGGTCACAACTCCTTTCAACTTAAATTTTACAAATACGATATTTTTGAACGTATGATAAGGTAAGATTACAAATGTTAAATTGAAGGCGTTGTTATTATGTTGTACTCGTATTTAAATAAAGAAAAAAGGAAGTGATATAATGAACAACTTTTTTGATTCTAATGCTAGTTATGTGGATTTGCTTATAGATAAGTACAATCCTAAATGCGTTGTGGATTATGATGTAAAGGGTATAGTTGAAAGTCGCTTAGGAGTATGTTTACCTGAGGATTATTATGAATATATAAATGCTTTCGGATATGGAAGCTTTGATAATTATGTTAAAGTGGTGAATTTTTTTCATAAAGATGGGATTGACGAATATTTTCAGGAATCTTTAGATAATGAGGAAATAATGACAGATTTAAAGGAAATGCAAGATTCATTTGGAATGAAGGATGTGATTATAAAAATTGAAAATGGTATTGTGGTCTCGGGGGGAGAAAATTACATTTCATTGAACTGCTACGATGATGAAATTAGGTTAAAGTTAATGAGCTGTGGTACTGGGTATCCGTATCATTTTTACAAAAATGGTACAGGACTGATTTATTGGGGTAGGACCGATGATTGCAATTTCTTTTGGAATTATTATCTGGATGGTTATAGTGTGATTGCATATTGTGATAATGACTTTTATGAATTTAATATGTCGCTTTCTGAATTCTTATATTATTTTTTAGATTGTAAAATGAAAGGACTTTATGACTTTAATAATGATTTTACATATAAGGAATACTCTGAATAAAAAATGTGCATGTTAATACTCATGTTTATACTTACTGTCTGATTTGTATTACAGCACCTTTTGACTAAATTTCTTGTGCGTATGACCTTAACGGCAACACCGTAAGAATGACATCTCCCTCAAAGTCTGCACTTTATGTTTACAATGCAGAAAACCGCCTTGTACGTGCAACTGTTCAGAGTGGAAACAATGTTTCTGTTGAAGAATACAAGTACGATTATGCAGGAAACCGTATTGCAAAGAGTTCCGAGGGCGAGTACACAAAGTATCTGCTTGATGTAAACGGCGAGCTTACCTATGTCCTTGCTGAGATGAACTATGATGGTACGGAGAAGTGTTTCTACACACGTGGCGATGAGCTTATTTCTCAAGAACGTGACGGAAAGAAGTCGTACTATGTTTACGACGGACACGGCTCTGTACGTGCGCTTGCTGATGAGAATGGCAAGGTTACGGATAAGTATGTCTATGACGCATTCGGCAACCTTATTAGCAGTGTTGGCAGTACAAAGAATGACTTCCTTTTCTGTGGCGAACAGTTTGACCCTGTAACAGGTTTGTATTATCTCCGTGCGAGATATATGAATCCTTCCGTGGGTAGGTTCATTACTATGGACAGCTATGAGGGTTCGATTGATGATCCTGTTTCATTGCATAAATATTTGTATGCAAACTCAAATCCTGTTATGTACAGCGATCCAATTGGACAAAAATTTTTGGCTTTAAAAATATTGGCAATTTTAGGAGTTCAGCTATTGGTCATATATTTTATGGAGAAATAAATAGAAGAGGTGCAGCCACAGGATATCATTATGAGGGAATGCCATGTTCAAAAGGAGAAGTGATACCGGAAACAAGAAGTACGCCTAATTCAAATGGTGTTTATACAGGTAAGGTTACTGTAAATGATGTGCCTAAAACAGGAAACAATGGGGTATCTTCATTTTTCCCAGAAAAAATGTCTGCTCAAGAAGTAGTAAATTCAATTAACCAAGCGTATAACAATAGACAATTTGTTCAAGGAACACGTAACACATATATTGGATATGATGCTAATGGTATGGAAATCAAAATGTTTATTGATATGAGTACAGGTGAAATAATTAGTGCATTCCCTGTATACTAAAAGGAGATGTAGATAAATTTGTATGATAGAATATGTGATTCATAAAATGAATATTAGAGATTTAAAGTGTATATCTTTTGAATTTATACCATCACATAGACAATTGAGTGGCTTTTTGTTTTGTGACAGTAAATTAATGTTTGGAGAAGATTATAGAAAATTTGAAAAGATTATGAAAAACGAAAACTATAGTTTTTCAGGTGATGCTTATAGCGTAGAAATATCATGTGATGCTGTTCAAATTACGTGCGATATAGATTGTGAGGGAGATGAGAATGATTTGTTTTCATCAGATATCATATCAAGAGATAATTTTGTTTGGGTAATGAATGAGTGGATAAGAGAAAATAGAAAACTAAAGTCAACTGATTCAAAAGAAGAATCAGTCCATAGCAGTAAAGTGCTAAGGCGACAGAATAAATTGTTGTCAAAGATTTGCAGACTGTTTGGTAAGCGTTGAGTTAGCATGGAATTTATCACTACAGACGTTCAAGCCAAACCAACAATAACAGCACAGGCACAACCATGTTCACATATGACCTTATGGAAGGTCTGACCCGTGTGGATTATCCCGACGGGAATAATGTAAGCTATTCTTATGATAACGCTTGCAGGCTTACAAAGGTCACAACACCTTTCGGTTCAACTTTCTATGAATACGACCTGCTTGACAGGCTTACAAGAGTATTTGACCGCAATGGTCATGCAACTGTTTATGAGTATGATGCAAACGGAAACCGCACCGCTGTTCATTATTAGGATTATCAGGAATGAAAAAACTGTCTAGCATCTATCTTAACGACGGTCAAGTACCAATATGCAGATGGGGACGTCCCGGATTGGAATATGGTGACTGGGTGATGTATGGTAAAAAAGGCTTTAAGAGTTTTTTATTTTCGTTTAAATGGGATCCAAATCCTACAAATTCAAAAGTTGGTTTTACTCAATACAGTAGTACTGGTGAATCAGCATGGGCTAATGTTAATGATCTCACTTGGCCACAAGAAAAAGGAATAGATTCTGGTTGGAAATGGATCTTTGGTCAGAGACAATATTTTCCAGGTGCTTCTAATTATGATTACTCTGCTGAATATCCAATAGTTGCCTATTTAATCGAACTTATATTTGGTTCTGATAATTAGCCCGATAAAAGGAGATAGCTATTATGAGTGGAGCTGAGATTGCTGTTGTTGCTATTTTAGGGTTGTTTTCATTATACTTTATAATTAAGAATGGAATTATATTGATAAAACAACTAAAAAAAATTGAATGTCCATCTGTTTTCCCATTTGCCGGAGGTGTGTTTGGTGCTATAGCAGTGCTGTTGACATTGAAAGAGCAGAGTGGGGGTATGATTTTTATACCGTTATTGCTTGATTACGGGAGTATACCTATAATATGTAAATGCTTATATTTTTTCATAAGTGATTGGGTTCATTGGGTGTTTAAAAATAAGAAATAATAAGCGTTTGTTAAATATTACGGCAACAGAACCGCTGTTTGCTATGCGAATAGTCTTGCCACGACCTACGATTATGATTTGCTCAACAGACTTGTTTGTGAAAAAACTGTTGACAGCGAGAATAATGTTGTAGTACAATATACCTATACTCTCGGCGCAGCAGGCGAGCGCAAGTCTGTGACCGAGCTTGACCGCACTGTTGAGTATAGCTATGATTCTCTGTACCGCCTTACGAGTGAGAAAATCACTGAGGGCGAGAAAGTAACTGTTTATACCTATGCTTATGACAACGTAAGCAACCGTATCTTGAAAACCGAAAATGGTTCTGCTACTGAGTATGTTTACAATGCTTTAAATCAGCTTGTTTCAGATTCCGAGACTTCTTATGAGTACGACCTTAACGGAAATCTTGTAAGGGTTATTGGCTCTGCGCAGTCTGCACTCTATGAGTACAACGCTGAAAACAAGCTCATTAAGGCTACTGTTCAGAACGGTGTACTTGTTACTGAAGAAAGCTATACCTATGACTATCAGGGCAACAGAACTTCTAAGACTACACATAGAAGTGACGGAGTTACTGAGTATGTAAAGTATCTCAATGATAATTCAAGCCTTACTAATGTTCTTGCAGAGATTGATTCTGAGGGTTCGGTGCAGGCATACTATACCATCGGAGCTGACCTTATTTCACAGGAACGTGACGGCAATGTGTCTGTATATCTTTATGACGGACACGGCTCTGTTGTTGGTTTGGCAAATGAAAGTGGCGTTGTAACTGATACCTATTCCTACGATGCTTTTGGTAATCTTCTTAAATCTACAGGCTCTACCAAGAATTGCTACCGTTATTGCGGCGAGCAGTTTGATGAGACTACTGGGCTTTACTATCTACGTGCGAGATATATGGATACCTCTACGGGTAGGTTTATTTCGCAGGATACATATCAGGGCACAATAAATGACCCTGTTAGCTTGCATAAGTATTTATACGCAAATAGTAATCCTGTGACTTACTCTGATCCGAGTGGGTATATGTCGATGGCTGGTTTGGCGGTAAGAGGAGCTGTAATAGGAGCACTTTCAGGATTGATCGTGCCCAATGCAGTCAGCATTATTCGCAACTTGGTGACTACAGGCGAATTTAAATCCGATTTATCACCTATGCAGAATTTAGCCAATATATTGAATGGTGTAATTTTTGGCGCTCTTTTTGGAATTTGTGCCGCAACATTTATTGCGTATGGCATAATTGCGGGTGTGGCAGTTTCGATTAATTTTAGTCTTGCATATGGTTGTTATATAGATGGTCAGAATGCTGCAGCTGCCGGGCAGTGGGGCATTGCAATTTGTTCATGGTTTTTCTGCTTGTTCTATTTGATTACTGGGTTTACTACTATAAGCTTATCATATCTATCAAATTCAACTAATGGTTCAAATACTACATCAGCGTCGGATAGACAAAATTCTTGGTACAAAAGAAATGGTGAAATAAATTATCCGCCCAATAATGGAGCTGTTCCTGGAACAGAAAAAGTGGTAACTCTAAATCCTGGTGATAGAATAGGACGATACGGTAATATTACGCCAACTAGTACATTTGTTACTAAACCAGGAGCATCATCGTCTCAACTTTCATTGCCCCCAAATACTGATCCTTCAGTATATCAGGAATTTATTGTAATAAAGCCAATAGTAGATGCAGAGGCTGCAATTATTGCTCCATGGGGCAATTCATGTGGAGGTGGTATTCAATATAATCTTCCTAATACACTTCAATGGCTAATTGATAATGGGTATTTAATACCAGTAGGGTGAGTGAAAAATGATATCATTTAAACAAAATGAATATAATAAAATTTTAAACGAAATCAACAAAAAACTTAGTACTTGTGGATATACAATTGATGACTTGTTTTTTCATCATCTGCATTTTGACATAAAATTTACAGACCCATTTGGAGTATATATTGCCATTGAAAAACAATCTTATATTGTGTATTACCTTAATATTCATGGTGTGGAAAATAAAGAAACATTTAGTACAAGAGAGGAGTTGATATTTCAAATAATATGGGATGGTGTTGTTAATTATACCTTGCAAACATATAAAAATAATTATCGAAAGGCTGCACTTGATTTGCTAAGAAAAATAGATATAAATTACTATAACAGAATAGTGTCAAGAAAGTCTTTATCACTATGATTTTTGTTTGGATTTATCAACGTTGCTGATGCACTAACGACCGAATCTTGAAAACTGTAAACGGTGAAGAAACTGTTTACATTTATAATGCACTTAACCAGCTTGTTTCAGATTCCGAAACATCTTATGAGTATGATTTAAATGGAAATCTCATTCGTGTGATTGGCTCTGCACAGTCTGCACTCTATGAGTACAACTTTGAAAACAAGCTTGTAAAGGCAACTGTTCAGAACGGCTCGCTTGTTATTGAGGAAAGTTACACTTACGATTATTCAGGCAACAGAACTTCTAAAACAACACACAGAAGTGACGGAGTTACTGAGTATGTAAAGTACCTCAATGATAATTCAAGCCTTACCAATGTTCTGGCAGAGATGGGTTCTGAGGGTTCGGTGCAGGCATACTATACCATCGGAGCTGACCTTATTTCGCAGGAACGTGACGGCAATGTGTCTGTATATCTTTATGACGGACACGGCTCTGTTGTTGGTTTGGCAAATGAAAGTGGCGTTGTAACTGATACCTATTCCTACGATGCTTTTGGTAATCTTCTTAAATCTACAGGCTCTACCAAGAATTGCTACCGTTATTGCGGCGAGCAGTTTGACGAGACTACGGGGCTGTACTATCTGCGTGCGAGATATATGGATACTTCTACGGGTAGGTTTATTTCGCAGGATAGTTATGCGGGTTCAATTTCTGACCCTATAAGTTTGCATAAGTATTTGTATGCTAATGCTAATCCTGTGATGTATTCTGATCCAAGTGGATATACTTCTCTTGGTGAAATGGTATGTGTGTCTGCTGCAATTAGTGGCATTTGTATGGCTACAATAAATGCTGCGGCATATTTAGACGGATTAGTAAGCATAAATGATTTTAATATTTGGGACTTCGGAAATGCTATTATAGAAGGCTTTTTGGCTGGCGTTTGCATAGGAGCTTTATTTGGAATAGTTTCCTTTTATGCTATGGCTATTCCAATAGTATATCCTGCATTGGCAAGTGTATTTAAAGTTTTGTCAATAGCATCTGGTATAGTTGGTACATTTATTAGTTTGTGTCAGGGAATAGTAGAATTAAAAAATCATAATTATTTTACAGCAGTTGCATTTTTATGTTTAGGTATGATTTCGTTGTTAGCACTAGCGGCAGGATTGTGTTCTGCTTCTAATTACGGTGCAACTGAATCATCAAGTTCAACATCATTTTATACGGTTCAAAGTGAGGCTGATGAATTCAGACTTTTAAATGGCGGAACTCCTTGGCCAACAGAGGATAGTAGAGCAGCGTTAGGAGAAGGAGTGTATGCATGGGAAACTAGGGCTGAAGCAGAGAAATATTTGCAAAGTATAATAAAAAGAGATCCGAGTGCGCGAATTGTTGAATTCTCAGTTAATTTAGATAATTTAAAATCTCTAAATATTGATGCTTTACCGCAGGATCAAATTGACATATTTATGATGAGATATAGCAGATTATATGGTGGTACTCCTAATCATGGATATGATCATTTACAGCGTGGAACAAATTATGGAGTAGAGCATTATTTTAGTTATCTAATATATGAATTGCTTAATTTTAAATAATTTGATATTATAAAAAGGAGAATGTTATGGCATTTCAAATCGAATATTCATACAGGGTAATCAAATCAACATGGGGCATTGCAATAGATATAAAGGGCTCTTTAGACATTGTTAGTATAACCAATGTTCCTTTGGAACAGTTTCATCATATACAAGGGTGTATCTTTTGCCAAATACCTGAGATGCTTAATGACAGGGAATGCAATTATATTAAATTAGGCATAAAAATGATGTATAAAGAGATAATTGATAATTGTGATGTGGGCAAAGATGAAGCAATAATAATAGCCTTGACGAATATCAGATATAATCCATGTGATTATCAGGAAGAAGGTCTGCAGGCTGCGATAATAATGTGTTTACAGGAAATGTTTAGGAACAATACGATAAAAATAAATACCACGTTTGATTATGAAAGAAAACGATATTGCTTTGAATACGTATTGTTATAATTAACTTGATACTGGAAAGCGGTTTTCTGTGTAAATGGGGATAAGGTTGCTGATATTGATGGCAGGATTGTAGTACAATTACCAATAATATGTGGGAGAGTTACTATGAGTTATAAAAATATTTTTTTCTTAAAGAAAAATGTAAATACTGACGGGGTATATTCATGATAGATTTACAATATAAGTGCAACACATGGAAAAAATAATGACACATAAAGCAACTCGTGTTATAATGGGAGTAACCACACAACCATAAACA
>NZ_JAOQKB010000014.1:0-76876 GCF_025567215.1 Huintestinicola butyrica
TGGCTCTGCTGCGGAGCTTCTCATAAGGTCAACCTTTACATAGTAGCTGTCATGAGACTGGCTTGAAGGTTCACCTGCCCAAACCTTATTGACTGTTATATCAGTCTTAGGTGCGGGAATTGTAGCTTCCTTCCAGGTATTGGTTACTGTAGTGCCGTTGTAAGAAACTTCATAACCTGACTGAACTCCGTCAATATACTCGGGAGCGTCTGTAACCTCATTTGCTACAGTATAAGTATAAGTATTTCCGTCTGCGTCCTTTTCCTTAAGTCCTGTGAAGGTGTATTCAAAGTTGTTGGACGAATCAAGTATTGCATTATCTATCGCCTGAGCGGTCTCTGCTGCGGAGCTTCTCATAAGGTCAACCTTTACATAGTAGCTGTCGTGGGACTGACCGGAAGGCTCTGACCATACCTTGTTGACTGTTACATCAACAGTAGCAGACGCAGGAACTACAGGATTATATGCTCCCACAAAGTGCGACTCGCCTGTTGCGCCTATGTTGTTTGCAACGATAACACCGCACCAGTTTGAACCGACCTTCGCAGCGCCCTTGGGAATAATGATAGTACCATGCGCCGCATCAGTCATTGAAACAGTTTTGGTAGTCATTTTGTCGGCAGCGGATGAATCGTAGAAATTATAATAAATTCTGTTGACATTATCTTCAAGGATTACATCCTCATTCATAGTGGGCTGATTTCCGCCGATATTGAGCCTGAACGGCTTTCTGTCCCAGGATATATTTTTCAGGTCAATATTCAGAACTATGGAAGCTGTTGATGTATCACTAAAATTGATAATAGCATCACTATTTATCTTAGAGAAATTGGTATCATCAATGTTATAGAACACTGTGCCGCTTTCGGCAGTAACATTGATCCTATTGATATTCTGCCATGTATTAGAGCTACTGTCGTACTGACCATTAAAGCCAATGCCCTCTGTTGAATCAGCGTTTTCAGCCAGCATAGCAGAATAGCTTATAAAGCTGTTCTGAAGATTAACAAGGTCTATGTACTTATTGGTTGCGGTCTCAGCCTTGATATTTGTGACACTGGGACTTACCTTGACATGGTTAGGCTCGATGTATCTTTCCGAACCATTTGTAGAAATAGTATAATCGGAACCAAGTGTAAGGTTTGATACGCAGGGGTCGTTCTCACCTATCTTAAGCTCTCCGCTGATATTCTCGGGAAGCTTGTTGACATAGTATTCATATACTCCCGCATAGTTCTTTCTTATGCCCATGTCGCCAGGCAAACCTACGACCTTGTTGACCAGAAGATTTATGTGCTGGTGACCGTTCATATCAACTTCGTTGAAGCCTATGAAAGCATAATTTTTCATGATATCAACAACACTGTTAATATCACTTGGATGTTCATAAGTCACCTCTTCATCGGCGAATGCGCTTGTAGTCAGCAGACCTGCCGCCATTGCAGCAGCCGTAATGCCCGAAATGATCCGCTTGAAGAGCTTGCCCGAGCGCCTTTCTGATTTAAAATCAAATGAATCTTTTGTTTTAAGATCCATAATTACCCACCTTTCTGAAATTTGATTTTCTCCCTTATTTTCTTCCATATCATATGCCGCTGTTGATTTTAATTCATTAAAGCGACAAATTAAGAAAATATTACACCTATTTATAATTCAGTCTTTGTTACTGCTTATTGTAGCATTTATGCACCGCAATTTCATTAACAAGTGATTTGTTTTATCTAAACAAAGTGTTACGCATACTAATTTTAATGTCCCGATTTGGACAAAACGCATAAAGCCAGTAAAGGTCTATTAACAATGATTAAAAGCTGCCTGCACTATTGCATATTGGGCGGCAATGTGCTATAATATCATTAGAGTTTGCATATGCTAATCAATATATCGGAGGTATCACAATGGCTATAAAGGTAACAAGTCTCACAGAGCAGGAAATATCCGAAATAGGCGAGGCATTCGCCTACTATAACTATGCCGAGGGCGAATACGGTATGTCCGCCTTATACAAAAGCAAGGAGGACGTAAAGAAGTACATATGCGGATATGCCAGAGCAATGCTGAAAGCAGGCTTCCTCTACAGCACAAGCGAGGAGCACGAGGCATTCATCGCATTCAAAAGCTCTAAGGAAAGCCTTGGCTTCGGGGCAGTATCTGAGCTTATAAAGGCAGTTATCAGGACAATGCGCTTTCGTGACATGATAAAGCTGGTAAAGCTTGCAAAAAAAGGCGGCGAGTCCTATGAGGACTCGCTGAAAAAAGCTAAAAAGCCGTATGTATTCGTGGGAATGCTGGTGGTTCGCCAGAAATATCAGGGTCAGGGCTATATGCGCAAGGTGCTTGATATCGCCTATGAGGAGGGCAAAAAGCTCGGCTGCCCGGTTCTCCTTGATACCGATGCCGCCCTGAAGCGTGACAAGTACGTTCATCTTGGAATGAAAAACGTCCGTACCCGTAAATTTGACGAGGGCATTGTCCTTTACGATCTGGCAAAGGAAGACTGAATACCCTCAGCAGATCAGTATATGTACCGTATCCTTTTTGAAAGCATAAATCCCCCGAGCATGAAAACAAGTGATACACCCGCATAGCCTGCGGCGATAAGAGGAAGCTTTCCCGACATTGATATGACAGCTTCATATACTCCCGCAATAAATTCCAGATCACCGAAAAGAGCATAAACAAAGGCAAGCAGAGATATGCCGATAATTATCAGCGCCGCCGTATTGTTTGCTGTATCATCACCGTATTTCAATGAGATAAGGTTGTATAATGAATAAAATGTCATTGAAAATCCGTATATGATAAATGTGGGAGCAAAACAGGTCAATGTTATCTCAGTACCCCCAATAAGGCAGTCTGCGATTATGAACAGGGCCGCAAGAACTGCCGCAGCTGTATGGACAAGGAACGTAAAAAGATATTTTGCAGCGGATATATCCGAAATATCCGCAGGAGCTGCTAAGAGATATTTACCGAATTTTGACTTGTTCTCGTGCATATCCGATATTGTACACACTGCCGCCGCAAAGGCGGTTATCGTTACGGAGCAGGTAATGCCTGTTATATCCGACGTTTTATCACTGCCCGAAAGTGAAAACATGAAAAATATGGAGCAGACACCAACCAAAACACTGCTCTTATTAAAATGCGTCCTTATCAGAATAAGCTTTTCTTTGATAAGCGTTTTTATCATGAGTTATACACCCTGCCTTTCCTGAATTCAGTGCTAATGAGAAACGATACAGCAAACAGCCCTGCATATGCCGCCACAGGCATAATCGTCCAAAGGACGGGAGCAGCAGCCACCATGCCACGGAAAACTGTGACTGGGTCTGACGATATATCGGGAATAACAAGCGATATGCCTAAGCTGATTGCTCCTATTACAAACATTGTAACGGCCATAAATGCGTCAGGGTTTGTTTTGGAATAACCAGCCGGTATCTGTATCGCTGTATATATCACATCGGCAGCACCGACTATCAAAATCAGCACAAAACATGATATATCGGCAGGAAGAACTCCCATTGCCACAAAAAGCCCGACATAAGCCTCCGACAAAAGTATAAACCCGCCTGTCATTATAATGATGAACAGATAAAGCGACAATACATCTTTTTCCGCGCTTACGGGAGATGCCAGCATGAACCTGTCAAAGCCGCTGTCCGAATCATTTTTCATCGACTGCCCCACAAGACCTGTCATCATGGGAACAATGGCAGTCAGACTGATAAAGGTCATTATCAGATATGGAAAGACCTCGCTTTCGGCAATGCCCATTGCTTTAAGGTTTCCGCATACTGAGCTGAGATAAATAAGGAATGTAAACACGAACAGCCCCAGCGAAAGGATAAGTCCGAACCGCAGATTTTTTCGGCTGGCTGTCAGATGCCTGAATATCAGTTCTTTCATTTCACACCTCTGCTTGAAAATACAATGATGTCCTCGACCGATGCGTTGCAAAGCATTATGTCGGGATATTTTTCCGCAAACGCCCTGCGGTCTGTGACCAGCGCTTCACAGCCGAAGGGCGTTTTTCTCAGCCCCGTGTACTCCTCAGGGGAAATGCGTGGAATATCCTCCTCGCCGAATTTTGCCACAGCTCTCGTTTCGCTCAGTTCAATGGTATCTTCCGAGAAAATTATCCGACCGCCCCTGATAAACACTATCCTGTCGGCAATGCGCTCAAGGTCGCCTATGATATGCGATGAAAACAGCACCGTATGCTCCTCATCGCAGACAAATTCCTGAATAATGTCCAGTATCTCATTCCGTGCGGCAGGGTCAAGTCCGCCTGTAGGCTCATCAAGGATAAGCAGCTTTGCCTTGTGGGAAAATGCCGCGGCAAGGGAGAGCTTCATAGTCATGCCCCGTGAAAACCGGGCAAATTTCTTGTCAATAGGCAGGGCAAATCTTGCACAGTAGCCCACAAACTCATCTTCGTCCCAGTTTTTGTATATGCCCGACATAATTTTATTAAGGTCGCAGGCGGTCAGAGTATCGGGAAATTTCACCGTGTCAAAGACCACACCTATGTCCTCGTGTATCTCGCTTCGGTGGGTGATGTTGTCCATTCCGAAAACAAGTATCTCACCGCTGTCACGCTTGATTATGTCAAGGATAAGCTCTATCACGGTTGTTTTTCCCGCACCGTTTTCGCCCACAAAACCCGTTATAGTTCCCGACGGAAGCTTAAAAGAAACATTGTCTATCTTAAAGTCCTTGCGTACCTTGCAAACGTTTCTAAGCTCCGCAGCATTTATGCCTGTCATAAATATCAATCCTTTCCGCTGTACATAATGTCGATAAGTTCTTTCAGTTCATCTGCCGATATGCCGCATTTCACAGCCGCATCGCAGGCGGCAGATATGGAAGCGTCGATTATTTTCAGATTTTCCTCCCTGATAAGCTCAGAGCTTTTTGACCTTACAAAGCTGCCCTTTCCCGTGAATGACTCGATAAATCCGTCCCGTTCAAGCTCTTCGTAGGCTCTTTTGGTGGTTATTACGCTTATCCTCAGCTGCTGCGCCAACACACGCATTGAGGGCAGAGCATCCCCCGCTTTCAGCACGCCCGAAAGGATCATTTCCTTTATCTGTCGGTATATCTGCTCATATATGGGTGTTCCGTCCGTATTATTTATAAGTATCTGCAATTACTCACCGCCTTATAATGTATATATTGGATATATACATTATAAGCTATATATACACATTTGTCAATAGGTATGAGAAATTTTTCAAAAGAAAAAGGACTGCCGCAGTGTAATGCAACAGTCCTTTGCTATTATTATAGTATATCACTTATTCCTGTACCACTCTGTCAGCACCTTTTCAGCCTTTTTGCCGTGGATACCGAAGCCTGTGTCAACAGCGATCCTCTCGGGCGCCATAAGATTTGTTTCCCAGTCCCACCAGAAAAAGCCCTCAAAGTAAGGCTCGTCACACATGGCTCTCAGTGCGCTCTCGTAGAAATTCGCCTGCTCGTCCTCGTCTCTGGGGAACTCCTGATGAACAAAGTCCCAAGGCATAGCCGCACAGCCTCTTGCGCTGCGGCAGCCTATCTCCATGAAGATTATCTTCTTGCCGAACTTCTCGGCTATCTTCTTCATGCCGACCTTGTGGTGCTCCCAGGCTTTGACCATCTCGTCAGCGCTTGCTCCGCCCTCTTTTTCCACAGGATAATATGCCGATGTGCCAATGTAGTCCAGTGCGTCGAACCAGGTAACGTTCTCTTCCTTGCCGTGGTTTGCGTTATAGACCAACGGGCCGTGATATATCTCACGAACCTTTGCGATAAGCTCACGCCACTGCTCCTCCTTGTGCTCGGTGCCTATCATCTCGCAGCCGATGCACAGCATTTCGCAGCCTGTGTATTCGGCTATCTCCGCATAGTGGCAGATGAATGCAGTATAGCATGAAAACCACTCGTTCCAGTAGCTTTTCAGGCGACCGTGCTCGTCATAAATGGGAAATTCTCTCTCTGGGAAAGTGATGTTCGCTCTCCATGTGCCGTCCTCGCAGTTGAGGATAGGCTTGAGGCAGACTTTCAGTCCGCTGTCCTTAAGCTGCTTGATGGCAGTTTCTATCTCCCTGTCGGTGTCAACAAAGCGGAAGTCCATGCCGAAGCGTGAGGAAGAAAACTTCTCCTGAGTTACCGCAAATGCCAGAGCAGCCCAGTTGCCGCCCATTGCCGCCAGAGCCTTGACGGACTCATTTGCCTTTTCTGTGCCAAGCATACCCTTGTGGCTGTCCCAGCCGTAAGTAAATCCTTTTATCTCCATTATATATAGTACCTTTCGTATTTAATAGCGCCTTGACGCTTTGTATAAGTATATCATCACAGCATCGCAAAGGCTATAAAATTCAAATCAAAAAATCGTATAAATATATCAGTAGCAGATATCCGCAGTCTGACCGTTAATGAGCTTGATGATGTCGGCAGGAGCCGCTTCTATCTGCAAGCCTATCTTTCCGCCGCTGAAAACAACAGTGTCAAGAGCGTTAACGTCCTCGTGGAAGGTAGTCTTGAACTGCTTTTTCATGCCCACAGGAGAGCAGCCCCCACGGATATAGCCCGTAATGCCGTTTATCTCCTTAACGTGTATCATCTCAACGGACTTTTCCCCCACAGCCTTGGCAGCCTTTTTCAGGTCAAGCTCCTTGGCAACAGGGATAACGAAAACGTAGAAATTCTTAGACGGATTGGAAGCCCCTCTTGTAACAAGGGTCTTATATACCTTAACAGGGTCCTGACCCGTAAGCTTTGCCACGTTCATTCCGTCAACAGCCTCGCCCTCTGTGTGGGGATATGTGTGCATCTCATATTTTATCTTGGCACGATCAAG
Source organism: Huintestinicola butyrica (assembly GCF_025567215.1). Taxonomy (NCBI): domain Bacteria; kingdom Bacillati; phylum Bacillota; class Clostridia; order Eubacteriales; family Oscillospiraceae; genus Huintestinicola; species Huintestinicola butyrica. The sequence continues at coordinate 6,848 of NZ_JAOQKB010000014.1, forward strand.
GATACGCATTGCATTGGTTTTGGTCTCAGCCATATATGTCATTCCTTTCATGGTTTATCATATTGATATAATTATAGCATCTAAGGCGAACCATTTCAACATTCACGTATTTTTACGCCGTGAAAAAACTGTTTACAAAAGCAAAAGTCATGGCAGCGTGTTTTTTTGCCGTCTTTACCCATGACTATAAATAAAGGGCCGCCGCATCATGTGCAGCAGCCCTTATACTGATCACCAATAAAACTATAGACAAAAAATCTTCACATAACCCATACACGCAAGATTATGCTCGATTTTTTGTATAGTTTTTAATTGGTGCTTAGTATTAATTAAATTCTCTTATTCCTTTATACCGTCATTCTCACGGATCTCAACACGGCGTATCTTGCCGCTGATGGTCTTGGGAAGCTCATCAACGAACTCGATTATTCTGGGATACTTATAGGGAGCAGTGTTTGCCTTGACATAGTTCTGAAGCTCCTTAACAAGCTTCTCATCGCCCTTGTCCTTGTACTCGCTGGTGAGTATGATAGTCGCCTTGACCACCTGTCCTCTGATTGGGTCGGGTGCAGCGGTGATGGCAACCTCAAGAACTGCGGGGTGCTCCATAAGGATAGATTCTATCTCAAAGGGGCCTATGCGGTAGCCCGATGACTTGATAACGTCGTCGATACGTCCCACATACCAGAAATATCCGTCCTCGTCCTTGTATGCGGTATCGCCTGTGTGGTAAAGTCCGTATGCAAATGCCTTTTCATTGGCTTCATCATTATTATAGTAGCCTTTGAAAAGTCCGTTGTTAACGCCCTCGTGGAGCTTTACGCATATCTCGCCTGTGGTGCCTGCGGGGCATTCATTACCCTCAGGGTCTGCGATGATAACGTTGAACATAGGCATTGCCTTGCCCATGGAGCCTGAACGGCTGACGCTTCCCTTGGGGTTGCCGATAAGCAGAACGGTCTCTGTCTGACCAAAGCCCTCCATAAGAGAAAGACCCGTATATTCCTTGAACTTGTTATAGACCTCGGCATTAAGTGCCTCGCCGGCTGTTGTGGCATGTTTGAGGGAAGAAATATCGTGGCCCTCCATGCCCTCCTTGATAAAGAAGCGGTACATTGTGGGGGGGCAGCAAAGAGAAGTTACCTTGTACTTTTCAATGATATGAAGCACGTCTGAGGGAACGAACCTTGAAAAATCATAGGTCATTACAGTTGCCGCAAGAGCCATCTGACCGTATATCTTGCCCCAGAAGAACTTGCCCCAGCCGCTTTCGGAAATGGTAAGGTGGATGCTGTCCTTGTTAATGTTGTGCCAGTACTTTGCGGTGGGTATGTGGGAAACGCTGTATCTGTGGGAATGGATTACCATTTTGGGGTAGCCTGTTGTGCCTGAGGAGAAGAACATGATGCAGTCGTCATCAACGTTTGTGGCAATTCTCTCCAGAGTGTCGGGGTAGTTCATAAGCTCAGCGTCAAAATCTATCCAGCCGTCATAATGCTCGCTTGTCTTTACGATAAATTTCAGTTCAAGGGGATATTCTGCGCACGCCTTTTCGATATTCTCACGTACATCGCCGTCGCCTGTGGCAATGATATGCTTTATGTCGCCTGATTTAAAGCGGTAGGTATAGTCCTTTTTCTTCAGCTGATTTGTTGCGGGAATAAGGATGGCGCCGATTTTTTCCAGCGCAAAGGTAACTATCCACATCTGCCAGTGGCGCTTGAGGACGGTCATTACCTTGTCGCCCTTTTTCACGCCCTTGTCCAGCAGCATATTTGCAGCACGGTTTGAAAGCAGCGAAAGCTCGCCGTAAGTAAAGATACGCTCTCTGCCCTCGTCATCGCACCATATCATGGCACGTCTGTCAGGCTCTATTTCCGCAATTTTGTCTATTATATCGTAAGCAAAGCTGAAATTTTCGGGAAGACGAAGGTCGAATTTGTTTACAACTCCGTTTTCGTCAAAGTCCTCTGTGATATACTGCATATGCACGTCCTGAACGTTCATTGAACTAACCTCCAAAATAAAATAAAATTAAATAAATTCCCTGTTACTTGCCGTTTACAGCCGCATTATATATATCTGCGGGAGTTTCTGCAATATACACCGCATGGTTTTCTTCAAGCTCTTCCCTTGTGCGGAAGCCCCACAAGCAGCCTATGCTGTCGCAGCCCGCATTTGTTGCTGTTTTCATATCAACCGAGGAGTCGCCCGCAAAAAGCGTATCTTCGGGGGAAACGCCCAGCTTTTCCATTATGTGGAGCGCAATTCCCGGGTCGGGCTTCTTTTCAAAGCCGTCCTTCTTGCCGGAAACATATGAAAACGTCCCCGCTTCAAACATATCGGAAACAATTACCTGAGTGAACTCATCAGGCTTGTTGGAGGCAACTGCGGTAAGTATCCCCTTGGCTTTAAGGTCGGCAACCAGCTTTACAATGCCGTCGTATGGGTGGGTAAGGCGGTTATAGGTGCGGCGGTATATCACATCAAACTCAGCCTTGACCTTTGCCAGCACCTCATCGGTTCCCTTGTCTGCGGGAACAGCTCTTTTTATGAGCATCGGAACGCCGTCGCCCACAAAATAGCGATATTTTTCAATATCATAGGTAGGGAACCCGAACTTTGCCAATGCCTCATTGCAGGCATTTCCCAGATCGGCAAGAGAGTTTACCAGAGTTCCGTCCAGATCGAAAATAACAAGCTTATACATATTATCATTCCTTTTTGAGAGCCTTATTATCCCTGGATCACAGGCTTCTCATTCCTTTATCAGGTCGATGCGTTACTCATTTATAATAGCATATCGCAAAAGAAAAGTTCAGTCTTTTTTGTGTACTGTCTAAGAATTTTTGTTATAATACACTCATTAAATTGTTACTGTCAACAAAAAGCGGCTCAAACGGACAAATTCCGCCTGAGTCGCAGGATCGGTATCACATAAATTACAGTTTTGATGCCAGAAGAGGGGAATATTTTGCTCTGAACTGCTCAAATTCGCCCTTTTCGATAGCGTCACGTATTCTTTCCATAAGAGTGTTGTAGAAATAAAGGTTATGAGCAACCGCAAGTCTGCCTGCCAGCTGCTCGTCAGCCTTGAACAGGTGACGGATATATGCACGGGAGAAGTTGCGGCAGGTGGGGCAGTCACACTCGGGGTCAAGAGGCAATGGGTCAGTCTCATAGCACTTGTTTGTGGCGTGCATGATGCCGTTCCAAGTGAATATAGTTGCGTGACGTGCATTTCGGCTGGGCATTACGCAGTCGAAAAGGTCTATTCCCCTTGCCACGCCCTCGATGATGTTGGAGGGAGTTCCCACGCCCATAAGGTAGCGTATCTTATTTTCGGGCATTACGGGGCAGAGGATATCAAGGATATGATACATCTCCTCAGTTGGCTCGCCCACTGCAAGGCCGCCCACAGCGTAGCCGTCCATATCAAGCTTTGCTATCTCTTCCATATGGCGCAGTCTAAGGTCATCGAAAACAGAGCCCTGATTTATTCCGAAAAGCAGCTGGTGCTTGTTGATGGTGTCGGGAAGGGAATTGAGCCTTGTCATCTCCTCCTTGCATCTGTACAGCCAGCGGACAGTTCTGTCGCAGGAATTTTTGGAATAGTCATAAGCCTTGCGGATTATTCTGTTCTTGGCCTTTTCGTCCATATCGGGGGTGATCTGAGCCATATGGTTGTCGATGCACTCGTCAAACGCCATGGCAATGGTGGAGCCGAGATTTGACTGTATCTGCATGGACTCCTCGGGGCCCATAAATATCTTTCGTCCGTCAACGTGGGAGTTGAAACAAACGCCCTCTTCCTTTATCTTTCTGAGCTTTGCAAGGGAGAACACCTGAAATCCGCCGCTGTCGGTGAGAATGGGCTTGTCCCAGTTCATGAACTTGTGCAGACCGCCCATCTGCTTTATCACCTTGTCGCCGGGGCGCACATGAAGATGATAAGTGTTGCACAGCTCCACCTGGCATTTAAGGTCGTTTTTCAGGTCAATGGAGGAAATACCGCCCTTTATGGCAGCGGCAGTTCCCACGTTCATAAAGCACGGGGTCTGGAATGTGCCGTGAACAGTTTCAAACTCTCCTCTTCTGGCTTTGCCTTCTGTTTTAATAAGTGTGTACATAAATGTTGATTCCTTTTTTATAAATTTATTTTAAAAAAACGCCAAATATCAAAATAAGCATCAGCAAAAGCAGTATCACTGCAAGAAACATTACTGTTTCACGCAGCGAATACAAGGTGCATACCCTGCTGTCATCACAGCAGTAAACATCGACCTCACAGTTTAAATGCTTTGTGGGCTTTCTTCCGTCATATACAGCCAAATTCTCAGCTGAAATATATTTTTTATCATTTGCGGTAACGATGTAGCGGTAATAATCAACGCCCCTGTAAGTTCTGCGTATCTCATATCCCGTCACAATACCTGTACATTTTCTTCCAAATAAAACTGCCTTTAATATGGAAAAAATCATTTGACAAAATCCCTTTTTTAAAGTATCAGCATAGCATCACCGAAGCTGAAAAATCTGTATTTATCCTCAACTGCGGTCTTATATGCGTTCATGGTGTTGTCGTAGCCCATAAATGCGGAAACAAGCATTATAAGGGTGCTTTCGGGCAGATGGAAGTTTGTGATAAGTCCGTCGATGACCTTGAATTTGTAGCCGGGGTAAATGAAAATATCGGTGTAGCCCTCGTGCTCGTCCATATCCTCAAAGAATGTGCCCACGCTTTCAAGAGTACGGCAGGAGGTGGTTCCCACGGCAATTACACGGCCGCCCTCAGCCTTGGTCTTTTTGATAAGCTCCGCCGTTTCCTTTGGCAGATGATAATGCTCGGAGTGCATCTTGTGTTTGAGCACCTCGTCCTCCTTTACGGGACGGAATGTGCCAAGTCCTACATGAAGTGTGACGAATGCGGTGTTTATTCCCCTGGCACGCAGGTCGTCAAGCATTTCATTTGTAAAGTGCAGTCCTGCGGTGGGAGCTGCGGCAGAGCCAAGCTCGTGGGAATATACTGTCTGATAGCGCTCCTTATCCTCCAGCTTTTTGGTGATGTAGGGCGGAAGAGGCATCTGACCGATATCTTCAAGGGCAGTGAAGAAATTGCCCTCGCACTCAAACTTTGCAATGCGGTTGCCGCCCTCAACAGTCTCAAGTATCTCAGCCTTCAGCCTGCCGTTGCCGAAAGAAAAGCGTGTGCCGGGCTTTGCCTTTTTGCCGGGACGGACAAGTATCTCCCACAGCTTATCGCCCTTCTGTTCAAGGAGCAGGAACTCGATAAATGAGCCTGTGCCCTCCTTTTCGCCGTAAAGACGTGCGGGAAGCACTCTGGAATCGTTCATTACCAGCAAATCACCTTTTTTCAGGTGCTTGCATAGATTATAGAAATGGTCGTGTGTGATATCGCCGCTCTGACGGTCAACGCACATAAGGCGGGAAGCATTTCTCGGCTCCACAGGCGTCTGTGCGATAAGCTCTTCGGGCAGATCATAGTAAAAGTCCGAACGGAGCATATTCTCAGGGTCTATCTCGGTGGTGACAACAACGTCGGGAGAGGCTTTCAGCTTTGACACAGCTTCCTCAGCCCAGGGCATAAGCTCCCTGTGATAGTTTTTCAGATGGACCGAATCCCCTGATGAGACCTCGCTTTCAAGAAAAGCCTCCAGCTTCTCTTTTGAATCAAGCTGAGCAAAATCGACCGTGATGTTTTTCAAATTGTATTTATCCTTTCATACCCGCCCCGAAAGACACTCCGCAGCGGTTAATAGCATAAAATTATTTAAATTTGGTATTGACAAAGGCTGTGCAATATTATATAATAAAAAAAACTGATAGAGGCGCAGTAAAGATCAGTAACCTGACAGAGGCTTCCGCTCCGAATGTATGTCAGGGGAAAGGCGATGCTGCCGAAGCTCCGTCGTGATGCGGTTTACGACCCTGCTGAGCATATGCCGAACAGGTATATGATTGTCATCATGATTGTATGATGGAGTGCTATCTGACACTTTATACATTATATAGTTATGATGGATCGGTTTTCAACCGATTTTTTTTATTTCTCTGTAAAATTTTATTAAATAATAAAGGAGTATTTCAGATGAAGCAGTACAACGTAGGTATAATCGGCGCAACAGGTATGGTAGGTCAGCGTTTTTCACTCCTGCTGGCAAATCACCCCTGGTTCAATGTAAAGGTCCTGGCAGCATCTCCCAGAAGCGCAGGCAAGAGATATGAGGACGCAGTAGGCGCAAAGTGGGCAATGAAGCAGGATATCCCCGAGCAGTTCAAGGATATGATCGTTCTTGACGCAACAGCAGATATCGAGAAGATCGCTTCTCAGGTAGATTTCGTTTTCTGCGCTGTTGATATGAAGAAGGACGAGATCAGAGCACTTGAGGAAAAGTACGCAAAGGCTGAGTGCCCCGTTGTATCCAACAACTCCGCTCACAGAGCTACTCCCGACGTTCCCATGGTCGTTCCCGAGATCAACCCCGAGCACATTGAAATAATAAAGGCTCAGAGAGAAAGACTTGGCACAAAGAGAGGCTTTATCGCAGTTAAGTCCAACTGCTCTCTCCAGAGCTATGTTCCCGCTCTCAACGCTCTCAAGGATAAGTACGGAATCAAGCAGGCTATGGTTTGCACATATCAGGCAATTTCAGGCGCAGGCAAGACCTTTGAGACAATGCCCGAGATCATCGACAACGTTATCCCCTACATCGGCGGAGAGGAAGAAAAGTCCGAGCAGGAGCCTCTTAAGATCTGGGGTCACATCGAAGGCAACAGGATCGTCAATGCCGACGGTCCCAAGATCTCCTCTCAGTGCCTGAGAGTTCCCGTTTCCGACGGTCACACCGCAGCTATCTTCGTTCAGTTCGACAAGAAGCCTACCAAGGAAGAAGTTATCAAGGCTTGGACAGAGTACAGCGGCGTTCCTCAGGAGCTGGAGCTTCCCTCCGCACCCAAGCAGTTCCTCCACTACTTCACCGAGGATAACCGTCCCCAGGCAAAGCTTGACAGAAACCTTGAAAACGGCATGGCTATCTCTATCGGCCGTCTGAGAGACGATATCATCTGGGACTACAAGTTCGTTTGCCTCTCCCACAACACTCTGAGAGGCGCAGCAGGCGGAGCCGTTCTTATGGCTGAGCTTCTCGCTGCAAAGGGCTATTTTGACTGATAACGCCATGAGTGCGGTTATTGTAAGAAATGCTGATGTTTCCGACGCTCCCGAGCTGTGCAGGCTCATAAGGGAGCTGGCGGAATACGAAAAGATGTCAGATGTATGCTCTGCCACTCCCGAGGGAATCCGTGAAATGATGTCGGAGCCTAACGGTCTTGGCGGAATCATCGCCGAAAAAGACGGCAAAGCTGTGGGAATGGCTGTTTACAGCATCTACAGGCTGGCAACTTTTTCGGGAAAGCGTGTTTTCTACATTGAAGATATTTTTGTGGAAGAAGCCGAAAGAGGCAGCGGTATCGGAAAAATGCTTTTTGATAAGATAAACGAGACCGCAAAAGCACTGGACTGCATCAAGATCGAGTGGAAATGTCTCGGCTGGAACAGCAGTGCTCAGGCTTTCTACGCAAAACAAGGCGGAGTCTCCGACGACGGATGGCTCACATATACAATAGATCTGAGAAAGGGCTGATATTATGAAAAATACTATTTTCACAGGCGCAGGCGTTGCTATCGTTACCCCTATGCACGATGACGGCTCCGTAAATTATGCGGCTCTGGGCGAGCTTATCGAAATGCAGATCGCAGGCGGCACAGACGCTATCATCATCTGCGGAACCACAGGCGAAAGCTCCACTCTTACCGATGACGAGCACAGAGAGTGCATTCGCTACACTATTGAAAAGGTAAACAAGAGAATACCCGTTATCGCAGGCACAGGAAGCAACGATACAGCATATGCCATCGAGCTTTCCAAGGACGCCGAGGCTATGGGCGCTGACGGACTTCTGGTTGTAACTCCTTACTACAACAAGACCTCCCAGAGAGGACTGGTGGCTCACTACACCGCCATTGCGGACGCTGTAAATATCCCAATTATCCTCTACAACGTTCCCTCCAGAACAGGCGTTAACATTTCTCTTGACACATACAAGATCCTCGCCGAGCATAAGAACATCGCAGCTGCAAAGGAAGCCAGCGGAAATATCTCCGCTATTGCAAAGCTCATTGCAGAGTGCGGCGACAAGCTTGATGTTTACAGCGGCAACGATGACCAGATAGTTCCTATCATGGCTCTGGGCGGAAAGGGCGTTATCTCCGTTCTTTCAAACGTTGCTCCCAAGCTTACGCACAATATCGCTCAGCTTTGTCTCGATAATAACTGCGCAGAGGCTGCAAAGCTTGCGGCTCAGTCACTGGAGCTTGCAAATGCTCTCTTCATCGACGTTAACCCCATTCCCGTAAAGGAAGCCCTCAATATGATGGAAATTGACGCAGGTCCCTGCCGTCTGCCCCTTTATGAAATGGAAGATGCTAAGAAAGAAAAGCTGGCTGCCGCTCTCAGGAACGCAGGCATCATCAAGTAATAAGCAAAACAGGGCGGCTTGATGCCGCCCGTGCTGTATATGCGAAAGGAATGTTTAAAATATGATAAATGTGACCATTACAGGCGCCAACGGCAAAATGGGTCATGTCATCAGCTCCATTATTGCAGAGCGTGACGACTGCACCGTTATCAGCGGAATTGACCTTAACACCGCCGACAACGGAAAGTTCCCTATCGTATCCGAGCCTGCACTTCTCCCTCAGAAGCCCGATGTTATCATCGACTTTTCTCACCCCTCCGCACTGGATAAGCTCCTTGAATACTGCCTTTCCACAGGCACTCCCGTTGTTATCGCAACCACAGGCTTCTCCGATGAGCAGATAGCAAAGATAAAGTCCGCAGCAGAGCAGGTTCCCGTGTTCTTCTCTTTCAATATGTCTCTGGGCATCAACCTGCTTGCAAACCTCGCTAAGACAGCCGCAAAGCTTCTCGGCGGTCAGTTCGATATCGAAATAGTTGAAAAACATCACAACCAGAAGATAGACGCTCCCAGCGGCACTGCCATTATGCTTGGAAACGCTATCAACAGTGTCCTCGACGACAAGTATCACTATGTTTACGACCGTCATTCCCGCAGAATGAAGCGTGAAAAGTACGAGATCGGTATGCACTCTATCAGAGGCGGCACGATCGTAGGCGAGCATGACATCATCTTCGCAGGCCGTGACGAGGTGATCACCCTGAGCCACTCCGCTGCTTCAAAGGAAGTTTTCGCAGTAGGCGCAGTAAACGCAGCCGTGTTCCTTGCTGACAAGACCGCAGGGCTTTACGATATGTCCGATGTTATTGCCGAGCTGAAGTGATATACTATTTCATCAATACAATAAAAATCCCTGTCTCACACGAGGCAGGGATTTTTATTATATAACATAATTATCGGACAAATGCTCACGGGAATGAGTTATGATATCCTCAACGGTAATGTTATCCACAACGTTTGTTATAGCCTCGTAAAGCTTTTCCCACACATAAAGTGTCTCGCACTCGGCAGCACGTTCGCAGGTGTTCACATTGTCCTCAAGACAAACAACGGGAGCAAGATTGCCCTCTGTCAGTCGGAGTATCATTCCAACGGTGTAATATTTCGGGGGATTTGTAAGCTTATATCCGCCCTGCGCACCTCTTACGCTCTTTACAAAGCCCGCTCTGCTGAGAAGAATAACTATCTGTTCAAGATATTTTACGCTGATATTCTGGCTTTCGGCTATGTCACGCAGAGGAATGGCAGTTCCGTTATCATTTGCCGCAAGGGTACACATCATACGAAGTGCATATCTGCCCTTGGTAGATATTTTCATAACAACTAACCTTCCTTTCATCTATCAAATCATATATTTCATAGTAGATTAGTATTATTATACTCCTTTTTTCCGAGAATGTCAATAGGGTTTTAGGAAATTAAATTTATACTGATATTTAATCGTTCTATAGGCAAAGCCAAGGATTTGTCTATAGGCTGATTGAGGATCAGTATTATATAAAAAAGCTGCTCCGCAATACGATATTTGCAGAGCAGCTTTTGCTTAACCGATATTATTCGGAATACTTGCTTCCGCTGTACTTTCTCTTTGTGGCAAATGCAAGAGCAATAGCCGAGATAACGGCTGCGGCTTCTGCTGCATAGAGAGGAGTGCGGCTCTCACCTGTCTTAGGATTGGAAACTGCGGAGAAGTCAGTAAGAGGAACATCGCCATCCTCTACAATTACCATATCGGTAAGAGGAACATCAGAGTCATAAACCTCAATATAAGTGGTGTTGGTCTCTGTTGTTTCGGTATCGGTGGTATTTGTAGATGTGCCCGTTGTTACACTTGTGCCTGTAGAGGTGTTGGGTGTATCAGGAACTGTGGGAACATCAGGTGTGGTATCAGGTGTATCGGGAGTAGTGCTGTCATGATCGCCTGTGTTGGGCGTGTCGGGATTGGTGTTGCCCGAACCGCCGTTATCGGGAGTATCAGGATTTGTATTTCCGGAACCACCGTTGTCAGGGATATCAGGTGTTGTGCTGTCGGAAGTTCCGGGATTGGTATTGTCCGAACCGCCATTATCGGGAGTATCAGGATTTGTATTTCCGGAACCACCGTTGTCAGGGATATCAGGTGTTGTGCTGTCGGAAGTTCCGGGATTGGTATTGTCCGAACCGCCATTATCGGGAGTATCAGGATTTGTATTTCCGGAACCACCATTGTCGGGAGTATCAGGGTTTGCGTTGCCTGAATCTCCGCCTGTAGGTGTGTCGGGATTTGTGTTGCCTGAATCTCCACCTGTAGGTGTATCGGGATCAGTATTGCCCGAATCGCCGCCTGTGGGAGTGTCAGGATTGGTATTGCCCGAATCTCCACCTGTTGGTGTGTCAGGATTGGTATTGCCCGAATCGCCGCCTGTAGGTGTATCGGGATTTGTGTTGCCTGAATCTCCACCTGTTGGTGTATCGGGATTTGTATTGTCCGAACCGCCGTTATCGGGAGTATCAGGATTTGTATTTCCGGAATCACCGTTGTCAGGGGTATCAGGTGTTGTGCTGTCGGAATCTCCACCTGTTGGTGTGTCGGGATCAGTATTGCCCGAATCTCCACCGGAAGGTGTGTCAGGGTTGGTGTTGCCCGAATCTCCACCGGAAGGTGTGTCAGGATCAGTATTGCCCGAATCTCCACCTGTAGGTGTGTCAGGATCAGTATTGCCCGAATCTCCGCCTGTAGGAGTGTCGGGGTTGGTGTTACCGGAATCCCCGCCTGTAGGTGTATCGGGATCAGTGTTGCCCGAATCGCCGCCTGTAGGTGTATCGGGATTTGTGTTGCCCGAATCGCCGCCTGTAGGAGTGTCAGGGTTGGTGTTGCCCGAATCTCCACCTGTAGGTGTGTCAGGATCAGTATTGCCTGAATCTCCACCTGTAGGTATGTCAGGGTTGGTGTTACCTGAATCTCCACCTGTGGGTGTATCGGGATTTGTGTTGCCCGAATCTCCACCGGAAGGTGTGTCAGGATTTGTGTTGCCCGAATCTCCACCGGAAGGTGTATCGGGATCAGTGTTGCCTGAATCTCCACCGGAAGGTGTGTCAGGATTTGTGTTGCCCGAATCTCCACCTGTGGGTGTGTCAGGATCTGTGTTGCCCGAATCTCCACCTGTAGGTGTGTCGGGATTTGTGTTGCCCGAATCTCCACCTGTAGGTGTGTCGGGATTTGTGTTGCCCGAATCTCCGCTGGAAGGTGTGTCGGGATTTGTGTTGCCCGAATCTCCGCCCGAAGGTGTATCGGGATTTGTGTTGCCCGAATCTCCGCCCGAAGGTGTATCGGGATCAGTATTGCCCGAATCGCCACCTGTAGGAATGTCAGGATTTGTATTACCTGAATCGCCGCCTGTTGGTGTATCGGGATTTGTTTTACCCGAATCTCCACCTGTAGATGTATCGGGATTTGCGTTGCCTGAATCGCCGCCTGTAGGAGTGTCGGGGTTGGTGTTGCCGGAATCACCGCCGTCGGGATTATCGGGATTGGTATCGCCGTTATCGCCCTTATCGGGAGCAGTGGGGTCATCGGGGACAAACTGTGTGCCGCCGAACTCATTTACACCCTCGTAGTTCTTGCAGATAAGCTGGCCCTCGAAGTGAGGATGACCGCCCATATCTGTGGAAGTAACATCAGCGTTGGGAGCAAGGAGGTTGCCCATGCTTGTTCCGATAGAAACGCCGTATGCGTCGGGAACGTTGAAAAGGATATTTGCGTTGTTTGCAGTGCCATTGCTTACAGCCTGACCTGCATAATATGTACCGCAGTTGACAGCCATATTAAGGTAACCCTCGCCTGTGATGTTGACAATGGCAACAGAGCCTGCGGGAACATCAAAGGTGAATTTCAGCTGACCGTAGGAGTTTGCAAGAATGCTGTTATACTCGCTGACAGACATTGTAAAAACGTTGATATCGTCATTTGTGCCCACAAACTTCATCTCAGCGCCCCAGTCGCCGTTGGTAACATAGCCGTTGGGGACCATTGCCGCAAGCTTTGCGGAAGTAGCTCTAAGGTTTGCGAACTCTACAGCAAAGTCGATACCCTCAGCATCGGCTGTGGTATATCCGTTAAGGAAGCTTCCGCCGAGAATAGTGCCGCCTACAACAGTCTTATAAGCGGAATAGCTTTCGGGAACTGTAACGTTTCCGCCTACTGCGAAATTACCCGGGCAGTCTGCGCCGTTAACGGTAAAGTTATTCTCAACGAATACGTTGTACTCGGCTGCCTTGCCGAGGAATGCGGTAGTGCCTGCCTCGCTGCGAAGCTCTGTTTCAGCCTCATCATCTTCATCGGTATCGGAATCAACATCGGTGAAATCAGCGTCCTCAGACTGACCGTCATCGCCGTTTTCTTCTTCGTCATAGTTTGTGGAAATGTCATCTGCATCATCGCCGTTGGCTTCGCTGTCAGTGGTCTTGCCCATAACACTGCCTTCACCGCCCTCGTTGTCAGCGGACTCGATTGCTGCTGTTTTAACGATAAGACCGTTAGCTGCGGAATCAAGAGTCTCAGCGGAAGCGCTTCCCTGAGCATTTGCAGCAAAAACAGTAAGAGCAAATGCAAACGCACTCAGCGACTGCATTATCTTACGTTTTTTATCGGTATTGCCGTTCATATATTATCTCTCCTCTCAAAAAATTAAAAAGGATAAACTTCATAATTAAAGCATAGGGATATTATTCCACCTGCTTAGTGTAATTATATCACTGTTGCTATGATTTTTCAAGGTTTTTCACTAAAAATTGTATAAAAAGGCTAAATTGTTGTTTTGTACAACCGTAAACCTTTACGTTTTGGCGGTATTGCAATAAATATACAAATCTTTAATAAAAAGATACAATCATTACTGTTTTCCCCGTGACAATTCTATCTTTTTGCTCATCATTGCAGGGCTTGAAGCATACTCCACAGCCGTCTCTTCGGAGATGATGCCCTCGGAGAAAAGCTTGAAAACAGCGCTGTCCATGGTCTGCATACCCTGAGTGGTCTGCATCACGGTCTCTATCTGGTGGGTCTTGTTCTCACGTATCATGGTCCTGATAGCGTTGTTGACAACCATTACCTCAAAAACGGGGTAAAGAGTGCCGTTGGTATCGGGCAGGAGCTGCTGGGAAATTACAGCTTTAAGCACCATGGAAAGCTGCATTCTTATCTGCTGCTGCTGATTGGTGGGGAAGCCGTCGATTATTCGGTCAACGGTATTGGCAGCGCCCACGGTATGGAGCGTCGAAAGCACCAGCTGACCTGTTTCCGCCGCAGTCATGGCAATGCTCATAGTCTCATTGTCACGCATCTCGCCCAGCAGGATAACATTGGGCGACTGCCTGAGAGCCGCTCTCAGGGCATCGGAGTAGCTTTCCGTATCAATGCCTATCTCACGCTGGCTGATAATGCTCTTTTTGTGCTTGTGGAGGAACTCGATAGGGTCCTCAATGGTAACGATATGCCCCGGGCGCTCGCTGTTTATCTTGTCTATCATACAGGTAAGGGTGGTGGATTTTCCGCTGCCTGCCGCTCCCGTTACAAGGATAATGCCGTTCTGGTTCTCCGCCAGTGACAATATGCTGTCGGGGATATGAAGCTTTCCGCTGTCGGGAAGCTCAAAGGGCACGCTTCTCAGCACTGCCGCAAGTGTACCTCTCTGACGGTAGGCATTCACTCTGAATCGTCCCACGCCCGCAAAGGAGAAAGAAAAGTCCATCTCACGGCGCAGATCCTCCGCTTCGGTATCAAGCTCCGCCAGAAGAAAAAGCTCCTTCATAAGCTGTGCCGAGTCCGCAGGCGTTACCGTCTCGTCATCGCAGCGCATAACATTTCCGAACACCTTGAAGCTTACAGGCGTTCCCGTTACTATAAAAATGTCCGAAGCGTTCAGCGTGACCGCTTCTTTCAGTATCTCTCTTATGCTTCGCATATTATCAGCCCTTTCTATCCGAGCCATACGTTGATGTGCTCTTCTTCGCTGCTATCTTCAGGCTCCAGCGCAACAGTGCGCCTTGCCGTGACCGTGTACCGCTCCCCCTCTGCCGATGCGTCAAGCGGCACCTTTATCTCCCAGTAAACAGCAGTGCTGCCGTCAACGGGCGTTGTGCAGGAAACAGTATAAAAGTCCTTTTCTATATGATATTCCGCATAGTCAAGCTCTGAGACCATTGCCTCAAAATTCATATCAAAAAGTCCGCTTTCCGCCGCCTGAGCAATGCAGCCGTCAACCTCTGCCAGCCGCTTTTCAGAAAGATTGTACGCACTGCGGTATCTGGTCAGATATTCTGCACTCCTGTCAGCCAGAGCCGAACCTCCTGCCGCTGCGGCGCAGGCAAGTCCTCCCAGAGATACAAGGCTCACTATCAGAAAAACGGTGATAAGGGTCATAAATCCCGGAACTGTGATGTTCTTTTTCATATTCCACCCTCCATAAAGTCAGGCTCATATCTTGCGGCAGTTTCCGAGATCTCTCCGTCCTGCCATATGATATTTATGACCGAGGTTTTCATCTGTCCGTAGGCTGAGTCCTCGGTATCCTCGCTTATTATGATGCTTATATTCCCCTCAGGGTCGTATGTAAAGCTGCTGTCTGTGATAATGGCAGTCCCCGATATGCCGAAAAGCTCCTCCGCACACTGTTCGAACGATCTTCCCGCACTGTACAGCTCGCACCACGACTGGGCACAGGCAATGGCAGAAGCCTTTATCTGCCTGTTTTCCGCCATCTTTGCGGCAATGGAGAACATCTGGAGCACCGCACAGCAGGATATGGCAAACACAGGGATTATCAGCACAAGCTCGGTAAAAAACGAATCAAGCAAAATGCCCCCGTCTGCACGCCTGATGCCGAAAATATTCTTTCTCACTCAATCGTCCTCCGCTGTCAGAAAAGTCATTTCAGCCCCCGCAGCGGTATAAACGGTGCAGGTGTTCCCGCTGCGGCTGGTAACGGTTATCTTTGCCGTGTCACCGCAGTCGGTAACGGTAAGCCCCTTTATCTCGAAAATGCCCTCACCTGCCGAAGCGCCGCTGCCCTCGGGGATAAGTGCCTCGCTGAGCAGTCCGTTTGAGCAGGTCATAACATTCTCGTAGCCGTCCCTGCGGGAAACGGTCATTTTCTCAAAATTTCCATTGCTGTCCGTATAAACGGTTATAGCCCCCTCTGCGCTGCGGATACGGTTGGCAGTGAGCTGAGCCGCCGCCAGTCCGTCAACAGCGTCCGAGCTGCTTTCGCTTATCCTGTCAAGGCAGCCCACCGCCGCCCACATAAGTGCAAATGCGCATACGGTGAATATGACCATCAGCAGCAGACTGACAGGGCGCACGCCGCCGGTATGCACCTTTGTTTGGGTAAATCTGTTCAAGCCGACGTGCCCCCTTTGCAATATCAGTATATCTCGGAGAAGTTGCCCAGGAATTTGAAGTAGCCCATGCCCGATTTAAGGTCATCAAGGAATGCAGCCACCTTGCGGTTTGCATATGAACCGTCAAAATCCAGGAAGATGATAGCCTCAAAATCCTTGCCCGCAAGGGTCTTGTTGACGATCTTTTTAAGGTTAAGGCCATAAACCGCAAACTTGGTAAGTATTCTGTAAAGTCCTCCGGGAGTATGGGGAACGGAGAAGGATACGGAAATAGTATTTGCCCCCTCGGGCGCCATGAACTTCTTGGAGAAGCAGATAAATCTTGTAAAGTTGGGATATGCGTCCGCAGCGTGCTCCTCAACTATTTTAAGTCCGTTCTTTTCTGCGCAGGACTTGGAGCATATGCAGCCGATAGTGTTGTCCGTGCTGTCACGCACCATCTCAGCGGCAAGAGCGGTGTTGGTGTATTCCGAAGGCTCATATCCGCAGTTTTTGATGTAGTTGGAGCACTGTGCCAGCGCTTCTTTCTTGGAATATACCTTTCTTACGTCGGCAGGGTCGGTGTCAGGCTTTACCGCAAAGCAGTGAGTTATCTCCACACGGACTATGTTTGTTATGTAAAAGTCGTGGTTTGCCATAAGGTTATAGGTCTCCTCAATAGAGCCTACAGTGGAGTTTTCCAGAGGCAGTATGCCGAAATCCGCACGTCCTCTTTCAACCAGGTCAACCACGTCCTTGAAGCCTGTCACAAAGCGGATAGGCTTGTTTTCGCCGAAAAGCTTGATGCAGGCAGCCTCGGCATATGCACCCGAAGTTCCCTGGCAGGCAATTACCTGCGCATTTTCGGGGTGGAATATCTCAGGCTTTTCGTATATCCTGCCCCATGTATATACCTCTGACTGGAGGCACTTGCTTATGTCCATTACCTCCGTGAACATTACCGCCGCAGCGTCCGCCATATGCTCGGGAGAAGCGGCTCTTACCTTGTCAATGACCTGCTGCTCTCTGCCCTCCTGCATAATGGGAAGGTCGTTTTCCTTTTTGTACAGAGCTATGCTTTTGCATATCTCCATTCTTTTCAGGAAAAGCTGGAGCATTTCCCCGTCTATATCGTTAATTTCTCTTCTGAGATCATCAAGCTTCATTTAAATAAATTTCCTTTCATTTTGCCTGCTTTGCAGCCGCTTACGAAATATCAGCAAGCTCCAGATATGCGCCGCCGTTTTCGGCAATATAATCCTTTCGTCCCTGAAGGTCGTCGCCCAGAAGCAGGTCAAACATCTTTGAGGTAGCCTCCGCATCTGCGGGAGTTACCTTGATGAGCCGCCTTGTTTCGGGGTTCATTGTGGTAAGGGACATCATCTCGGGGTCATTTTCGCCAAGTCCTTTTGATCTGTCTATCTTGTACTTTTCATCGCCTATCTTTGCAAGTATCTCCGCCTTTTCCTTTTCGTCATAGGCAAAATATGTCATCTTCTTTGTGG
Source organism: Huintestinicola butyrica (assembly GCF_025567215.1). NCBI lineage: Bacteria > Bacillati > Bacillota > Clostridia > Eubacteriales > Oscillospiraceae > Huintestinicola > Huintestinicola butyrica. The sequence goes on from NZ_JAOQKB010000014.1 coordinate 24,268, forward strand.
TTATCTCAAACAGCGGCGACTCTGCAATATAAACGCAGCCCTCCTCGATAAGCGTGGGGGTGAGCCTGTAAAGCATGGTCAGCACCAGTGTTCTGATCTGGAAGCCGTCAACATCGGCATCGGTACAGATGATGACCTTGTTCCAGCGGAAATTTTCCATGGAAAAGCTTGAAAGCTCCTTGTTCGCCTTGGATTTTACCTCAACGCCGCAGCCCAGCACTTTGATAAGGTCGGTGATGATATCGTTCTTGAATATCTTGTCGTAATCCGCTTTAAGGCAGTTGAGTATCTTTCCTCTGATGGGGATAACAGCCTGAAATTCGGCGTTTCTTGCAGTCTTGCAGGAACCGAGAGCCGAGTCGCCCTCCACGATATATACCTCCCTGCGTGATTTGTCACGGGTACGGCAGTCAACGAACTTTTCAACCATGTTCGCCAGGTCTATCTGCTTTGTAAGGGTGTTCTTGCTTGTCTGCCTGATGCGCTCCGCCGACTCTCTGCTGCGCTTGTTTACAAGCACCTGATCGGCTATCTTTGCGGCATCATCGGGATTTTCGATGAAATATACCTCCAGCTGATGCTTCAGGAAATCCACCATATTGTCATAGATAGACTTGTTGTTGATAGCCTTCTTGGTCTGGTTCTCGTAGGAGGTGTATGTGGAAAATGTAGATGAAACAAGCACAAGGCTGTCGCTCACATCATCGTCCTTGATAGACTTTTCATTCTTCTGGTACTTGTTGTTTGACTTGATATAATTATCAATAGAAGAGCGGAAAGCCTGGCGCACAGCCTTCTGGGGAGTGCCGTCATATTCAAGGAAGCTGGAATTGTGGTAATATTCCTGAAAGCTTACAGTCTTTGAGAATGTGAAAGCCACCGAAAGCTTCATCTTGTATTCGGGGCGGTCGGCAGCGTCCCTGCCCTTGCGCTCGCAGGAGCAGAACTGCATGGGAGTGAGCTTATCCTCCCCCACTATCTCCTCAAGATAATCTGTGATACCGTTCTCGTAGTAGTAGCTTACCTCGTCAAAGCCGCCCTCTTCCGTCTCACACCTGAAAACAAAGGTGACCTTGGGGTTTACCACCGCCTGCTTTTTAAGGATAGTCTCAAAATAATCACGGGGGATATCAATATCGGTAAACACCTCGGAATCGGGCTTCCAGCGGGTCTTAGTGCCCGTTGCCCTGCCCTTGTAAGGCTCCTTGGAAAGTCCGCCTATGTTCTCGCCCTTTTCAAAGTGGAGATTGTATTTATATCCGTCTCTGCGGACTTCAACGTCCATATATTCGGAGGCATACTGGGTAGCGCAGGCACCCAGACCGTTAAGTCCCAGTGAATACTCATAGTCGCTGTTGTCATACTTGCCGCCTGCGTACAGCTCGCAGTAAACCAGCTCCCAGTTCCAGCGCTGCTCGGCATTGTTGAAGTCAACGGGGCAGCCTCGTCCGAAGTCCTCCACCTCGATGGACTTGTCAAGGAACTTGGTGACGATTATCCTGTCGCCGTGACCGTCTCTTGCCTCGTCAATGGAGTTGGAAACTATCTCAAAAACCGAGTGCTTGCAGCCCTCCAGATCGTCCGAGCCGAAAATGACCGCAGGACGCTTTCTTACTCTGTCCGCACCCTTTAATACGCTTATACTTTCATTGCCGTAATTCTTCTTTGCCTGACTCATTAAAAAACAAAAATCCTTTCCTTATTTATGCTCTGTCTTTATGTTGGCGATGTTTTTCTCCCTTGAATCAAGGATATATTTGCAGCCCGCAAAGACTGCTCCGAAAAAGATGACAGGCCGCCAGTCAACTCTTGAGCGGCGTGACGACACATACACAGCCTTGGGTTTGTCATGCTCGCCAATGGTGTAAAGAGCCGCAGGGATACCGTCCTCCACAACTATCTTTGTGGGGCGTGAGCTTATGAGCGCCCTTAAAACAACATCGCTCAGGAATGCGGATATACAGGCAGCGGCAGCTGTCTTTCCGACAGTTTCAATGACCTCACGCAGGGTCTGTTCATCAACATAATATCCGTTGTAGCCGTTCATACGTCATTTCCTTTCTTTAATTATACGCTGCACTCCATAAAGTAGTCGTCCATAACGTAGCCGTTGCCGATATCGGTAACGCCGTCGCCTATGGTCTCAAATCCCATTTTCTTGTATGCAGCAATGGTGTTTGCGTTGTACTTGTTTACGGTGAGCCATATCGCCCTCATGCCGTGATCCCTTGCGAACTGCTTGTGGCAGTCCATTGCGGCACGGGCATATTTCTTTCCCCTCTCCTCCTTGCAGATGTAGAGCTTGGAGAGAAAGAGCCTGTCCCCGTCGGGCTTTATGGCAGTGTAGCCGATATCATCGGCACCTCTTTTGATGATGTAGTAGATATATCCCTCGCCTGCAATGTTTTCTTTCATCGCCTTGAATGAGCAGAATTTATCCACCATATAATCTATCTGACCCTCTGTAAGAATACAGGGGAAATATTCGTGCCAGATATGGTCGGCAATGGCTGCCACCCTTTCCAGCTGGTCGTCTGTTTTTGCTTCAACAAGCTTTATATCCATTTTGCTTCTCCTTCTGTTTTTGAAAAATTCCTTTAATATCCCTGCGCACTCTTCCTCCATAGATCCGCCGCACACCTGCGGGCGGTGATTATAGGAAAGCTCAAACAGGTTTGTAAGCGAGCCGCATGAGCCTGCCTTGTTGTCATATGCTCCGAATATCACTTTGTCTATCCGTGAATTTATGATGCCCCCTGCGCACATGGGGCAAGGCTCCAGCGTAACATACAGCTCGCAGCCGCAAAGCCGCCAGCCGCCAAGAAACCTGCTTGCCTGCTCAATGGCTTCAAGCTCCGCATGAGCTGTGGGGCAGCGGCGCTCCTCACGCCTGTTCCGACCCTCACCAACGATAAGCCCGTCCTTTTTTCTTACGACCACCGCTCCCACAGGGACTTCCCCCGCAGCGGCAGCCTCCTTTGCAAGCTCAATGGCACGGCGCATATATTCTTCGCTCATTGCACACCGCCCAGGTTTATCACCACCTGCATTACCGCAAAGGACACCCACATTATCATGGAAGGATTGGTAACGCAGCACATAAAGCGCTCCCTGCGGTTAAGATACATCTCATAAAGCGGAAGGCTTATCTTGTTGCTGTGGTTCTTCATAAACGCTATAAGTGAAAATACGCCGATAGTCAGGTATATTACGACAATAATAAGGGTGATGATGATATATGTGTCCGCAAACCTGCCCGAATCCCTCACCACGGTCATAAAGTAGGAGCTGGCGCTGATAGTCACACGCATTAGCACCGCCGTGATAAACGAGCCTGTGCGAATGGAAAAGTAGCCTATCATCAGCGATGATACAAAGTGGAACAGATATGTTCCCGGATTTCCTATAGTGATAGCCGCAAATATGCTGGTGGCAACAAGGGCATATCCGTCGCCGAACTGCCTTAGCACCTGCATGATAAGCCCCCTGTGCATAAACTCGCTGAGAATGGGCACTATCAGCACGGACAGTATGCAGTACATCACTGACGGGACAGGCTCATCGGGGAGCCATATTCGGTTCATGCCGTCAACACCTATCATACCCACAAACAGGAACTCAAATTTCGAGAGCAGTATATTTATTCCCATAATGCACATTGCCATAGGGACTGCCATCAAAAACAGAGGCTTGTTGGATATTTTCACAGGCACAAGAACTCTCATGGGAATGCCTGTCTTGCTGACAATATAGAATATAGGTATAAGCCTGCGCAGTATGTTCACCACGTAGGTCATAACAATGGCAGGGCCTTCATCGCCCGTGAAAAAGCCCAGTGAATTATAAGAAAGGTCATGCACCGTTTTAAAGGGCGTAAAATAATCCACTGCGGTGACAAGAATGTTTATTACTATATATATGATAAGTGCATTTGCCACAAGGGAATGTATCCCCGTTACGGCGCTGCGCTCGACAGCCTCGGGATACTCGGTGATAAAGCCCTCGCCGTCACGGTATGTAAGCTCGTCGGAGTTGTCGAAAAAGTAGAAGCCGTAGTCCTGCTTGTGTTCGATACGCCATTTGCGGTACATCTCGTTATACTCTTTATCCTGAGCTTTAAGCGAAGCTATCCTGCTGTCGCTGGTATCATGCTTATGATTTTTTGCCAAGCCCTCACTCCCCTTTTGCAAACTGATACAATTAAGATTATTATACCACGCAAATATTTCTTAACTATTAACTTTTTAACAGTTTTCTGCGGATATCGGGCTTACTATTATAAATGCAAATAATATGAAGATATGAGTGCAATGCCCGTTCATTCACCGTTTCATCACAAAAATTCCGCTGTATCAGGCGGTTTGCGGGCATTTTAGCACTCAATGTGATAATTTGCTAAAAAATTTTGCAAAACCCCTTGACAAGTGGAAAAAATGGTGTATAATATAATTAGCACTCAGAGAGAAAGAGTGCTAACAGAGATAAATCCAAAGTGCTAATGAAAGCGGTGATAACCGATGGATGACAGAAAACTTAAGATCTTAGCTGCTGTCGTGAACGAATATATCGTCACGGGCGAGCCCGTCGGTTCCAAGACCATCGCCTCAATGCCCGATATCCGAGTTTCCCCCGCAACTATCAGAAACGATATGGCAATGCTTGAACAGCTGGGCTACCTTGAACAGCCCCACACCTCAGCAGGCCGTATCCCCACATACAAAGGCTACAAGCTTTATATCGACCAGCTGATGCCCGAAAAGGCACTCAGCGACAGCGAAAAGCAGATGCTTGACAATATGCTGGATTCCGATAATCCCGCCGAGGATGCTCTCATCGACAGTGCTTCAAAGGCTCTGGCAGAGATCACAAACTGCGTTACAGTGGTTTCAAGCATATCTCCCCAGTTCTCGGTAATAGCAAAGGTCGATGCGATACCCACAGGCAAGCGAATGTATGTGCTTCTGATGATAACCTCATCGGGCAGTATCCAGAACAAAATGTGCAGGCTGGAGTTTGATCTTACAAACGAACAGCTCCAGTTCTTCAACAACTATATGACTGAAAACCTCAGCGGAGTAAGCATTGACAGTCTTTCCGATGAGACCATCGAAAAGCTGGCGGAGGCTATGGGAACATACGCCGTAACGCTTACACCTCTGATGAACGGTATCAGGGAGCTTGCAAAGAGCTTTATGCAGAACGACGTTCATGTGAGCGGCGAGAAAAATCTCCTTGCAAGGAACGATATCGGTGCGGAAGATGTGATAAACTTCCTTGAACGTAAAAATGAATTCTCCAAGCTTCTGGACGACAGCTTCAGCGGTCTGAGGGTGATGTTCGGAGAGGACGGAGGATTTGTTATAAGCAATTCCAGCATGATCGTTTCGCCTATCAAAAAGGGCGGAAAGACAGCAGGTTCTCTGGGGCTGATAGGTCCCATGAGGCTTGATTATGCAAAGATCATACCCTATATTGAATATCTGACGGATAAGATCAGCGATATCCTTACGGAAAGCGCCGATGAACCGCAGCAGCCCGCACTTACAACTGCTGCACTTCCCGATGACAAAAACGGAAAGGATGATTAGATAAATGACAGAAGAAGTTAAGGACCCTTCACAGCAGACATCCGAAGCTGAGGAGAGCATGAAAAATGCTGCCGAAGCTGCTGAGACCGATGCAGCTGCCGATGTTGCAACTGAAACGGAAGCCGCAGCTGCCGAAGCAGATAAAACAGCTGAGCTTCAGCAGAAGATAGAGGCTCTTGAAAAAGAGCTTGCCGATGAAAAGGAGAAATATCTCAGACTTGATGCGGAATATTACAATTACCGCACACGTTCCCTCAAAGAAAAGCAGGACGCATACGACAATGCCCTTACAAAGGCTGTCACCGAAGTTCTTTCGGTAATAGATAACTTTGAAAGAGCGCTCACCGCCGAATGTGCCGACGCTAACTTCAAAAAGGGCGTTGAGATGATTTTCAGGCAGTACACCGCTATCCTCGAAAAGCTTGGCGTAAAGGAAATAGAAGCAGAAGGCAAGCCCTTTGACCCCAATTTCCACAACGCCGTAAGCCAGATCACAGATGAGAACCTGGGAGAAAACACCGTAGCGGCAGTTCTCCAGAAGGGCTACATCATGGGCAACAAGGTCATCCGCCACGCAATGGTAACAGTTGCAAATCCGTGATGACCGAACGCAAAAAATGAAAATCACAGCCGCTTAAAGCGACATTTTGAAAGGAAGAATTTATATGTCAAAGATTATTGGTATTGACCTTGGTACAACTAACTCCTGCGTAGCAGTTATGGAAGGCGGCTCCGCAGTCGTAATCCCCAACTCTGAGGGTGCAAGAACCACGCCTTCCGTTGTAGGCTTCACAAAGACAGGCGAAAGACTTGTTGGTCAGGTTGCAAAGCGTCAGGCAGTTACCAACGCTGAAAGAACCATTTCCTCTATCAAGAGACACATGGGTACCGACTACAAGGTTGACATCGACGGCAAGAAGTACACTCCTCAGGAAATTTCCGCTATGATCCTCCAGAAGCTTAAGGCTGATGCTGAGGCATATCTCGGCGAACCCGTTACAGAAGCTGTAATCACCGTTCCCGCATACTTCACCGACGCACAGCGTCAGGCAACAAAGGATGCAGGTCAGATCGCAGGTCTTAACGTAAAGCGTATCATCAACGAGCCTACCGCTGCGGCTCTTTCCTACGGCATCGATAAGGAACAGGATCAGACCGTTATGGTTTACGACCTGGGCGGCGGTACATTCGATGTATCCATCATTGAGATGGGCGACGGTGTTCAGGAAGTTAAGGCTACCGCAGGTAACAACCACCTGGGCGGCGATGACTTCGACCAGAGAATAATCAACTGGATGATCGAGTCCTTCAAGGCTTCCGACGGAATCGACCTTACCAAGGATAAGATGGCTATGCAGAGACTCAAGGAAGCAGCAGAAAAGTCCAAGATCGAGCTTTCCTCCACTCCTTCCTCTATGATAAATCTCCCCTACATCACAGCTGATGCAACAGGTCCTAAGCACCTTGAGCTTACTCTTACAAAGGCTAAGTTCGATGAGCTTACCCACGACCTCGTTGAATCCACAATGGGCCCCGTAAAGCAGGCTCTTTCCGATGCAGGCCTCAAGCCCGCTGATATACACAAGGTACTCATGGTCGGCGGTTCTTCAAGAATCCCCGCTGTTCAGGAAGCTATCAAGAACTTCATGGGCAAGGATCCCTTCAAGGGCATCAACCCCGATGAGTGCGTTGCTCTCGGTGCAGCTCTCCAGGGCGGTGTATTCACAGGCGATGTAACAGGCATGGTTCTCCGTGATGTAACTCCCCTTTCTCTCGGTATCGAGACTATGGGCGGCGTTTGCACAAAGATGATCGAGAGAAACAAGGCTATTCCTATAAAGCACACAATGGTATTCTCCACTGCGGCTGATAACCAGACTGCCGTTGATATCAACGTCCTCCAGGGCGAGCGTGAATTCGCTAAGGATAACAAGCAGCTCGGTATGTTCCGTCTGGACGGCATCGCTCCCGCACCCAGAGGAATCCCTCAGATCGAAGTAACATTCGATATCGACTCCAACGGTATCGTTCATGTATCCGCTAAGGATCTTGGCACCGGCAAGGAGCAGAACATCACGATCCAGTCCTCCACCAATATGTCCAAGGAAGATATCGACAAGGCAGTTGAAGAGGCTGAGAGATACGCTGAGGAAGATAAGAAGCGTAAGGAAGAGGTAGATATCAAGAACCAGGCTGAAAGCCTCGTATTCCAGAGCGAAAAGGCTCTTGCAGATTTAGGCGACAAGGTAAGCGAGTCCGATAAGGCTCCTATCCAGGCTAAGATCGACGAGCTGAAGAAGGCTATGGAGGGCGGCAACACCGCTGATATCAAGGCTAAGACCGATGAGCTCCAGAAGGCAGTTTATGACCTTTCTTCCAAGGTATATCAGGCAGCAGGCGCAGCTCAGCAGGCAGCTCAGGGCGGAGATGCTCAGAGCAATGACAACAACAACGGCGGCGCTAATGGCGGCTCTGACGACAACGGCTTCGTTGACGCTCAGTTCACCGAGGAATAATCAAGAAAATCAACTGACATTCAGGGCGGAATCTCTCCGCCCTCTTGTCGGTTATGCGGCAGGGTCAAAAAACTGCTGCAAATGTACTGAAAACCTATTTGCAGGTCAAGTGCTTTTCGGTATAATATAAATGGGGACAAATGAGGAGTGTGTTCACCTATGGCAGATAAAAGAGATTATTACGAAGTCCTTGGCTTGCAGAAAGGAGCTACGGACGAAGAGATAAAAAAGGCATACCGTGCCTGTGTAAAAAAATATCACCCCGACCTCCATCCCGATGATAAGGAATGCGAGGAGAAGATGAAAGAGGTCAATGAAGCATATGAATGTCTCTCCGATGCCGACAAGAAGGCTAAGTATGACCAGTTCGGCTTTGCGGGCGTTGACCCCAGCTACGGTGCAGGTGCAGGCGGAGGAGGCGGCTTCGGCGGCTTCTCAGGCTTCGGCGATATGGGCGATATAGGCGATATATTCAGCTCGTTCTTCGGCGGCGGCGGCTTCGGAGGAAGCTCCAGAAGCAACCCCAACGCACCCAGACGTGGTCAGGATATCCAGACCTATGTTACGATCGACTTTATGGACGCCTGCAACGGCAAAAAGGTCGATGTTAAGCTCAACCGCATGGAGCAGTGCCCCGACTGTCACGGCACAGGCTCGGCAGCAGGTTCAGGCACCGATACCTGCCCCGACTGTCACGGTACGGGCTATGTAAAGACCGCTCAGAGAACTCCTCTGGGTATGATATCTTCACAGCGTCCCTGCTCACGCTGCGGCGGTAAGGGCAAGATAATCACAAATCCCTGCTCCGCTTGTCACGGCGCAGGCAGAGTATCAGTATCCAAGACAGTTAATGTAACTATCCCCGCAGGTATCGACGACGGTCAGACACTTCAGGTAAGAGGTCAGGGCCACAGCGGACTTAACGGAGGTCCCGCAGGCGATCTTCATGTAACAGTTCAGGTTCGTCCCGATCCTATCTTCGTAAGAGATGAATATGATATCCATACAGAGATACCCATTACCTACGGTCAGGCAGTTCTCGGCAGCGAGGTAACAGTTCCCTGCATCGACGGCAAGGTTAAGCTCACTATCCCCGAGGGCACTCAGTCGGGCACAGTATTCAGACTGAGAAACAAGGGCGTAAAGCGTCTTAACCGCACCGACAGAGGCGATCAGTTCGTTACGGTCAATGTAGAGGTTCCCAAGAACCTTAACAAGGCACAGAAGGATCTGCTCAGCAAGTTCGAGGCAAGCCTTGGCGAAAACAACTACAACAAGCGCAAAAGCTTTTTCGACAAGGTAAAGAAGATACTTAACAGTGATTTCTGACAATATTCGGATATATAATTCTTCCAAAAAAATTCCCGCCGGTCTCAGTTTGAGATCAGCGGGAATTTTTGTTATGTGCATTTAAAGCTCACATATGGCAGTGAATCGCCCTGAGCTTTGTATCAAGTATCTTTTCAAGCTCGATAATGTTCTCGTTGCCAAGCTCGCCCTCGGGATTTTCCACAACGAACTCCGCACACGCAAAGCCGCACGGGAAATGATATTTCAGGTCATTTAGAGAGCTGCTTTTTCCGCAGCACGGCATAGTTACATCAAGGCTCTCGAAATCATTTTCTATCGCCTTATCCACCTGCTCGCCCCACCACTCAAAGGAAATGTCCGCATTGCAGCAGGGGCACTTGATATATTCAAGATTGCTGCCGCAGTCGATGAACTCGGGGAAATCATAGCTGCGGTAATATATCTTGTCTGCCGTGATGTTGGCGTTCAGGAACTCCACAGTGCGCTGCACAGCCTCCTCATCGGGAACATGGTCATATTCAGCAGAAATTATCCTTATCTTGTTATCAGACATAGCTCTTACCTCTTTTTAAGAAATTTTACTTTATCTTCGGCTTCACGGGAAGAACTATCACTACGCTGGTTCCCACGCCCTGCTCGCTGAATACCTCCAGCGTGCCGCTGTGCATGGTGATTATCTCGTCCGCCACCGCAAGACCTATTCCCGAGCCTCTCTTTATGTGATTGGCACGGAAGAATTTAGTCTTGACCTTGGGCAGATCTTCGGGAGTGATGCCGCAGCCCGTGTCGCTGACTTCTATCTCAATGTGGTTTTCATCGGGCTGCACTGCCTGAACAGTGACCAGTCCGCCTTTTTCCGAATATTTGATGGCGTTGTCTATAACGTTGATGAACACCTGACGCAGGCGGTTTCTGTCGCCATATACGATAGGCAGATCCTCAGGCTCCGCATAAACAAGCTCTATGCCCTCTTTTTTTGCCCTTTCCGTATATATAAGCACCGCATCGCCCAGCTCCGCCAGAATATCAACGTTGCCCTTGTTAAGAGTGAACTTGCCGTTCTGTATCCTTGAAAAGTCCAGCAGCTCCTCAACCATTTGTGAAAGTCTTTCCGTTTCGGTGGTGATAACTCTCATTCCCTTGGAGACAGTCTCCCTGTCATCGGGCATGGAACCGATAGTCTCCGCCCAGCCCTTTATGGCTGTAAGCGGCGTTCTCAGCTCGTGGGACACGCTGGAAATGAACTCGTTCTTCATAGCCTCCGACTGTGAAAGCTCGTCCACCATTTTATTAAGTATCTCGCTAAGCTCGCCTATCTCATCGTCCGACTTCACAGGCATTCTTACGGAAAAATCGCCACGGGCATAGCGCCTTGCGGCAGCGCCTATCTGCCTTACGGGGATAACGATGGACTTTACAAAGTACATTCCCGAAAACATCATCAGCGCCAGAATTGCACCGCAGGTCACAGCCGCAATAATGATGTACAGCCCGATGTGGCTGTCAACACGCTTCATGGAGCTTACCAGCCTTATAACGCTGAACTCTCCCGTTGCGTCTGGGGTGACGATGCTCACAGCAATGACCTTTTCACCCGAGGGCAGCCTGCCCGTAAATGTGCCTGAGCTGCCGCTGTCAATGGCGTCGTAATAGTCCTGAGCGATGATATCCTTTGTAGGCGCAAAGCCCGAGGAGGTCATAGACACTTCCCCTGCGCTGTTGATGGTCATAAGCTCCATTCGGTTCTTTTCCGACCAGTTCTCCACCATGGAGCGCACCTCGGAAGCAAAGGTAACTGGGTTATCCGCATAATACTGGGAAAGCATTCCCGAAACCATGTTGAGCCTTGATGTGATGTACTGCCTTGCGGAATTGTAGTAATATACGTTCACAAACACCGAAAAAGCCATAAGCACGCTCATGAGCACAATAAAGATTGCGCCTAAGCTGTTGACAAGCCATCTTCTTGTAATGGTGTTTTTTGATCTTTTTATTGCGCTCACCTCAAATGATGGTCAAGGACAAGGAAACAAACGCTTCCTTGTCCTGCTTGTGACTTATTTCTTGTCGTCGTCGGGATTGCCATCACCCGACCACTTGTAGCCAAAGCCCCAGATAGTTGAGATATACTTGGGGTTTGAAGGCTCGTCCTCTATCTTCATTCTGATTCTTCTGATGTTTACATCGACTATCTTGTCGTCGCCGAAGTAGTTCTCGCCCCAGATGTGGGTGAGAATGCTGGAGCGGTCAAGAGCGGTGTTCTGGTTGTTCATGAAATACTCCAGTATCTGATACTCTACCTGAGTAAGATCAATGGGCACGCCGTTCTTGGAAACAGTCCTGCTCTTGAGGTTAAGCTCAAAGGGGCCTGAACGGATAACGGGAGTTTTCTCCTCCTTGATGAATGACATACTTACACGGCGATATACCGCATCAATGCGGGCAGTAAGCTCGGAGGGGGAGAATGGCTTTGTTATGTAGTCGTCAGCGCCCAGCATAAGGCCGCTTACCTTGTCCATCTCCTGAGTTTTTGCCGACAGCATGATAATGCCTATGGTGCTGCTCTTTCTTCTCAGCTCCTTGCACACCTGAAATCCGTCAATGCCCGGCATCATAATGTCAAGCAGAGCTATATCGAAATTGCCGTTTTCCTCGTTAAATACCCTGAGGGCTTCCTCGCCGCAGTCAACATCTACCACGTCATAGCCCGCACGCTTCAGGTTTATGACAACAAAATCCCTGATAACGCCCTCGTCCTCGCAGACAAGTATTCTTTTCATTGTTTTGACCTTCCTTTCGGAACAAGCCTTACAGCTCGTTCAGTATTTCCCTGCGCTTCTGTTCATATTCTATCTTTGTAATAAGTCCGTCACGGTAAAGAGCTTCAAGCTTTTCCAGACGTTCACGGGTATTATCCTCAGGCTTCTGCTCAGTTTCCTCGGTGATAACGGTACCCATAGGAATACCGTCCTCCGAAAAAACATTTATCCCGTTGAAAACAGTTATCAGCCCTGCAACAAGGGTCCAGATAATGCCGAACGCTCCTGAGCTTGGTATGACGGCAAATATCCCCAAAAGGACAAAAACTATCCCAACGATAAATCCCGGGAGCGACTGCATTTTTGTGGGGCGGACTGTGTATTTCTTTTTCACTCAGCAGCCTCCTCCTCGGGCTTGGGGTAGGGTCTGCCCATTACCATTGTGGAATGGGGCTTGATGATATAATCGTCGCAGACGGTGTAAAGAGGCTTGTTGCCTGCGTTGTCGCCGTCGATATATACATTGTACTCGCCGAATGCGTGGAGAGTGATATCATCATTTGTGGGGTTGAAGAACACGATTATCTCCTCCAGCTCGCAGTCCCCGTAAAGACCGAAGCCAACTATTCTCTGAGGGAGATGGTCGAAGAACTTCATATTTCTGCCGATGTCCTCGGCTGTGAACATTCTTAGTGCGGAATGAGCCTTTCTGAACTCAATAAGTCCCTTGTAGTAGTCAAAAACATCACGGAACTCGGACTTTCTGTCCCATTTAAGGCTGTTTACCGCATCGGGAGAATTGTAGCTGTTGTGGTCATATGCGCCGCCCGGGAGAGGCTTTGAGCGCAGGAAATCCTGACCTGCCTGGATAAAGGGTATGCCCTGAGCAAGGAATACGCAGGCAGCAGCCATTTTATCCATTTTCTTTCGGGTATCCAGAGAATCGGTGGGGTTGGTGTAAATAAGCTTATCCCAGAGAGTAAGGTTATCGTGAGCCTCAACGTAGTTTACGGTCTGGCAGGGACTGAGTGTCCATGCAAACTTGGTAAGGTTAGGTATCTGCGGGTGAGGTATTCTTCCGCACATTACCTCCTTGACATATTCCTCGCTGCCTGTAGCGCCGTTTACATATCCCCTGCTGCGGTTCTCAAAGTTGTTGCCTTTGATGGTATCACGGAAATCATCGCTGAAAAAGGCGATATTGGGGGTGTGGCGTGCGTTGAGCTTCATTGCACGCTTGCTGTCAGCCAGAGGTGAATCTCCGCCTATCCAGCCCTCGCCGTAAAGAATGATATCGGGATTGATAGCGTGAAGAGTTTCGTCTATCTTGTTCATGGTCTCGATATCGTAAAGCCCCATAAGGTCAAAGCGAAAGCCGTCTATCTTAAACTCGGTAGCCCAGTAAACAAGGCTGTCGATGATGTATTTTCTCACCATGAAGCGCTCGGTGGCTATCTCATTTCCGCAGCCTGAGCCGTTTGAGAAATACTCGCCGTTTTCGCCCCACAGGCGGTAGTAATACTTGTTGAATATCTTGTTGAAGGGTGAATCGGCAGTGGCATAGGTATGGTTATATACCACGTCCATGATGACCCTTATGCCCTGGCAGTGAAGAGCGTGAACAAGTCTCTTGAACTCTGCAACTCTCGCTCTGCCGTCATAGGGGTTGGTGGAGTACGAGCCTTCGGGACAGTTAAAGTTCTGCGGGTCATATCCCCAGTTGAACTGAGGAACATTGAGCCTTGTTTCGTCAACTGTCTGATAGTCAAAGGAGGGCATGAGATGAACGTGGGTAACACCCAGCTCTTTCAGATGGTCAATGCCTATCTTGTCGCCTGCGGCATTGATAACGCCCTTTTCCACAAAGGCAAGAAATCTGCCCTTGTAGCAGAAGTTTCCGCTTTTGTCGATGGAAAAGTCACGGACGTGCATCTCATAGATAACAGCGTCGGTGTAATGCTCCAGCGGCTCGGGGTGATAGTTGTGCCAGCCAGCGGGATTGGTCTCCTCCAGGTCGATCACCATTCCCATAGCGCCGTTCACGCCTGCGGTGCGGGCATATATGTCAATGGTTTCCTCAGTGATGTCATCGTGACGTATCTCATAGGTGTAATAAACGCCGTTAAGATCGCCGTGAGCGGTCTTTACCCAAACGCCCTTTTTGTCCTTTTCCATAGGAAGACGGCGGTATGGCTTTTCATCGGTACACGACTTATAAAGGAGCACTGTGGCATCGTTTGCCAGCGGAGACCACACCTTGAAAACGGTATTCTCCTTTGTATAATTTGCCCCCAGGTCGTTACCCGTGTAACCGTATTTTTCATCTACATCGGTAAACATTGCTCATAACCCTTTCTTGACCTTATTCCTTTTATTACAGTTAAATTTATTATACATCATTTTTCGTTATTTGTAAAGCAAATTTTGTCCACGCAGTCAAATTTATATTTATTTTGTAACCCGATAACAATAATTTGTCATTTTTGTAAAATGTATTGATTTTATATATGAATTGGCGTATAATAAGTGAGGATAAATAAATACGGCTATGCTTGTTTAATATGCACGATTATCATGTCATATTTTGTCGAAAATGCAGAATTATAAGTTTTTTTGAGAAAAGCTGTCCCCTATGCTTTGGTAAAAGGATTATATAAACAGATGATAATTTAAGATCATCAACTAAAGCTAAAGGAGGTAAATCCGATGGAAAGATTTAAATAACATTCATGGTATTATCATTAAAAAGAATTTTAAAAACCAAAGCCATATCGAAAGGGCGGATTTATTATGAAAAAAACTTCTTTAAAAGCAATATCCTCTTGTTTAGCAGCAATCATGTTATTTTCAACAACATCAGCATATGCGGCAACAAGTTATGCTGAGGAAATTTCAAATGATATTATAGGGAAATACAACTCTTATGATAAAGAAGGAACAGTTTATATTGACCTTTCACAAGGCACTACAGTTACTGTTGATACTTCTAATTTTGAAGAGATTGATTTGGGCGGAAATGCACGAGCTGTTTATTTACCATACTCAGGCGGAGTAGCATTTGGCGGTAACACTTCTTATGCTCTATCACCAATTTTTATTATAAACAGCACATCAAATTTATCTCAGCTTAAATTTAAGCCCTCAAATTTTGTCGGAAAGAAAAAAATAAAGCTTAATGTATATGCCCACTCTGCTGGAACAGATGCAACCACGTACACTAAAACAGGCTCTCACGACTTGGAATTTAATGCATTTACCAGCTACAAGATTATACTGTCTGGAACAATGGTTCAGGGAATTGACAAACTGTACTTAGAGTTTATTGAAACAAATGGATATGCAACTTCCTTTGATTACACCGTTTCCTTAACAAATCAATAATTTTCATTTTTAACAACATTACCCCGCTGTGCAACCTTTCATTATGCAGCGGGGTAAAATTGAGGTGCGTTTTATGAACAAAAAGATACTTATTACTGCAATATTCGTTATACTACTGCTTGCGGCTTCATTTGCCGCATTCCGTCTGACAGACAAGCGTTATACGCTGGATATCCGTCCCATGGCAGTCACCGTCAGCGATCCTGACAGCTATGTTATGTTTGCCGATATCGGAAAAATAACTTTTTACGATTACAGCAGATATTATGATACCCCATCACTTGTGCAAGATAATTACGGAGCATATGATATTGTTTTGTATTACTCCGTTGACTGCGGATACAGCGGAGCAGGAACAAAGCTGAACTGCAAGGTAGTTGAACAAGATCAGGATAAGCTTGTTTTGCAGTATTACGGAACAGGCGTAACAGCAGACGGCAGCAGCACTTCAGTTGATGATCGCTGGACTGTAAATATGGGAAATCTGTGGAACGGCAAATATGCCGAAGCCTTGATTACCGAGCAGGAAAATGTCTGATAAAATTCGGAATATAATTACCGTAAGCTGACATTACCCACAATTTTCAAGGAGTGACATTTATGAAACCAAGAAAAACCGCACTTTTTCTTTCCTGTCTTATGCTCATAAGCACCGCCGCAGCCAATGTGTCTGCGGCTGAGCGAAATGAAGACCACACCAACTATGAGGTCAGCAGCGAAAAATTTGCCGCACGGCTTAAAACCATAGACGGGCTTAAATACAGCTTTGACGAAAACGGAACGTCGAAAGGCTTATATACGGGCTGGGCGAGAGCCGTTCACAAATACAATTATTACAGAAACGGCAAGCGCTGTGCAGGC
The DNA here is from genome assembly GCF_025567215.1 of Huintestinicola butyrica. NCBI lineage: Bacteria > Bacillati > Bacillota > Clostridia > Eubacteriales > Oscillospiraceae > Huintestinicola > Huintestinicola butyrica. Next base: position 40,684 of record NZ_JAOQKB010000014.1, read on the forward strand.
TGGCAGACCATAGACGGCAACAAATACTACTTTTATTACGAGGGCGGCTATGCTGTGGGCGATGTGCAAATAGAGGATAAGATATACACTTTTGACAGCAACGGAATTTATACAGGAAAATCAAAGAACGCTGTTGTATATGCAATGAATATCAAAGAGCCTTTTTATGCCGACAAGCTTCCCGACAGCATAGTGATTTACACATACTACCTATACAAGGATATGGGTACATTTGAGTATGATTATGATACATCTGATTTTTACTGGACTGACCATACTCCAATCTTTAACCATATCGAACGCTTCAATGGCAGAAAATGGGTAGTTATAAAGCCCAATTATGATTATATTGAAAAGAAATATCGTAATATGGGTTTTGGATTTGCAGGAATGGGAGACCTTATACTCCCCGATAATGTTACCCCCGATACACTGCTAAAGGAAGACAGCATCATTGACACAACAGAATCATACAAAGATATGCTGACAACACCGGGCAAATACCGTGTCGTTTACCATGTTATACCGTCATCAGAAGAAAGCGACTTTGAAGAAACTGAATTCTACTGCTATTTTACTGTCAAATAAACAAATAAATGGGAGCCAAACGGCTCCCATTTTTGTAGTATTACTTTACTCCGCCTGCCTGTCTGATAGCAGCCTCAAGGCTTCTCAGACGGATCTTTACAGCGCCCAGGTTGCTTATCTCATCTATCTTGAGCTGGGTGTAGAACTTGTCCCTGCTCTCAAGAATGGAGCGCACCTCATCGGTGGTAACTGCGTCTATTCCGCAGCCGAAGGATACCAGCTGGACAAGCTGCATATCGGGCTGTGTGGTGACATATTCCGCCGCTCTGTACAGTCTGGAGTGGTATGTCCACTGGTTCAGAACGTGAAGCACAGGTGTCTCGGAACGCTTACAGATGCTGTCCTCGGTGATAACAGCCATGCCCAGAGAGGTTATGAGCTTATGTATGCCGTGGTTTATCTCGGGGTCGATGTGATAAGGTCTGCCCGCAAGCACTATGATAGGCATATGCTTGCTGCGTGCATATTCGATTATCTCCTCGCCCTTTGCTTCAATATCGTGGTGGAAGCTGTCCATAGCCGCCATACCTGCCTCATATGCAGCCTTGACTTCCTTTTTGCTAAGGTCATACTTTCTGAACGCCTTGGGTATAGCCTCCGTGATGTGCTTTTCAAGGTTAAGATCAAGGTAAGGATAGAAGAAATTCTCCTCGGTAAGCTCGGGGATATTTGCCTTTAAAAGCTCGGGATAATATGCAACAACAGGGCAGTTGTAGTTGTTGTCGGAATGGCCCTCGTCAATGTTGTAAGTCTGGCAGGGATAGAAGATGATATCCGCCTTTTTCTCCAGCAGATCCACCACATGACCGTGTGCAAGCTTTGCGGGATAGCATACGGTGTCGGAAGGAATAGTGTGCTGACCCTTGAAATACATATCACGGGTGCTTTCATCGGAGATGATCACCTTGAAGCCCAGCGAGTTGAAGAATGTCTTCCAGAAGGGCAGCTGCTCGTACATATTAAGCACCAAAGGCAGACCGATAGTTGCCTTGGGACTTGCAGGGTCGCCCGACTTCATCACGCTGAGAAGTCTTTCGTATTTATACTGATAAAGGCAGGGAGCAGTGTCCTTTTTGGTAATGCCTGCGCCCTTTTCGCAGCGGTTTCCGCTGATGAACCTGTGTCCGTCGGAGAAAGTGATGATAGTAAGGGAACATTTTGCGGTACAGCCGCCGCAGTTTATCTGGCGGGACTTGTAGGAGAAGTCAGCCAGCTTGTCGGCAGTGATAACGCCCGACTTTTCTCTCTTGTCAGCCGCAGCCATTTCCTTGGCGTAAAGAGCAGCGCCGAATGCGCCCATAAGTCCTGCGATTGCGGGACGGACAACATCCCTGCCGATCTCCTGCTCGAAGGCTCTCAGAACTGCGTCGTTAAGGAACGTACCGCCCTGAACAACGATATTCTTGCCCAGCTCGTCTGCGGAATTTGCACGGATAACCTTGTAAATAGCGTTCTTGATGATCGAAGAGGAAAGTCCTGCGGAGATATCCTCAACAGTAGCGCCGTCCTTCTGAGCCTGCTTTACGGAGCTGTTCATGAAAACGGTGCAGCGGGAGCCAAGGTCAACAGGGTGCTCGGCGAAAAGTCCCAGACGTGCAAACTCGGATATCTCGTAGCCCATTGCCTGAGCAAAGGTCTGGATAAAGGAGCCGCAGCCCGATGAACATGCCTCGTTGAGCATGATGCTGTCGATGGCGTGATTTTTTATCTTGAAGCACTTGATGTCCTGACCGCCGATATCAATGATAAAGTCAACATCGGGGCAGAAGTAGGAGGCAGCCTTATAGTGGGCAACAGTCTCTACCAGACCGTAGTCAATGCCGACGCCCGCCTTGATAAGGTCCTCGCCGTAGCCTGTAACAGCGGAGGAAACAATGTTTATCCTGTCGCCGATAAGCGAATATATCTCTTTCAGTCTCTCGGTAATTACCGCAAGAGGCTGACCCTTGTTTGATGTGTAATGCTGATAAAGCAGCTTGCCGTCGGGAGTTATGAGCACAAGCTTTGTTGTGGTGGAGCCTGCGTCTATTCCCAGGTAAGCATCGCCTGTGTATGTCCTTATATCCTCAAAAGGCAGGTCATGCTTGCCGTGACGGGAAATGAACTCGTCATACTGAGCCTGATTTTCAAAAAGTCTCCTGCCTGTGATGATGTCGTCGTTCATCTTGGCAGCTCTCATCTTCTGAGCGATCTCTGCGGCGGTAAAGTCGCTGCCGTCAGTCTCAGTTGCGTAGAGGGCGCTTCCGTATGCCATGAAGCACTGAGCATTTTCGGGGAAAACAGCGTTCTCATCCGAAAGCTGGAGAGTGTTCACGAAAGCCTTTCTAAGCCCCTTGATAAATGTGAGAGGGCCGCCGAGGAACAGCACCTTGCCCTTTATCTCACGGCCCTGAGCCAGCCCCGAAACGGTCTGGTCAACAACTGCCTGGAAAATGGAAGCGGCAATGTCCTCACGCCTTGCGCCCTGATTTAAAAGGGGCTGGATATCCGACTTTGCAAAAACGCCGCAGCGTGAAGCTATAGGATATATCTTTTCAGCGTGGGAGGAAAGCTCGTCCATCTCGTCAACGGTAATGCCAAGGAGGGTAGCCATCTGGTCGATGAATGCACCCGTTCCGCCTGCGCAGGAACCGTTCATTCTCTGCTCGGTGCCGCCTGTAAGGAAGATGATCTTTGCGTCCTCACCGCCAAGCTCGATAACGCAGTCAGCGTCGGGATAATCATGCTTTACGGAGATGAACGCACTGTGTACCTCCTGCACGAAAGGCAGAGAAGCGGCATTTGCAAGTCCCAGACCTGCGGAGCCTGTGATAGCAAGCTTGAAGCGTGCATCGGGGAACATCTTTCCTATCTCTTCTACCTGCTCTGCAGCGGTCTCACGCACCTTTGAGAAGTGGCGCTGATACTTTGACCAGATGATCTTTCCGTCATCAAGAATGACCGTCTTTACTGTGGTGGAGCCAATATCTACTCCCAGAGAATATACTTTATCCATTAGCAAAATTCCTATCCTTTATATTTTGTCCGCATTCAGCGGGTAATGTTCACTTTTTTTATAAATTCTGCGATCTGCGCCGCAATTTGTGACGGTGCCCCTGTTCCGTCTGCCCTGAACGCCGAGTGTGCGGTGTAAAGAGCCTTCCGCTTTTCATAAAGCTCCCCCAGCGACTCCTTTGTGTTTACCGCTACAATGGGGCGGTTTGCATCGTCCTTTATCCGCTCCCAGCAGATGTCATAAGGGGTGTCGATATATACAACAACGCCGTTTTTGGCGGCAAGCTCTGCATTTTTCTCCCTGAGCATCGCACCGCCGCCGCAGGCAATGACTCCGCCGTTTTTGCCCATTTCCTCAACGGCTCTCGTCTCGGCATCACGGAAATATCCCTCGCCCTTGTCGGAAAAAATCTGCGGTATGCTCATTTTCTCACTTTTTTCTATGTAAGCGTCCATATCGGCATAAGCCGTGCCCAGCAGGTCTGCCAGAACACGCCCCACGGTAGTCTTTCCGCAGCCCATAAAGCCGCAGAGATAAACTGCTCTGCTCATATCACAACTCCTATATCTCCATTCCGCCGCCGAAATCGTCAGCAGAAAGTGCTTTCAGCCTTTCAAAAAGCTTTTCCTCAATATGCGGCCAGTACAGCGGAAACAAAAGATCCGCAAAGCCGAAAAGGAAAACGTTTTTATTTGTAAGCTCCGCCAGCTGCGGAACATTTTTAAGCACATATATCTTGAACCAGTCGGCACTGTAAGGAGGAAGCTCTTTTCCCTTTTTGGCAAGTGCTTTCATATCTTCATAGCTTTCGGGAACGGAATTCCTGTAGTTTTCCGCACCCATGGCCATAACAGCACTGTATATCTTATCCAGCTGACTGTCCGTCAAAGGGCCGCTTGCTCCCCTTAGACCTCTCAGCACAGGTATGCGCACCGCAAAGCTGTACGCCATAAGCACAAGCACCTTGTTGTACTCATCGCTTGCCATCTCAGCACAAACGCTTTTATCCGCAGAAAGCCCCAGCGACGGCAGCATATCCGCACCGCTTTCAAAGATTATCCTGAAAGCGTCCCTGATATCAACGCTGTAAAAGCTGCTGTCAGCTATGGAATAGATGTATTTCACGCTGTTGAACAGCTCTGCGCTGCCCTTGACTATGATATGTGCCAGCTCATTGACAGCGGCGCTTTCGTTTAAAAGATCCATATCTCTCCTTAGAACCTGTCTTCATAAGAAATGTGTGCGGATTTTCGAGCATAATTTTGTTGCAGAGTAGGCAAAAATCCGCAGGCGGGCTTTCGCCCGGCAAGGATTTTTAACGCAGTCTGCGGCAAAATTTGCCGAAAAGACGTGCGCATATGCTTGTGAAGACGGGTTCTTATAGCTTAAACGGCACATCCTCACGCTCCATAGCGTAAAGCTCCATATCCACCGCACCCTTGAAGCTGTCGGGGAAATAGATATTGTCGGGCAGCATGGAAAGCTCATCAGCCGCAAAGCCAAGCTCATTTTCCTCGGGAGGAGGCATATCACGCAGGTAGCTGAAAATATCCATCGCCACCTTGTCGCAGGTGCTTTCGTTCACCAGCCGAGGGCTGATATGCTCTGCCGAATCCAGCATAAAGGACAGCCGACCCGCAATGCTTTTGGCAGTCCTGCCCATAAGCTGTGTCTGCACCGCAAGTTCCGCGGGGGAGCATATCCTGAACGAACCTGAAAGCTCATTTCCGCAGCCCACATTATCCGCCGCAACGCCAAAGGCAAGGTCGAAATACTCCCGCTTGACATGACGGTCGCCGCCTGTGCGGTAAATGAACTCCGCCTTTGTCATGGCATATTCACGTATGCGCAGCACGTTTACCCACTGGTTTGACGCCCTGCCCGTCCTGTATGCGCAAAGGCGGTCAAATATTGCCTTTTCGTAATCTGTCACAGGTGAAATGCACCTGAACCACAGCCCCTCGGCGCTTATATTTTCCGAAAAACATATGCAGTCGATGATACAGTCTATGACCGCCTGAGAATATTCATTCCCCAGGCAGGCACGCACATATGGGTGGCATTTTGCCAGCTCAGTCCTTGCCATATCCTCCATTGAGGGTGACAATTCTCCCCTTTTACGCCCGTCACGGCCCGCTTCGATACATCTTTCACGGAAAGGGGCAAAATCGAAGTCGATAAAGGTACTGAGCGTTCTGCCCAGGGGAAGCTCATGCAGGCATCTGCCGTCCTTTACGGCAAATCTTATACTGTCCGTGCGCACTCCCTCCTCTGCATATAATCCGTCAATTTTATATTATAACACAGAAAAAAACTTTTTTCAACAATTTCTGAAAATTAGCGCAGGATATTTCCGTCAAAAAACCATTCTTTAACAGAAAAGCGGAACCGCAAAGCGATTCCGCAGATCACCGAAATTTTTCATTCATGCAATAATACATGATACAACCAGGATCACGGCCATAGAAAAAACCGCAGTAAACTCGATCACCGTAAATACCTTGTGTAAAATCTCTCTGATATTTGTTTTTCCCATAACCATTCCTCCTTACATTATCAGGTCATACTTTTGATAACGGCAGCGACCCTGTCCGCAGCCTCCTGCTCAAAACCCCCGCTGTAGCCGTCTATCATACCGATGATACTGAAATCACGGTCGTCCTTGTTTTCCTTCTTCATCAGCTTTTTCTTCATGCCCGAAAGGCTCAGCTTCTGACCGAAGGAAACCTTGCTTTTATCTATCTGACCCTCAACTGCCAGGCAGCTGTCGGGAGATATTACGATATTTGCCAGATATTTGTTTTTAAGTGAATCCGATGGGATATTCTCGGGAGCATCGTCCCAGACAGCAAAAACGAAAACCGTCTTTCTGTTCTGAAGCACCGTGCGGCACTTCTTTACAAAATCCGCACACTCCCATTTATCGTTATACACTCCGCCGAAAACAGCGACTGTCTGATATCTTGTAAGCTTGTCGGCAGATACCTTATCCGCCTCGAAAATATCAGTGTTAAGCTGCTTTTTGACCTCTTCCGCATACCTGCGGCTTATGCCCATTGTGGATTTCCAGATAATTGCAGCAGCCATAAAACCGCCTCCCGTTCAAACCGAGAGCATCACACCGCCGTTTCGGCGTCAAAACTGCTCTCAAAATTAAGGCAGTTATCAAGCATCCTGTCAAGGCACCTGCAAAGCACAGCTTTTTCTTCGTCGGAAATACCGTCCATAAGCATCTTTTCATGCTCTCTTCTCAGCTCGCCCAGCCTGATAGCAAGCCTGCGTGACTTTTCGGTGGTATGTATCTCCTTATGACGGCTGTCCGAAAAAGCAACCTTTCTTTCGATAAGTCCCTTGCTTTCCAGCCGCTGCACTATTCCCGTAACTGCGGGATTTGAGAGCATCAGCACCCTTTCGATATCTTTCTGAAAGAGCCGTCCGCCGCCATTCACTTCATTTTCGTAAATGCACAGCAGCACTCTCAGCTGCGACTGAGTAAGGTCCATATCTTCGAGAGCTTTATTTATGCAGCACTCAAAACGCCTTGAAAGCTGACTGATAACCAGCGCATATAAATATTCCCCGCTCATTCAAGTTCCCCCAAAGCTGCTATATGGTAACATACTGTCACAAAGTTCCAAATCGCTCAAAATCTACACATTTTTTAACAAGCAGGTTGCATATTTATCCAATTTGCTAAACTGCATAACCTGTTATGTATATTATACTACTCCGTTTCCCTTTTGTCAAGGCTGAAAAATACGGCAGATGATTTTCTCCGAAACGCACAAAGCATTCCCGTTTGTTCCGTCATTTTGCAGAATAACGTTGTTTTTTAATACATCATATCCATAAAGCAAAGGGCTGCCGAAGCAGCCCCATTGCCATTATGATTTACTTATTCTCTTCCATGAACTTCAGGTTCTTCTCAATAAGCTCGCATCTCTGCTTTACGCAGTCAACGGAGCGGAGAGAATCGGAAGGAGTGTTGAAGGTGTAGTCCATGAGCTTGTCGATGGTGGTAGCCGCAACATGAACTCTTGTGTCGGAGGAGGCGTAGTAGATATATACATCGCCGTTCTCACGAACAACAGCGCCGTTTGTGAAGCATACGTTGGAAACGTCGCCCACTCTCTCGCTGCCGTGGGGAGCAATGAACAGTCCCGAGGGAGATGCGATAAGCTTGGAGGGATCCTTCAGATCGGTAGCGAACACGTAGATAACGTATCTCAGACCTGCTGCAGTGTTTCTTACGCCGTGTGCAATGTGTATCCAGCCCTTGGGGGTCTTAATGGGCACAGCGCCTGCACCGTTCTTGACCTCGGTGATGGTGTGGTACTGTCTGGGAGAAATAACGACCTCATCTGTGCAGATAACAGGGTTTGTGATATCCTCGCAGAGTCCGAAGCATACTCCTCCGCCTGAGCCTGTCTGGATAAAGTCGTCCTGGGGACGGGTATAGAAAGCATACTTGCCGTCAACAAACTCAGGGTGAAGCACAACATTTCTCTGCTGAGGAGACTTGGACTTGAGGTTGGGAAGTCTCTCCCATGTTTTCAGGTCCTTTGTGCGGACGATTCCTGCCTGAGCGGTTGCGGCGGAAAGGTCGGAAGAGGTCTTGTCCTTGCTCTCGGAGCAGAACACGCCGTATATCCAGCCGTCCTCGTGCTGGGTAAGTCTCATATCGTAAACATTGGTCTCGTCAGGCTCGGTGTCGGGAAGACGCACGGGGAAATCCCAGAAGCGGAAGTTATCAACAGGGCTGTCGCTCTCTGCCACTGCAAAGAAGGACTTTCTGTCATTGCCCTCAACTCTTGCCACAAGGTAATACTTGCCGTTAAGGAAGATAGCACCCGAGTTCAGCACCGCATTGATACCCAGCCTCTCCATAAAATGGGGATTGGTTGCGGGGTTCATATCGTATCTCCAGATAACAGGTGCGTGTGCAGCTGTAAGCACGGGGTTCTCATATCTGTCATAGATGCCGTTGTAGGTGTCGGAAACCACGTTCCTGCGTGTGATAAGCTCTTCGTACTTAGCTATCACTCTTGCCTTGTTCTTTTCAAATTCGTTCATCAGTCATACTCCTTTTAGTGGGAAATCAATAAAATCATTATACAATATAATTGTTCAAAAAGCAATAGTGAAAAAAGCGGTAAACGTTTACCAAAATCGATTAAGATAATTTTTTGCCATTTCGCACAAAAAAAGCGGCCCCGCATATAACGAAGCCGCTTCGAATATCAGTTTTTGCGATAATTATGAAAGTGCAGTGAGCTGGTCATCAACTTCCTGTACCAGCATATCAACAACGTCAGCTATCTCTTCTCTGTTGGTAGCCCACTCAACGCCGTGGAATGCAGCTCTCAGACCGATCTGGCTGCCGCCGTCGGTGGTGAGGGAAGCAACGTCGGTGGAAACGCCTGTTGCCAGGTCAACAACGGGATACTTACGAGCAAGCTCGTTTATCTCCTTGTTGATTGCGATAAGCTCGTCAGACCACTGGAAGTCCTCCTTTGCCTTCTTGTCGGCAATGGCAATGGCATCGTCGCTGGTGTTTGCAAGACGTGTGCACTCGGAGAAGAGAGCAACGCCCTCAGGGTTAGCCGCGCCCTTACATATTACCCAGCCGTCAAGGGTAGCTGCCTGATAAGGGTCGCTGCCCTCGGGAGAGGGAACGGGTGCAAGTCCCAGATTTTCAACGGGGATCTTGGTGTTCCATGTGTCGGGATTGGACTGAACTGCCCATGCGCCGATGATGTAGAACAGCTCCTTGCCCTCGCCCATGAACTGAGGCTGCTCTGACCAGTCATAAAGGGACATATCCATTACCAGACCCTTGTTGTAAAGGCCGTACATCCAGTTCATAGCCTTTTCAATGGTAGGATCGTTCAGATTTGTTACAAGATGACCGTCAACAGCTTCAACGGAGGGAACGCCTGCGGAAAGCAGCAGAGCCTTCTCGTTCCAGTAGCCGTCAAGGCCTACCTGATCCGCATCGGGGTCAACAAACTGCTCCAGCATCTTCTCAAAGCTGTCCCAGTTCCACTCGCCTGCCTGATAAAGCTCCCAGGGGTCGTCAAGGCCCTGCTCGGAAATGGTCTGCTTGTTGTAGATAACAATGTTCTCGGCAGTTACGGAGTTAACAAGCTCATAGTGCTTGCCGTTGAAGTTGTATATCTCCATAGCCTCGCTTACATCCTGCCAGAGAGGAGAATTGAGGTCGATATAATCATCAACAGGCTGGAACATTCCGCTTACAACGCCCTTGGGAAGAGCAGCTGTATCGCAGGGGAAGAAGTCGATTCCCTCACCGCCCAGTACATATGTGGAAAGGTCGGAATATCTGGTGTTCCAGGTAGTGGAATACCACTGGATCTCTCCGCCGTATTTGCTCTTGAAGAGTGAGATATTTACAGCCTCGGAATCGCCCTTTGCGGTGGAAGGGTTGATGTCGTAGTGAGCAAGCCACTTGATGGTCTTGTTCTCAAGCTCCACATCACGCAGCTCCTTGTCAGCCACTTCTTCGAGAGTTGCTGCGTCCTCTTCTGCCAGAGTAGCAGTGTTAAGTTCAACGGTAGCTGCTGTAGTAGTGGTAGCAGTAGTAGTCTCTTCAGCGGGAGTATCGGAACCGCCGTTGGAAGAGCTGTCACCGCCGCAGGCTGTCATGCTCAGAGTAAGGGTAAGAGCAGAGATTCCTGCAAGTGTCTTCTTAAAATTCTTCATATTTACCTCCTGTTTTATATTTGACAAAACGAAAAAAACGCCTGCTGCAAAAGCGTTTTTTACACAGCGGACAAAATGCCCGCAAATCAAATAATTACATTATAATTTTATCATTTTTAGCTTATACTGTCAATGGCGTTTATATAAATTATTTTTATCACCGTTTGTACATATTGCACACTTAAACGTATTCGTAGCAGTCACATTTGCCGATATGCCACGAAATACAAGAGCTTTTTTATAATAAAATAAAGACGATATGAGAGCATTCTCATACCGTCTTTGAAATCAATATGCAATTATTCCTCGTCGGAAGCGCCGTTTTCCTCAAGAACTGCCTTGATGGAAAGGCTGATTCTCTTCTTCTCGGAGTCGATCTCAGTGATCTTTGCAGTTACCTCGTCACCAACGGAGAGAACGTCCTTAACGTTAGTTACTCTCTTGTCGGAGATCTGTGAAATGTGGATAAGACCATCAATGCCGGGAATGATCTGTGCGAATGCACCAAAAGGAGTGATGGAAACGATCTTGCACTTAACATCGTCGCCTTCCTTGTACTCATTCTCGAACTTGACCCAAGGATTGTCCTCGTCCTTCTTGTAGCCGAGGGAGATTCTTCCTGCTTCCTTGTCGAGATCCTTTACATAAACCTCGAGAACGTCGCCAACGGAAACGACCTCAGAGGGGTGCTTGATCCTGTTCCAGCTCAGCTCGGAGATGTGAACCATTCCGTCGATGCCGCCGAGGTCAACGAATGCACCGTAGGAAGTAAGAGACTTAACTTCGCCCTTGAATACGTCGCCCACCTGAACGTTCTCCCAGAACTTAGCTCTTGCTGCGTCCTTCTCAGCGGTGAGAACAGCCTTGATAGAACCTACAGCCTTGCCTCTCTGCTCGTTTACTTCGATTACCTTGAACTTAACGGTCTTCTTGAGGAGCTCCTCGAGCTTCTCGTCACGGCGCATAGTAGCCTGAGATGCAGGGATAAATACTCTTACGCCGTTGGAAAGAACGATAACGCCGCCCTTTACAACGTTTGTTACAACGCCTTCAAGAACAGTGCCCTCTTCCTTAGCCTTTGCGATCTCGTCAAAGCCCTTAAGAGCGTCAACCTTCTTCTTGGAGAGCTGAACGATGCCCTCGCTGTCGTTGATCTTTGTAACGATGAACTCAACCTCGTCGCCGACCTTAACCACGTCGCAGGGCTTGAGAGAAGGATCGTCTGTAAGTTCAGACAATGCTACATAGCCTGTGTGCTTTGTGCCGACATCAACTACAGCTTCTGTGTTTGTTACAGCAGTTATGTATCCTTTCACCCTGTTACCGGTATATATTTTTTTGAAGGAAGCGTCAAGAGCCTCTTCAAAGTTAAAGTCCTCGTCCATGTTTGTCATTTTTTCACTCATCTGGTTTTTAACCTCCTTGATTATATGTGCCGGGGTGGACGCTCCGGCAGTGATACCTATTCTGATATCACTTTTATAAGAAAAGCCTTCCGGCATTTTCAGCAATGGGATCTCCTCAGGGCCTTCAACATGAAAGCATACGCCGCAAAGCCCACTGCATATCCGAAAGAGCTTAACGGTATTGGAGCTGTGCCGCCCGCCGATGACGATCATGATATCGCTTTCGGCCGCCAGAAGCTCAGCTTCCTTCTGACGTTTCTCGGTAGCACTGCAAATAGTATCGAAGAGCACAGCCCCCTCATATAAGGAAGCTTCCGCCCTGCACTTCTGCCACATACTTATATTATACGTTGTCTGCGGCATAATTGCAACCTTTTTTTGAGGATTTTCAAAAATTTTTTTCAAAAATTCCGAAAGAGCCTTATCATCGGGCAGTATCACCGCATTTCCCGTGCAGTGCCCTGCTATCCCTATGACCTCAGGGTGAGTGCTGTCACCCATTATCACCACGGTCATGCCCTTTTGCGAGCAGTCCTCGGCGATCTTCTGGATACGCCTTACAAACGGACAGGTGCCGTCCGAATAGCCTATCCCCAGCTCTTCCAGCCTGCGGTAAACGTCAGCCCCCGCTCCGTGGGAGCGAATGACCACTCTTTCACCCTCCAAAGCCTCGTCGGGAGAGGATATTACTCTTACCCCACGCTCTTTCAGGTCGTTCACCACTGTGGGGTTGTGGATTATCTCACCCAGCGTGGCAGCCTTACAGCCGCTGTATATTTCATTATACACGAGTTTTACCGCTCTGTCAACACCAAAACAGAAACCTGCGGTCTTTGCAACGGTAATTGTGAATTTTTTCATAATTTTCAAGCTGCCTTTATGTATATTATTGCCATAAAAAGCAGAAGTTATTCAGCTTTATCGGCAGAATTTTCAGTATTTCCCGCAATGGCACCCGCATTTTCGGAAGCTATCTCGGGCTTGGGACCCTCCACCAGCTCGGTGATGGAGTCCATTATTCTTTTCTTGATGAGCTTCAGCTGCTTTGGCGAGCCGTCGCCGATGTCCAGCTCCTCCGATTTTATGAGCTTGCCTATTTTAAGTGTTACCTTGCTCCTGAAATGGAGCTTGGGGCCTTCAAAAACAATGCCCATGGGAAGAACGTCCGCTCCCGACTTTGCGGCGATGAGTGCAACGCCCGTCTTTCCCCTGCCCACTTTGTTTTCCTTGGAGCGTGTGCCCTCGGGGAATATGACCACGTTCCTGCCGCTTTCAAGGATATCAACGCAGTCGTCGATGACCTGCATATCGCCCGCACCCCTTTTTACGGGGAATGCGCCCAGGAAGCGGATAAATGCACCGAATATCTTGTTGTGGAAAAGCTCTTCCTTTGCCATGTAGGTAACGGGTCTTTTCATCGGCATGGTGAGGATAACGGGATCGGCGTAGCTTCTGTGGTTGGAAGCAATGATAACGCCCTCTTTTTCGGGAACATTCTCCCAGCCCTCTATCCTGAAGTTGTAAAACAGCTTGTAAATGCCCATTACGGTGTATCTTACAAAAGCGTTCATGTCAGTCCTCCTCAGCCCACAGCCTTTTTCACAAGGTCCATAACAGCCTTTACAGACTGCTCCAGATCAAGGGAAGTGGTATCCAGCAGAACAGCGTCCTCAGCCTGCTTCAAAGGCGCAATGGCACGGGTGGAATCGTCATGGTCACGCTTGATGATATCAGCCAGAACCTGCTCATATGAGGGTGCATTTTCCTTGTCTTTCAACTCCGCAAAGCGCCTGTCAGCCCTTGCCTCGGGGGAAGCGGTAAGAAAGATTTTCAGCTGTGCATTGGGAAGCACCACCGTTCCGATGTCTCTGCCGTCCATGATGACGTTGTTTTCCGCAGCTATCTTTCTTTGCAGGTCAAAGAGGAATGCCCTTACCTCGGGATATGCGGAAACGGAGGATGCACCCAGCGACACCTCAGGTGTGCGGATATTGCCCGAAACATCTTCGCCGTTTACAAAAACATGCTGAACGCCGTCAATAAATCTCAGCTCGGGGGATATCTCGGGAAGCAAGGCAGCTATCTTCTCCCTGTCCTTCACATCTGCGCCCTTAGTGATGCAGTAATAGGCAACAGAGCGGTAAAGCGCTCCCGTATCAACATAAATAAAGCCCATCTCAGCCGCAGCCCTGCGTGCAATGGTGGATTTTCCCGCACCTGCAGGACCGTCTATAGCAATATTGAAGCTCATATGATTACCTCTTTTCAATAAGTTCCGTCAGAAGTATTTATATCGTCAAAAATGACAGGTATGCGCTTTTTCAGCTCATCAAGCAGAGCAACGGATATCTCCCTTATCTGGGGGTGAGCCCTTTCGGCAGTTCTCAACCTGAAAAAGTGGCGCCACTCACGAAGGTTCATGGTGCATACTATCTCTGTTTTAAGGGAGTTGGGGAGAATACTCCTTGCCTCCTCAGGCTTTGCGCCAAGGGAGATAAGCTTTACGTAGGTCTTTTCTATCTCCTCCATAGCCTGCTTCCATACAGCATATTCCTCGCTGTCATCAGCCCAGAAGCAGGGGCGGATAAAGGTAAGCTCATTGCCGAACTTGTCCTTGGAATAATTGCAGTAGCGTGTGCTTTCCTGGCTGTAGCTTGCTATCCTGTGGCGGACTATCTCGTGGGTAACTCCCCTGTCGCAGATGAACTTTACAGTCAGCTTTTCATGCTCCAGAACAGACTCATGTCCCGACTTGAGTATCATGCCGATGAATTTCTCCGCAGAGCCTTCGGTTATCTTGTCCTCGCTCTTGTAGCAGACACGTCCGCAGCGCTCCAGCTTCTGCAAAATTTTTGCACCGTCGATGTCGTCCATTATTTCAAAAGAAGGTCTTATCTCTTTCATTTACGTTTCCTTTCTGCCTTGAAGCTCCACTTTAAGAATGGGATATCCCTGTTCGTAGGGCTTTATCATGGCAGGATCTTTGTCTGCCTCGGCAAATATCTTGTCGGCAAGACCGTTTTCAAGCTCCCCCACCAGTTTGTCGAGGGGCTTTGCATACATATCGGGGCATATGGAAGCCACGGATATCACACGAACGCCGTTGAACTCCATTATGCGGTAGGGCCATATCTTGCAGTCAAAGGGCTTGTTGTCGCCCAGAGTGCAGCCCTTATCAGGGTCAAGAGCAGGGCAGATAAAAAGCTCACGCTCACTGTCCCATGTCTCCTCCATGTTAAATATATAAGCGCCCGAATCGCCCTTTGAAACGAATTTCAGCTCAGGGCGTGCGGCGTGTATCTTTTCATAAAGCTCTGCGGAAACCACAGGCGTCTCCCACACATCGTACTTGTCGAAAATGCAGCAGATACGGCATTTTGCGCAGGTCTCGGGTGAAAGTATATTTCTGAGCATATTATCACCTCATCTATAAATCATACCACATTTGCGGTGCTGATGTCAATGTGAAAATCTGTCTGAATAAATCCGGTCATATATGAAATAATAAATCCAAAAAGAAAGGAATGATATTATGCCTGTCTCACAAAAAGAATACGGCGAAATGGTAAAAAAAGCCTCGCCCAACTCCAAAAGCTGCATTGATATCCCCTGTGCCTTTGTCATAGGCGGACTGATATGCGTTATAGGTCAGGCTCTTACCGACTTTTACTCATACCTTGGCTTTGATGACCGCACCTCTGCCGCATGGTGTACCGTAACGCTGGTCTTTCTCTCCGCCCTACTCACAGGTCTGGGCGTTTACGAGAAGATCGCAAAACACGGCGGAGCGGGAACTCTGGTGCCCGTAACCGGCTTTGCCAACGCCGTTGCCTCCCCTGCGGTGGAATTCAAGTCCGAGGGATTTATCCTTGGTCTGGGCGCAAAGATATTCATTATCGCAGGCCCTGTTATCCTTTACGGCACAGCAGCCTCAGTGCTGTACGGGCTTATCTACTATTTCTTATTAAGATAAGTCACACCATGGAAACTCCGACCACGGAAACGTTGTCGGGGCTTCCGTTTTTTATGGCAGCCTCCGCAAGCTTTGCAATGCGCCTGGGCAGCCTCATGGGCAGCGCCAGTATCTCTTCAAACTCGCCCTGAGTGATGTAGTCGGAAAGCCCGTCGGAGCAGATTATGATTATATCGCCCCTCTGCACTCCCCCGATTATCTCGGTGATGCAGGGCTGCGGCTCCTCGGAAGCATTGCCAAGAACCGGGAATATGACATTTTTCTGCGCATGGGTCTTTTTCTCGTCGGCGGTTATCCTGCCCTGCTCATAAAGCATCTGGACCAGCGACTGGTCAGTGGAAAGCTGACGTATGCAGCCCCCACGGCAGCGGTACATTCTGGAATCGCCCACATTCACCGCAAAAGCCCTTTCGTCCTCATCTACGGCAAGGGCGCACAGAGTGGTCTGCATATTGGCATGACCGCTGTGGACAGCCGCATATCTGCGCAGCTTGGTGTGGATATTCATAAGCTTTGCGGAAAGGTCGGTCTTTTTACCGTATTTCAGCGCCGAAAGCTGCTCCAGCGCCATGTGGGAAGCCACTTCTCCCGCATTTTCCCCGCCGACGCCGTCGGCAACGGCAGCGATAAAGGGAGCTTCCAGCTCGCATTCCTCGTGATCATCTGTAAAAACTCTTTTGTTGATAAGAACGGCGTCCTCATTGCTATCGCAGACGGCGCCCTTATCGGAAATTCCGCAGCAATAATACAAAACGGACACCTCACAATTTATGATAATACATATCCTGCATATCAGGACAGACAATATTATTATACACCCTTCATATGTCTTTTTCAATGCACATTTTCTATAGTTTTGCAGGCTGTTTTTTGTATCGGGAATTTACTCTCGGAAGGCGTTAAGAACCGATAACCGTTATTTTATCCGTTATGCGCAAAATTATTTGGTCAAATTCAACGATAATTATTTCAAATTGTTTACAAGATGTAGATTTTTTGAAGCAAGTACAACGTTTTTTAAAAAAGATATTGCATTTAATATTTAAATTTGCTATAATTTTAACTAAGATATTTTATCGGCGGCTTTTTTGTTCGCAAAGCTGCCGAGTCATGAGGAGCGTACTTAAATGAACAATCTCATCGAAGTAATTAACGACAGATGCGTGGGCTGCAGCGCTTGTGTAAGAGTCTGTCCGTCGCCCGAGGCAAACATCGTAAAAATTACCGAGGACGGCAGGACCGTCGTGGAAATAAATAATGACAAGTGCATTGCCTGCGGCGAGTGCATCAAGGCGTGCAAGACCAGAGCAAGAGATTATAACGACGATACAGAAAGGTTCTTTAAGGACTTGAAGGACAGAAAGATAATGATAATCGCCCACCCTGCCATCAAGACCGCATTCCCCGGTACATGGCAGGCTGTTCTCAAGTGGTTCAAGCAGAACGGCGCTGACAGCATCTATGACGGCGCATACGGCGCAGATATCTGCACATGGGCATATATCCGTGCTATCGAGCAGGGCAACGCAAAGAACGTGGTATCCCAGCACTGCCCCGCTATCGTAAAGTATATGGAGCTTTACCACCCAGATGAAACAAGGGATCTTTCCCCCGTTCACAGCCCCATTTCCTGCGAGGCTGTATATATCAGGGACTACATAAAGAAGAATTACGCAGTGGCAGTTCTTTCCCCCTGCCCCGCTATGAAGCTGGAGTTTGAGGCTACAGGCCATGCCGAGTACAACATCACCTTCAAGCGCCTCAAGGAATATTTCAGGCGCAAGAAGATAGACTTCAACAAGGCGGTTGGCAGCGATCTCCACTATGATTTTGACGATCAGGTACAGGGCTGCATGGGCGGCATTTTCCCCGCTCCCGGCGGTCTCAAGTACAACCTTTCCATAAATATGCCCAACATCACAGCTATCAGCTCTGACGGCGCAGGCGTGGTTTATAAGGAGCTTGATACATATGCAAAGCTTCCTCCCCACCGCTATCCTCAGGTGTTTGAGGTGCTCTCATGCAGCGGCGGCTGCGGCTGCGGCTGCGGCGTAAATGACGGCGACAGCGACCAGACAGTGATTGATGTAAAGAACATCATGCGTGATGTTGAGATAGACGCAAGAAACCGCAGAAAGACCACCATGAACGGCGTTGATAAGCAGTTCAAGGCGTTCGACGACAGAGTTAACCCCAGAAGCCTTATGAGGAACTACGATTCCGGCAGAAAGCTTGCTCCCGAGCTTACAGTAAAGGATCTGGAAGAGGTTTACGCAAAGCTCGGCAAGGTGACTGCCTCCGACCGCAAGCTTGACTGCGGTGCCTGCGGATATGACAGCTGCTATGATATGGCAGTGGCTATCTACAACGGCAGAAATATCCCCGAAAACTGCATCATGTGCGCAAAGCATTCTTCCGGCAGCACTCCCGCAGCTCACGCCGACAACAGCAAGGCTTCCGAGATTGCAGAAAAGGTAAGCAGCTTTGCAACAGAGCTTCTTGCGGATATCGAGAACATCTATGCAAGCCTTTACAGCATCGACAAGTCCAATCAGCAGACCGCTTCCATGTCGGGTATCGTTGAGGATATCCTTTCCAAGGTAGTAGGCTTCTGCTCTTCCACCGACAGCATTGACGCTGAAAATCTTCCTCTGCTGGTATCCACCCTTGAAAAGCTCCAGACTGCAGTCGGAACCCTTAACGCAAACGTAAAGGAATCCGCAGCAGGCTCCAGCACTATCAGGGAAGCTATGCAGGCGGTTGCCGATGCCACAACTGAGCTTAATGTCATGACCCATGACATGGTATCCACACTTAACGACAAGTATTGATAAGCTAACACTTCATACTACAATTTGTTATAAAATTCAAATATCCCGCTTCCGTCTGGTATAATTATATCAGTAACCAATGGAGGTGGGATATTTTTATGACGTATTATATTATCTACTTTACAGAAAAGAAAATGTATCTCAGGAGCAGCAAGCTGCTTATCCACTCGGAGGAGGGTGCAAAGAAATATTTCTCCGCCTCCACAGCCCGCCGAGCCGCCAGAAACAGCAGCTTTTCGGAAGAGCCGTTTGAAATAATCGCTGTAGATATCGAAAGCCCCCGTTCAATATAATGAACGAGGGCTTTATTATGTACTCACCAGTACAGCTCCGAAAAAATAAGTTCAAACAGAGCAGGCAGCACAAACATAAGTATAATAAATATTATAATGGCCGTAACACAGCCGCTGTTCTTGGGCTTTACAGCCTGGGGCTGCTTCATGCCGCCCGCAGGGTTCTGGGTGTAGGGAGCGCTGTAGCTCTGCTTTTCGTGGGTATGTCCCTGTTCATAAGCAGAGCAGTCGGGACCCGAAAAGTCCCCGTCATCGCCATATACCGCCGCTCCGCAGTGGGAGCAGAAATCATCGTCTTTACTGAGTTTGTTGCAGTTCGGGCATCTTGTCATAGCTATACCCCCTTTAAGCTATATCAGCTTATTCTCCTGTGTATTCAACTATTCTTACGGTCTCGATCTGTACCTGTGTCAAAGGCTTGTCATTGTCATCAGTCTCGACCTGACCTATCTTTCTTACAACGTCCATTCCGTCAAATACCTGTCCGAAAACGGTGTAGCCGCCGTCAAGGTAAGGAACGCCGCCCTTTTCCTTGTACATATCCTGAACGTTCCGGGGATATGAGGAAACGTCGCTGACGCACTCGCCCTCATCGGTGTTTACGATATAGAACTGGCTTCCGTTGGTGGAGGTGGAGCCTGAGTTTGCATATGCGATAGCTCCGCTGAAATGGTAAAGTCCTTCGGGGATACCGCCGTCAAAGCTTCCGCCCCACATGGACTGACCGCCCATACCCGTTCCCTGAGGGTCGCCGCCCTGATCCATGAAATGAGGGATAACTCTGTGGAATATAAGCTCGTCATAGTAGTTCATGTCCGCAAGACCGATAAAGTTCTCAACACCCTTGGACGCTGCCTCGGGGAAAAGCTTTATCTTTATCTCGCCGTAGTCCTTTACGGTCATTACAGCGATCTTCTCGCCCTTCTCGGGAGGGATAAAGTTCAGTATCTCAGCAGTCTCGGCAGCGTTTTCAGCCGCAGATGTGCTTTCGGCAGCTGTGTCGGTATTATCAGCGGCATTATCTGCACCGCAGGCTGCCATTGAAAGAGCCATTGCCATTACAGCCGCAAGAGCTGTTATCTTCTTGAAATTCTTCTTAAAATTCATTTATATTGCCTTCCTTTTATTTTATATGAGTTTCCGACTTGTTGCCCACAGTAGTTACCTTGAGCATATTTGTGTTGCCCGATACGCCCAGAGGAATACCTGCCGTAATAACGGTAACGTCGCCCTCCTTTAAGAGACCGTGCTCAACAGCTGCGTCTATAGCGCCGTCAAGAAGCTCGTCCGTGCTGGACTTTTCGTCCATCATAAGAGGGGTAACGCCCCATGAAAGGTTCATCTGGCGGCAAACCGTAGGATTGGGAGTGCAGCCGATTATAGGGCAGGAGGGACGGAATTTTGAGAGCATCTTTGCAGTTCCGCCTGTTTTTGTAACGGTAACTATAGCCTTTGCGCCAAGGTCATGAGCCGTGGTGCAGGCAGCGTGGGAAATAGCGTTTGTGATGTTCTTGTCCTTATCATCGGGACGGCTCTTCAGGCGGTTTGCGTAGTTAATATCATTTTCGGTGGTCTCTGCAATAAGCGCCATGGTGCGTACAGCCTCAACAGGGTGCTTGCCTGCGGCAGTCTCGCCCGAGAGCATTATTGCGGAGGTGCCGTCATAAATAGCGTTTGCAACGTCAGTTATCTCCGCACGGGTGGGGCGCACATGGGTTATCATGGATTCCAGCATCTGTGTGGCAGTGATGACCTGCTTGCCTGCGTTGTAGCCCTTTCTGATAAGGCTCTTCTGGATAGAGGGGATAAGCTCAAAGGGTATCTCAACGCCCATATCGCCTCTTGCCACCATTATGCCGTCAGCCACTTCAAGGATCTCGTCGATATTGTTTACGCCGTCGGAATTTTCTATCTTTGCGATTATGCGGGGGGATGCCCAGCCAAGGCTCTTGGTGAATTTTTTCAGATACGCCACATCGGCAGCGCAGCGGACAAAGGAAGCGGCAATGAAATCAAAGCCTATCTTTGCGCCGAACTCCAGATCGTTCATATCACGCTCGGAAAGGTAGGGCATGGAAAGCTCCACGCCGGGAACGTTTATTCCCTTGTTGTCGGATATCTCGCCGCCGTGAACTACGGTGGTGTATATCTCGCCGCCCTTTACGCTTTCAACACGCAGCTCAACGGCTCCGTCGTTTATAAGAATGACTGTGCCCTTTCTCACGTCCCCGGGGAGACCCTTGAAAGAAATGCAGGCTATCTCCTTGTCGCATATTCTTTCCTCGGTGGTAAGCACAAAGCTGTCGCCATCGTTCAGGGTAACGGGAGTGCTGTCTGCAAATTTGCCCAGTCTTATCTCAGGGCCTTTGGTATCAAGAAGTGCGGCTATGGGAAGCTTCAGCTCGTCCCTTATGCGGCACAGCTGATTATATCTTTTTTCGTGGACTGCATAGTCCCCGTGGGAAAAGTTGAATCGTGCAACGTTCATGCCCGAAAGCATCATTTCTCTGAGTATATCGTCAT
Source organism: Huintestinicola butyrica (assembly GCF_025567215.1). Lineage (NCBI taxonomy): Bacteria > Bacillati > Bacillota > Clostridia > Eubacteriales > Oscillospiraceae > Huintestinicola > Huintestinicola butyrica. The sequence continues at coordinate 62,016 of NZ_JAOQKB010000014.1, forward strand.
TGTCTGTAGCGGGACCGACGGTACACACTATCTTGGTTTTTCTCATAAATCCTACCCTCTTTTGTTAAAATAAAATCTTTCCGAATGCTTGGGATATATTGTATCATAACCGAAAAAGCCCGGTATCATACCGCAACATTAAGTATTTTCATGGCAATGGTAAAGTAAAGCAGAGTGGAGCAGCTGTCAACCAGAGTTGAAAGCAGGGGCGCAGACATTATTGCAGGGTCTATGTGTATCTTCTTTGCAAGCATGGGGAGCATACAGCCCAGCAGCTTTGAAAGAATTACCGTTCCGATAAGGGTTATGGAAACAATGGCAGCTATCTTCACGTTCTGATACATGATGATTATTCGCACAAAGTTTACCGCCGCAAGAATAACGCTGCATATGAGCGCAATGCGGAATTCCTTGAACGCTACCCTGAAAAAGTCTTTCAGCCTTATCTCCTCCATCGCCATACCCTGAATTACCATGGTAGATGACTGGGAGCCGCAGTTACCGCCCGTACCCGTAAGCATGGACATAAATGAGACCAGCAGCGGAACGGTGGATATAAGCGGTTCAAAGTGATTTGTTATAGCGCCTGTAATGGTGGCGGAAAGCATCAGCACCAGAAGCCACACGATACGGCTCCTTGCGTGCTTCCACACGCTGGTCTTGAAGTAGCCGTCCTCATTGGGCATAACGGCGCTCATCATTGCCATATCCTCGTTGCTCTCTTCACGGATAACGTCCATTGCGTCATCGAATGTGATGATTCCGACGATACGATTCTCAGCGTCAACAACCGGCAAAGCCGCCAGGTCGTGCTTTGAGAAAAGGTTCGCAACGACCTCCTGGTCATCGTGAGTGCCTACGCTTACCACAGTGCAGTCCATGATATCCTCGATAATGGCGTTTTCGTCCGCAACAACTAAGTCAAGAAGCGAAACACGTCCCACAAGGCGGCGGCAGTCAGTGACATAACAGGTATAAACCGTCTCCTTTACCACGCCGACGCTCCTTATGCGCTCAAAGGCTTCCTTTACCGTATCATCACGGCGGAAATACACAAACTCCGTTGTCATAATGGAGCCTGCGCTGTCCTCGGGGTAATTGAGCAGCTCGTTTATCTGCTTGCGCTTGGCAGGGTCGGTAGTTTTAAGGATACGTGAAACAACGTTGGCAGGCATTTCCTCGATGATATCAACTGTATCGTCAAGGAAAAGCTCGTCAAGCACTGCCTTAAGCTCACGGTCAGAGAATGCGTTGATAAGCAGCATCTGCAGATCGCTGCTCATATAAGTAAAAGTTTCGGCTGCAAGCTCCTTGGGAAGAACTCTGAAAATGAGGGTGAGCTCCTTTTCGCCGAATCCGTCCTGCTCCTCTATCATTTCGCTGAGGAGCTGAGCAATGTCCGCAGGCATCATCTTCTGGAGGGCGGTCTTGAGCTGCACGAATGCTCTGTGCTTTACAAGTACCACCGCTTCGTATTTTTCCATTTTATTCGACCTCCTAAACTTAATATACAGGAGGCATAATACCGCTGCGCCTAGCTCACGCATTACCGACAGGAGAGCTTTAAAAAGTTCAATTCCTTATATAAACCAAACGTGAGCATAAAGAATATCCACGGCGCAGGCAAAACGCCCTCGTGGTATCACACCGCTACTTCGGGATTCCATATACTCACATCCTTTTGAACCAAACTATAACATCCATGTCAGCATAGATGTTCATTATTATTATACATTATTTGTCCACCCCTGTCAATCGGATATGAAAATTTAACTGTAAAATTGACGTAAAAAAATCACAGCCTGTATTCCCTGTCCATAACAGTGATAACAAGCTCGTCCCCCTCCTTTTCCACATCAAACAGCACCATCTTGGAGCTGCTGACCCTGTTGTGGCAGTTGACGCTGACCACAGCGCTGCCCACGGCAAGTATCACCGCCGACAGCGCATATATGCTCATTATTTTCAGGATATAGGCCGACTTGCTGTTCTTTTTGGCTTTCATTTTACCGGTCATTTTTATTTATTCTCCTATTGAAATAAGCGCTTCCGATATGCCCTGCGCCGTAAGCTCGCCTGCATACAGCGCCTGATCCAGACTGTTCGCATGACCGCCCACCTCGATAAGCAGCGAGCCTGTGGTCATGTCCTGGTTGTACTTGCGGTAATCGTACAGCACGGGGCGGGTAAGTCCGCTGAAACTGCTTTCCATATACTGCTGGAAAAGGGCAGCCGTGCGGAGATTTTTCATGCAGTCGGGCATTCCCATAGTGCCGTCATCGCAGCCGCAGATTATCATTACCTGTGCGCTGCTTTTTCCGTTGACGGTAACGGAGGGAGCAATGCGCTCGCCGTCCTCCCGCTCGATAGCGTCACGATGAACGTCCAGCACTACTTTGATAGAGGGATATTTTTCAAGTATCCCCTCCACCGTCACACGGCTGCGGTCATATGAACCGTTGTATGAGGGATAGTCGTGGATAGTGGTGTCGTGATATGTCCTGATGCCGTTTTTCTCAAGCACCTCTGTCATAACGTCCCCCACCGCAGCCATGTTCTTGCTCATATCCGTGGTGCGGGAGGTAAAGGAATCATCATAATAATCCCGCTGATAAGGCTCATAGCTTTCTGTGGTATGGGTGTGCATTATCAGCACCTGCGGCTCATCTGCGGGAGCGTTCAGCTTAATTTTAAAGTCAGGGAGCAGAGCCGCATTTTCCGCAATCTCATCAGCCGAAAGCTTGGTCACATTTCTTATCTGACCGCCCATAGGCAGGTCGATGTAATTCTCCCCCTTGCCTGCCGTGTAGGTGGTCTGGGTTATCCTGCCGCTTTTGCTGCCGTCGGAGGAAGCCGCATACGGCAGAGGAGTTCCGCTGTCCGCAGGCTCGGGGAGAAAATCCTCCACCAGACTTTCCTCATCGGCGGAAGAGGGCATACGTCTGCTGCCCTTGGAAAGCATAAGTATATCGTCCTCATCTGAGGGCAATATCGTCTCAGATATATTATTGACATTTTTTTCGGCTTCATTCGCAATATTGGCATTGTCGGCAGGACTTGCGCCAGTGGAATTGCCACTGAAAATTCCGTCAAAGCACATAAGCTCCACCCCTGCACTTGCCTGAGCGGCAATTCTCATCATATCGGTAAAGTGACTGTTATCCGGAGCCTCCCACAGTGCCAGCACCACTGCGGCCGCAGCGCAGAACACGATACTCCGTGAGCGTTTTTTTCTGACAGGTGCAGGCCTTCCGACGTGATATATTCTTGCATTTTCGTTTAAAAACAGCTTTTCGTTCTCCGTCATAATATCAGTCCTTTGCAGTATTCTTTACTGACATTATATTAAAATGCTGTATGGTTTATGATAGATGAAAAAAAGGGAACTGTGGGAACCTTTATTTTTATGCAGACGGACTTTAATATTTGTCCGTACCTGCGGAGGATGACAAGGTGGCTCCGCCCACTTGACCTCTGCCACCTTTGAAAAGGTGGACTAATACCAATCACCAATAAAACTATAGACAAAAAATCATCGCATAATCCATATACGCAAGATTATGCTCAATTTTTTGTATAGTTTTTAATTGGTGCTTAGTATAAACTTTTTACCTTTGTGCTTATTTGTGCGGATTTTTTTGCTGTGTTGTTTAACAAAAAAGAGCTGCTGCAACTTGTGCAACAGCTCTATCTTGTTCCTCTGTATTCTCCAGGAGTAAGCTTTTCCTGCTTTTTAAAAACAACCGCAAAATACGAACTGTCGGGAAAGCCCGTATCGACAGCTATCTCGCCGATCGTCTTCGGTGAATAAATAAGCTGCTCCTTTGCGTGCTGAATACGCACCTTTGTAAGGTACTCCATTGGGCTAAGCCCGAAATTCTTTTTGAATAGCCTGCACAAATGCTGCTCTGTGACCCCTGCCGTTTCCGCCAGGTCGCCGAGCTTTATCTGGGAAGCATATTTTTCCTCAATGTACTGCAGCACATACGCCAAAGCCGCAGTATTGCCCGAGCTGAATGATGATGGTCTGTTGTCGGCGATCATTCTGTACTCGATGAGCAGGTCGTACAGCTGGGCGGAGGCATAGTGATTTCCGTAAAGCTTGTCACTTTTGATCGTGTAATATATTTTTGACATTATTCGGTGCATACGCTCCGTATCGCAGCCTGCGCAGCACCTGTATCGGTTAAGGCTCCACTGTTCCAGCATATTCACAGCATAAGTTCCGCTGAAGCACACCCAATCCAGTATCCACGATTCGGAGGTGGAGTGATATTCGTGGGGGCAGCCTGCGGGGATAAAAAATGCAGTGCCGGGGGTTATCTTTGAGGTATCGCCGCCCACAGTGACTTCGCCCTCGCCCTCTCTTGCCACAAAAAGCTGAGGATATTCATATCCGCCTGTTCTGTTAACAGGGTACTGCCAGCACTCTATGCCGATTCCGACCACATAAAAAGGAAGCTCTTTTTCATTGCCGATAATAGGAAATATCTCTTTCTGCATACTGCGCCTCCATTGATTTATTGCTATTATCATAGCACTTTTGAGCGGGTATGTCAAGGCAGAGGCTCTTTCACGCCCCGCTCTCAGTCAAAAGATAAAAAGATTGCAGGATTATGTTGAAGCAGCACTGAATATATGATATAATTTACAATATATTAAAACAGGCTATAAAAAGGATATGGGTGCAAAATGGGATTTGTTGGATTTACTTATTTGATCATCTTCCTGGTAATACTGTATTATGTGATTTTATTAGCTATTCTCGCCGGTGGCTTCGCCCTGTTTTACTGGGGGCTCAGAAGTCATCGCAAGCCTGAAAACGAGAAAAAGGCTTGGCCCATAATACTGAAAATATCGGGTATCGCTATAATGGCATTCATGCTTGTAGCAATAGTTACAAACGCTGTTCAGATCGCCCGCAAAGTTAATGAACTTGTCTCTCCCGATCATTATGAGCTACCTGAATCGACAAACAGCATTGACACCGTTCAGCAGATGCTAAAGTTGGCAGATGAAAATGACCGTGACCAGTTCAGGTCAATGTTTTCGGAAAGCTACAGGAATTCCGATTTGTTTGATGATTCCGTTGAAGAATTTTTCACATATTATCCTCAGGGGCTTTCAGAGTGCCAGCTTCAGCAAACGCCCTCCGACGCCTACACCTGTGAGCTTGACGGAGAAACGTACTATATCAATATACGCATAAATCAGAATGACCATAACTCCGAAAACAACGGTGTCACGCTGTTCGGTATTGAAAATGATGAAGCAAAGCAAGCATCAACATTCAGCCACAGCTATATGAGCATATACTGCAACATCATTCCCGAGCCAGACACCCACAGGCTGATAGACGGCGAGACCATGGGATATATGTTCACCCCCGAAAGGGAGCTTACACAAGATGATTTCACCGAATTTCTCAGCGAAGGAATGACTGTTTCCGATATTACCGAACATTTCGGCAAGCCTAATTCCACAAAAATAATGAACGACAGCAGAAAAGCATTTTACTATTCCATTGACAATGATGAGCTTGGATACCCAAGATACGTCTGCCTTGAATGTGCCCGCGGAGGAAAGGTATTTAATTGCCGTGTAGTCGGCGACCACACACGAAAAGATGAATATGTCATCTGGAGATATGACTTTAACAATATGCAGTAAAATTTACGCTGCTGCTTTTTCAAGCTGTGACCGTATTGCCTTTTTAAGAACCTGTCTTCATAAGATAAATGTGGTATAATAAAAGAACAATGAGATATACAAGTGATATGACGGAAAGTCAATGGGAAATAATAAAACCAATATTACAGGAAGCAAAATACAGGAGCTTGGAAGAAAAGCGAGAACAGATAAATGCGGTATTTTACTTGTTCGTATGATTACAATTTATAGTGCTCCGAAAAAGCAGATTAAGATTAAAGGAGGTTTATTGCCGGAACAATAAACCTCCTTTTCAGTATGTCAACAGAACATTGATCAGTACCTAAAACACATATTCAATCAAAAACGAATAAAATCAGAACTTTGGCAACTTGAACTTAACAGAATTGCTAAAGACAATTACAGGCATCATAAATACTGTATAAGTTCATTTCTTACTTTATCCATACGGCTGTCGGAAATACCAAAATCCATCTTTTTGTAGCTCCATACCGCACGGGATATTCCCAGCCTGTCAAAAGCTGTGTTTATCGCCTTGAACCATTTGAGGGCGTCCTCAGGCTTGGCAAGGTCGATAACGCCGTATTCGCCGCAGTATAAAACAGTTCCGTTCTCCTTTGCGGCATCATATGCCCTGCTGAACCTTTCAATGAAAAATTCAGGAGTGATCGGAGGCTCAACATCGTCAAATGGCAGCCTGAAATTTTTGTCCATATTTTCCACCCAGTATGCTCCCTGGTGAGTAAACATAAGCGGATCATAGCAGTGGAAATTATAAATTACCTTGTCGTCATAGGGAACTTCAAGGTCGGGCACCGCATCGGGGCTGTTCTGCCAGTAGCCGCCTACAAGGATATATGTGTCAGGGGCAATTCTGCGGATACGTTCAATGCAGTTTTTTATAATACTGTTCCAGATGTCCTTATAGCTCTGTTCGGTAACTTCATTCAAAAGCTCGAATGCAATGCTTCCGTCGCTTACCGCATAACGCTTCGCAATATGCTCCCAAAGCTTATAAAAACGCTCCTGCAATGCGGGACTTTCAAAAAATCCCGACTCATTTTCACCCTTGTCAAAAGAAAATCCTGCGGTCTTGTGGAGGTCGATTATGATGTTCAGTCCATAGTTTTTTGCCCACTTTACAGCATTGTCTATGTAGCCAAAACCATCTTCCTTAAAATTTCCGTTTTCATCTTCAAGAAGATTGTAGTCAACAGGAAGACGGACGTGATCTGTCATCCAACCCGATATCACTTTGATGTCCTCCTCGGTGATAAAGCTGTCGTAATGCTCCTTTGTGTGGCAGCACTGGGAAAGCCAGCCACCTAAGTTTACACCTTTTCTGTAGCCTGTAAATTCAGTCATACGATATTTCCTTTCATCAATAGGTTTGCACGCATTCCTCTTATGAAGAATGCGTGCGTTTATTTGAAAATCAGAAGTTTTCTTCAATTTCCTTATTAAGTGCATCAATTTCATTCTGAACGGCACTGCTTATCTCATCACGTGTTGTTGACCACTCCTTGCCGTTGTAGGAAGCGTCCTTGATGGGATTGTGCACAAGGTCATATATGTCTGAAGATGTGCCTGCATAGAAGTCGATAACAGGATTTTCGTTGGTAAGCTCCTTTGTTGTGTGCCACATATCTATCATTTCGTCAGTCCAGCCGTAATCCTCTCTATACTGCTTTTCAGCGATTTCCTGGGTTTTTTCATCACCAACAGCCATAAGCTTGCACTTCATAAATGCCGCAGCTCCCTCGGGATTGGGTGCGCTCTTGCAGAGTGCATAAGCATCAACGCCTGAGGGGAGGTAGTATTCGTCAGCCTTGGGGTCTTTGGGCATGGGAACGAACATTATTTCGCCCTGCTCGCCGAATTTTGAAAGGTCAGCCTCATAAAGCGCCCATACACCACAAGGATAGAAAAGTGTTGTACCCTCTGCGATTCTTTGGGGCTGCTCTACCCAGTTGTACTCTGCCTTAGGAAGAGGAAGCTGCATCTTATTCATGTCAAGCATAAAGTTTTCAGCACGTTCCATTTCAGCGCTCATAAGATTGCTTGTGATAACGCCGTCCTTCATGTCAATAACCGGCTTTCCTGTTGTAAGCAGGAGGTTTATCTCAAACCACCAGCCGTCAAAACCGTACTTTTTGTTTTCGGGATCGGTAAATTCCACGCACATATCCTTGAAAGTATCCCAGTTCCAGTTGCCCTCGGCAAGGAGCTCAGCAGGGTCGGGCAGACCGTTTTCACTGATAGTTTTCTTGTTGTAGATACATACGCAGCCTGCATCTGTTGAAACCACGGCAACATAATGCTTGCCGCCCAGAGTATGCTCATCTGAAAGCTTTTTTGCACCGCTGCTCCAGAGGTCGCTGTCAAAATCGAGATAATCGTCAAAGGGTTCAAACATTCCCGCAATAGCCTTTCCCGGGAAGGTGTCAAGATCAGCGGCAGGGAAAAGGTCGGGAGATGTGCCGCCCAGTACCTGTGTGGAAAGGTCGCTGTAGCGGGTCTCATATGTAGTTGGGATATACTCGATCTTTCCGCCGTACTTTGTCTCAAAAAGCTCCAGCTCAACGGATTTGGGCTTGCCGTTTGCAGGGTTAAGATCCCAGAAGGACAGCCACTTTACAGTACCGTTTTCAAGCTTTTCATCATCTCCCGTGTCGATTTCCGCAACCGCTGCCTTGTCCTCTTCATCAAGCTCCTTGGCAGGAGTAGTCTCGGTGGTGGCAGAGGTCTCGGCTGATGTTGATGATGTACCGCTGTCGGTGCTTCCACAGGCTGTCACTGTTCCCATCAGTGTCAGTGCAGAGATAAATGCTATCGCTTTCTTGACATTTTTCATAATGAACAACTCCTTTTATGTTTGTGCCGTGATTTATTGTAATTTAATTTAAACATATTTCCTGCATAATAAATATCACATTTTTGCTTTTTTTATCAAAAGATTGTTGTAATTTTTATCGGTATGCTGTATAATAAAATGTGAGGTGGTAAGATGTCACAAACAGAAAAGGAACTTTCATATAAAGCTTTTCTTAACAGAGAATATGGGTTCAGACATTCGCCCTTTGAAAAGGAATTTGAATTTTACGAATGCGTAAAAAAAGGCGATGTCGATGGCGTTGAGCGGGTAATGACACCTCTCGGTGGAAGCGGAGCGGGAATTTTGTCAAACGACCCTCTGAGAAATCTCAGATATCATTTTATTGTCACAATAGCTCTGATAACCCGTTTCTGCGTTGAGGGCGGAATGGAAATGGAGACGGCTTATACTCTCAGCGATCTGTATATTCTGAAAGCAGACAAATGTATGACCGAAAAGGATATCCATGCTCTTCACAAGGAAGCCGTCCTTGAATTTACCCGACAGATGAACAGACTCGCCACGGCAGATGTGTATTCCAAGCCTGTCATAATGACAATGGACTATATTTATGATCATCTGCATTCAAAGATAAACGAGACGGAAATTGCGGAATATGTCTCCCTCAGCCCCTCATATATATCACGGCTTTTCAAAAAAGAAGTGGGAGTTTCACTTAGCACATATATTGCCGTGAAAAGAGTTGAAACGGCTCAGAATATGTTGAAATATTCCGATTATCCCCCTGCGGACATCGGGAATTATCTTGCATTTACATCTCACAGCCATTTTATAAGCGTTTTCAGAAAATACACGGGAATGACCCCCAACGAGTTCAGAAAGAAATATTACCGTGACAACTGGGGCGATATAAAGCAAAACAGTGCAAAAAAATGATATGATACGCAAAGTTGTGATATATTTTGAGCTGTAAGAAAAGTACAATATAACTATAAATCTTACGGAAAGGACTTTTTGAATATGAAAAAGAAAAATATACTTTGCATTATTGCCGCATTGATCTCCTGCACTGCAATATTCTGTTCCTGTGGAGCAACCTCCGAAAAATCCGAATCCTCAGAAACAGCAGCCGTTTCGGAGACATCTGCTGTCACAGAATCTGAGAGCATTTCAGATGTTGACCTGACAAAGGGTGCATCATCGCTTTTTGAGTGTGCCGACGGCTGGTGCAACGGAAGTATGTTCAACGTCACATGGCGCAAGGAAAACTGCACCTTTGAAAACGGAAGAATGCAGCTTATCATCGACAAGGACAAAAAGGACGGCAGTGTGCCTTATTCGGGTGCGGAATACCGTTCAAAGGATTTTTACGGCTATGGCAGATATGAAGTCAGAATGAAAGCAATAAAAAATGACGGTGTTGTTTCCTCTTTTTTCACCTATACAGGACCTTCAGATAATAATCCCTGGGACGAGATAGACATTGAAATTCTTGGCAAGGACACAACAAAGGTGCAGTTCAATTATTTCACCGACAGCAAGGGAAATCACGAGTATCTTTATGACCTTGGCTTTGATGCTTCCGAGGATTTTCACGATTATGCCTTTGAGTGGCATAAGGATAAGATAGTGTGGTTCGTTGACGGAAAGGAAGCCTATACCGCAACGGAAAATATACCCGTTACCCCGGGAAAAATAATGATGAATGCCTGGTGCGGAACCGGTGTGGACGGCTGGCTTAAAGCTTTTGATGACAGTCATATGCCTCTTACCGCAGAATACGAGTCAATTTCCTTCGTTCCTTTTGACGAATGAGATATGCTGAATAATTTGAAACCGCCGTTTTCCTATACATTGGGAACGGCGGTTTTGTTATGTAAAAAAATGAATAATAATTCGCATATACTATTTTGGATGTTGTGCATATTTTTTTATCAATATTACAAAACAATTTATTGCATATTCCAAAATACAACAAAATCCTGACAATGAAATCAAAATACTGATATTATTTTTCGTAAAATAAAGGTATATTAAAAATACAAACCCAAAGGCAGTGTGATCGAAAAAAATAAAACAGAGGGGGTGTAAAGTTGATGATGATATACCGCATCAATATTCTTGACAGCATTATCCTCAAGCTTTAGATCATAAGCAGACATACGATTATTTGGCGTAGTTTTATTTAAGAACCCGTCTTCACAAGCATATGCGCACGTCTTTTCGGCAAATTTTGCCGCAGACTGCGTTAAAAATCCTTGCCGGGCGAAAGCCCGCCTGCGGATTTTTGCCTACTCTGCAACAAAACTATGCTCGAAAATCCGCACACATTTCTTATGAAGACAGGTTCTAATAAGAAAGGTTGTATTAAAATGAAAAAGTTTTTCATCAGGCTCATTGCAGCGGCATCGGCTGCAGCAATATGTATCACATCTGTAAGTGCATACTCGGCTCAGTTTGACGGCGAATATTTCGGTGAAGGCTTTGATGCTTATGATACAGATAAAATGCAGATCGCAGACGGCTGGTCAAACGGCGGAATGTTTGACTGTACCTGGAGCTCTGCAAATGTCGGCTTTTCGGACGGCAAGCTGAACCTCTCAATTTACGGAAACGGTTGGAGCGGATATACAGGCGGTGAATGCCGAACCAATCAGACCTTCGGTTACGGAATGTATGATGTAAGTATGAAGCCTGCCAAAAACGATGGTATTGTAAGTTCATTTTTTACATATACAGGACCCACCGATGGCACGGTATGGGACGAGATAGATATTGAATTTCTCGGCAAGGATACCACAAAGGTACAGTTCAATTACTATACAAACGGCGTTGGAAATCACGAATATCTTTATGATCTGGGCTTTGATGCCTCGGAAGGTTTCCACCATTACGGTTTTTACTGGGGCGAGAGCAGTATTACCTGGTATGTTGATGAAAAGCCTGTATATACTGCCACGAAAGATATTCCCTCAACTCCCGGAAAAATCATGATGAATATATGGAACGGTACAGGCGTTGATAGCTGGCTGAACAGATACAACGGGGTCGCACCCCTTACTGCTCAGTATGACTGGATATCCTATACAAAGCCCTCCGCCGGCCCCGCTGAACCTTCTGTTCCCTCGGAGCCGTCTGCGCCTTCCTCCGATGGACAGTTTGACAGCAATCAACTTTATATGCTTCGTTCCAAGAACAGCGGCAAGGCACTGGATCTTTACTGGGGCTCACCCGATAACGGTGCAAATGTGCTTCAGTACACCTATAACGGATATAACAATCAGAAATGGTACCTTAAAAAGCTTGATAACGGATATTATGTGATCGAAAATTATGCCAGCGGAAAGGTGCTGGATGTTGAAGGAGTTTCCTGCAACAACGGAGCAAACGTTCAGCAGTGGCAGTACGGCGGCGGAGCAAATCAGGAATGGAGCATTATCCGTGTAGATGACTGCTGGAAGATCATTAACAGAAACAGCGGAAAGGCTCTTGATGTTTCCGGTATCTCCTCAGAAGATAACGCCAATATAATCCAGTGGGATTACAACGGACAGGCAAATCAGCTTTGGGAGATCATTCCAGTTTAACATTGTTCTATGCGATATCCCCCTGCAAGATCTGCGGGGGGATCCGTTATTTCACACCACCGTTTTCCGTCATTTATACGCTAAAGTTGATTGACACAATGTTAGGGATATGGTATAATAAAGAAATAATATACCGATTTTAAAAATCCTTTTGCTTTTTAGAACCTGTCTTCATAAGAAATGTGTGCGGATTTTCGAGCATAATTTTGTTGCAGAGTAGGCAAAAATCCGCAGGCGGGCTTTCGCCCGGCAAGGATTTTTAACGCAGTCTGCGGCAAAATTTGCCGAAAAGACGTGCGCATATGCTTGTGAAGACGGGTTCTTATATCAGACCTGAATTATGAGGCGATTAACATGATAGGAAAATATAAGATAGCTGCCCTTTGTATCTGTCGTATCCAGGACAGAGAATGTTTTGAACTGATTCACGAACTGGACGGGCAGCTGGGTAATATCGGCTGCCGTTTATTTGTATATAACTGCATTTCAAGACCTGACAAAAACAGCAGCAGTGCAGAAACAGCTGTTTTTGATCTGATTGACCCCTCCTTCTGCGATGTGGTTATTATTCAGTCTGATCGTTTCGGGAATTATGACTTCTGCAAAGCTTTAGCGCAGAAATACAGAGAAATGGGGCTTCCGGTAATATCTCTGGGAGAAAATATCTCTGACTGTATCAATTTTGAGTATCGTCGAGGTGACGGTTTTGCTGATATCGTTTCCCATATGGTAAAGTACCACGGGTACACAAATATTCACATGATAGCGGGAGTCAAAGGTGAATATTATTCTGATGAACGTATCATGGCTTTCAGGAATGTGCTTTCCGAAAATAATATCCCGTTTGACGACAGTATGGTAAGCTACGGCGATTACTGGTCGGTGCCTGCCATTGACGCTGTCAAAAAGCTGATAAAAGAAAACAGGCTCCCGAGAGCTATTGTATGCGCCAACGATCAAATGGCAGTTGCGGTTACAAACTATCTTCAGGATCAAGGCATTTCTGTGCCGGACGATGTTGCGATTACGGGATTTGACGGAATTGAAACAATATACAGCGCAGACCCCACTGTTTCGTCCTCAGGCATCTATCCTCTGACCAATGCTAAAGAAATATGCCATGCAGTAAATACAATTTTTTCAGAAGGATATGCGGCAAAAAATATTCCTCTGTTTCCTGAACTGATAATCAACGAATCCTGCGGCTGCAAAAGTGAAAAACACAGAATGAAGTTTAATTCTTCAGCTTCGTATAACGAGCTTATGAATAAGTTTTACCGCTTTCAGGATGAAAATATCATTCTCTCGAACGTCAGCGAACGCATACAGCAATGTAAAAGCTTTGCGGATATCGCCGATGAAATGCGTAAAGACGATCTTATGTATGCAATGACCTGTGTTATCAAAAGTGAATGTATAGATGAATCGGTAAATCCTGAGGAAAAGATCCAAATGCGCTTTAGAAACAAAATGTTCGTTCTCTATGACAGCGACGATATTGACCTGAAGAAGAGTGTTGGAGAAAAATTCATTCCTTATAATATGGACGGCAGAGATATTATCCCGAATATGAACGGCTTTATCGGACGCTGCTTAATTTTTACCGCACTCAGCTATCTGGGTGTACCGATGGGATACACCTGTTATCATTTTTCAAGCTATATACCCAGCAATTACTACAAGATCCCGCAGACAGTCAATATGCTGAACAATGCTCTTGGGGGACTGAGAAACCTTCGTCACCAGCATTATCTTCTTAACAAGGTCGATGAGATATCAAGGATCGACGCTCTGACAGGGCTTTTCAACCGACACGGCTTCCTTATCGAGTATGAAAACATACTTCGTGGTCTGGGCAGCAATTCACTGGCGGTGATTATGTGCGATCTTGACGGTTTGAAAGCCATAAACGACAAGTACGGTCACGATAACGGCGATTTTGCCATAAAAAATACTGCACAGGCTTTAAAAAGAGTTTGTCCGCCAAATGCTGCCTGCACACGCTTCGGCGGCGATGAGATAATGGCTGTATTTCCCTGCTGCGGTACTGAAAATAACATAAGAGGTATGCTATATAAAGAGCTTGACTGCGTAAACGAACGCTCGGGAAAGCCTTATAAAATAGCTGCAAGCGTTGGAATCTACATAACCCAAAACGGTGAAAAGCCGAGCTTTGATGAGCTTATCCGATATTCCGACAAGCTTATGTATGAAGAAAAAAAGCGTAGAAAAACACTTAGGACAAATTAAGGCAAAACCGCACAAATCCTTGAAAAGCAGCAAAAAATGTATAATATAAGTATGAATAAACAACTGACATTCTCGCTTATAAGCGATGAACTGGCGCAGGCCAAAACAAACAAAAAAGAATTTCTTGAAAAGATAGAGCGGATAATACCATTTGACGAGTGGATAGGGATAATCAGACCGTACTATTACAAAGGAGAGCACGGAAACAAGCCCTACGACCTTGAGCTGATGCTTCGCATATTTATTGCTGCGCCGTCATCGACAAAGAACAAGGATAAAAAGCGTGATAAGGACGCTCATTCCGTGAAGAAAGGAAACCAATGGCACTTTGGATATAAGGCTCATATCGGAGTAGATAAGGACAGCGGACTTGTACATCATCTGAAAGTAACAGGTGCTAATGAACACGATGTAACAGCAACGCCTAATCTTATGCATGGAGAAGAGGAAGAATTATACGGTGACAGTGGATATATCGGTGCAGAAAAGCGAGAAAATGCAGTTGTTAAAAATAAAAA